>CAYJMB010000124.1:0-1557 GCA_964371455.1 uncultured archaeon | reverse complement strand
CAATTCTTCTAGTAGCTTTGGCATAACTACGTTCTAGTTTTGAAAAAATTATATAAAAGCACGTGTACGCTGCATAATCGAAATTTTCGGCGTAAATTTTGGTGGCAGAAAATATTTTCGTCCCTACCACAACGTTTATATACGGCACAGAAGTACTTTAATGACAGTTCCAAAAAAATGAAATGAAAAAATGAAAAGAATGAAAAGACCGCTTGCAACGGTCTTTTTCAAATGACTGGAAATGATTTTGCGCTCATTTCTAAGCGGAGATATATGCAGGCATTATATAAAGGTTTGCGATGCGGCGACGTATATTTCCAAAATTAGATGCTGAAAGATATATGCAGAAAAGCGTGCAGTCGTCATGCTTTTCTGATGTCTAGACGCGACAAAAAGGAGGTAATAGAAATGGGAGATTTTAACGATGAGATCGCTAACTTCCAAATTGACCAGGCCAGGATCATGGTTGTCGGCTGCGGCGGCGGCGGGACCAATACAATCAACCGCCTCACAGAGATGGGCATTGCAGGCGCTTCAACCATTGCTGCAAACACAGATGCCAAGCATCTGGCAGTTGTGAAATCGCAGAAGAAGATCCTGCTTGGCCGTGAACTGACTAGGGGCTTGGGAGCTGGCGGATACCCAGAAGTGGGTAAAAAAGCGGCAGAAGAGAGCAAAAACGAAATTCGTGAGGCACTACAGGGCTGCGACCTGCTATTCCTGACCTCTGGTCTTGGTGGAGGAACGGGCACTGGAGCTGCACCGGTGGTAGCATACCTAGCAAAAGAGATGGGCGCTATCGTGATAGCTGCAGTTACATTGCCTTTCAAGATCGAGGGCGCAAGAATACTGAAAGCAGAAGAAGGTCTTGCAAAACTGCGAGAGGTATGCGACACTGTGATCGTCATTGAGAACCAGAAGCTTGTGGAACTTGCTGGCAACCGCCCGCTGAAAGAGGCATTTGGCGTTGCAGACAGCCTCATAGCTACGATGATAAAGGGCATCACTGAGACGATATCACAGCCATCGCTTGTAAACCTGGACTACGCTGATGTCAGAACCATAATGCGAGCAGGAGGCGTAGCCACAATAGGCGTTGGGGAGAGCGACTCGCAGAACAGGGCCAAAGAAGCGATTACAAAGGCACTGTCTCATCCGCTGCTGGACGTTGACTACTCCGGCGCAAAGGGAGCGCTTATCCAGGTGATAGGCGGCGAGGACATGAAGCTGGAGGAAATCGCAGAAATCGGCGAGGCAGTATCACAGCACATGGACCCTGAGGCTACAGTCATGTGGGGCGCGAGGATCATACCTGAGTTCAGAGGAAAGCTGCAGGTAATAACCATCATCACGGGAGTGAAGTCGCCTTACATCCTTGGCAAATCCATGGGAGGCTTCAACAAGGCAAAGGCCCAGAACGAGCTCGGCATTGAGGTCTTGGTCTAGAGTGCGATGAAATCAACAGATGAAATCGTAAGGTGAAATTTCACTGAACGATTGAAAAACAAAGACATCAAACAAAAATCAGGGACAGAGATGCTTACCATCTCTTGTCCC
>CAYJMB010000123.1:0-1618 GCA_964371455.1 uncultured archaeon | reverse complement strand
TCACAGTCCCAAAAATCCAAGAAGCACATTCCCGTACAGCAGCGTCACAACAAGCGAGAGGAAGAAGACCGGCACGAACCTCACGCCTTCTTTGATGGTCACAAACTTCTTCTTCTTCTTCATGGCCGCGGCCTGCTGCTTGGTGAGGCCGACCCAGTTCATCTCCTCAAGGACATCGCCTGCTTTCAGCCTGGAGACAGGGATCCTTTTTCTGAAGACATGCTGCTCAATAACCTTGCCATAGCGCCAGAAGATTGTAAGGAAGAGAAGAACCAGGAAAATTTCAACTACGGGAAGAATACGCACCCTGTAACCTAGGGACACAAAGAAATATGTGATGGCAAGAAAGAAGGCAAGAAATGCAAATGGCAGCAAGAGGATTTTCTTGTTTTTCCTGATGTCATCCAGGAAGAGCGGAAAGACATGCCTATTCCTGAGACCGAGAAGAATTGCATAAACAATCATGTAAACAGCAGAGACTATGAAAAAGTTTATGATGTAAGGAATTATGAATATACTGTTTCCGAAAAGCGGGACCATGTAACCGATAGCAGCCAAGATCCAGGCATCTGCTCCGCCCCACTGGCCTTTTTTGTAGAGGAGAAGACCTGCAGCCAACAAGATAGTGCCAGCAGAAAGGGAAATAACGAGAGGCTGGATATCGCCAGATATTGAAGCAGCGATCAGCCAGTAAGCAACACCGGAAATAATCATGATTGCTGGTATCTCGTCAGGCACCTCAGTAGTTTTCAGGTCCCACAAGCCTGCAAGAGCAGTGAGGAGAAGAGCTAGAAGAATTATATCAAACATTGTCTGCACCAATAACCTAAAATACTGTATCAAATCATTTTATATTGATTGAATCAATAAATATAGTGAGGGACATGATCACCATACCTGTTCATATAGGCATGATTCTGGACGGCAACCGCAGATTCGCACGCGAGCTGCTGAAAAGACCGTGGGAAGGACACAGGCTAGGACTGGAAAAGGCGCGCGAGGTTCTGAAATGGTCATGCGAGGCAGGCATAAAATACATGACAGCATACGTGCTTTCTTTTGAGAACCTGAAGACCAGGCCAAAGAGGGAGCTTAAGTACATCATGAAATTTCTGGGAATGGAGGCTGATAGTATACTCAACGATGGCAAGCATGTTGTTCATCAGTTTCATATAAAAGTCAAATTCATTGGCAGGACGCATCTGCTGCCTGACAGGCTGCAGGAAAAGCTTGCTACTGTTGAGGAACGGACAAAACATTATAACAGACATGTTCTTAATGTTGCGCTTGCCTATGGCGGGCAGCAGGAAATAGTGGATGCGACAAAGCGTATACTGGAGAAAGGGCTGAGGGGCATGATAAGACCTTCTGACCTCAATGAGCAGATCATGAAAGAGCACCTGTACACAAACGGCCAACCCTACCCCGATCTCATAGTCAGGAGCGGCGGGGAAAAGAGGCTGAGCAACTTCCTGTCGTTCCAGTCAGCATACAGCGAGCTCATATTCACGAACAAGAGATGGCCTGAGCTGTCAAAAAGGGATTTTAACAATTTCCTGAAAGAATTTGCGCAGAGAAAGAGGAGATTCGGGAGCTAGACTTTCTTTTTGCCTTACAA
>CAYJMB010000122.1:0-1618 GCA_964371455.1 uncultured archaeon | reverse complement strand
ATCCTCATTTTATTGCATCGTTTTTATTATCAATTAAAAAATAAATATATAAAGGTGTAGTTTTAGCTGCCTAATGTCCTCCATATCCTCTCATACCACAAGTACCTGACATTCCATCTTAAACATCGTATAGCTTTTCTTTTGCTCTTGCCAGAGCCGCTGAATTCTGCGTAGTAAATTTTTCCATCTCGAAAGAGGGGGTATACGCAAACTCCAAAGTAACGTGTACGGAATGTAGCTGCGGCATTGTATTGGCCGTCACATCCTGAAATTTTGTAAGGGGAGATTCTTGTCCAGTGGTCGCCAACATTTTCCAGCCACGAGCTAGGGAGCCATAGAGCCATGGGAACTCCATTTCCTTCGGCGCAGAGCCATTTGCCCGTACATCGCTGCCCCCACACCAAGAAATAAGGCAATTGCACTGTTTGGTTCAGAAATTCTATGCATAAACCTGCCAATGTCTCATCCGCTATAAGCACAACTTAAATACTTTCTGAATGAGAAGATAAAAATGCTCAATATTGATTACAAGGAAAAAGTCCGCGAATGGAACAAAGAAAACGCAGTTGAGCGCCTTGACAGGCCGACAAATCCCGCCCGTGCTCATGCCCTCGGCTACAAAGCCAAGCAGGGCTTTGTCATGGCACGGGTGCGCATCAAGAAAGGCGGCAGAAGAAAGCCCTCCACGCGAAAAGGCAGGAAGCCCAAGTCATCAGGCGTCTTCTTCACGCCGGAAACAAACAAGCAGGCCATAGCAGAGCGCCGTGTTGCTGACAAGTTCCCGAACCTTGAAGTGCTCAATAGTTATAACATTGGCGAGGACGGCAAGCACAAATTCTACGAGGTTATTCTTGTGGACAAGCACCACCCTGCAATCAAGAAAGACAAGGAAAGGAACTGGATTGTTTCTCAGAGAAGGCGCGCTTACCGCGGGCTGACATCTGCAGGGAAAAAGGCAAGAGGATTAGTGCGATAAATGCTAAATTCTAGAACATTTTGTATCTAAAACCTGCGCGAAAGCCAAAACCTTCTGTATTGACTTTATAACTGGCTCTAAATACAGCATACCATCTTCCCTTAATTTTCTTTGTTGCGGTAGCTTCACTAATCACTTTTGGTGCTTCCGTCTTACCCAAATTAAAATCTACCCAATGTTCAAAGTGCCATCCTTTTCCAAGTTCTATAGAAGTAAAAGGTCCTATTTGTACTTCATGTGTGACTTCGCTACCCGTAACATTGACTGGCAATATCTTAACATTGGCATAGACCCGCTTTGGCAAATTTGGAATATCAAATATTGCGCCAACTCTAAATGCGCCAGGAATGTCTTTGCCATCATTTAACTCCAACTGTATCCCTGTACGTTCCGCAAAATCTCGTCTCCCATAAATCTCAGTGTAATAGTTTTCAGTCTTTGGACCATAGCCATCTATAAAACCAAAAACATTCGTTTTGCCTCTTATGTAGAATCCTTCTGCTCTGAAAACATGATGCTCATCAGGCGAGGCTGCTAATGCGGCATCATATGTCAATGCTTTTTGATTGGAATTCCCCTGTCCGTACAGAGATGAATCTAATAATGAAAGCCAAAAAACTGCTTGTCCTGCTCTCTTGAAAA
>CAYJMB010000121.1:0-1794 GCA_964371455.1 uncultured archaeon | reverse complement strand
TTTCCTTGACTGTAGTAGAACGCTTCTTCTGAGCGCCCATAACAAAAATTATGGGCGCAGACATAAATATCAATTGGGTGATCGATATGAAATTCTACGCAGGCATAGACATACACAAGGACAGCTTTTTCGGGACTGTCCTTGACAACTCCGGAAGGGTAATTGAGCAGGGAAATTTCCCGAACACAAAGGAATCTCTCCAGAGATTCCTGTTCACGCCGTGCAAAGACACGGCAATAACCATAGAAGCATGCGGCTTGTGGAGAGGATTCTACAGGATGCTGAAAGACAGCGGATACGAGGCTCTGCTGGCTGATCCCCGCAAGGTCAAGCAGATATCGGGCAAGAAGAAGACAGACAAGGAGGATTCGCAAATACTTGCAGATTTGCTGCGGACAGGATATCTGCCTGTCGTATACATACCCGACGAAGAGATCATAGAGATGCGGAATGTAGGAAGACACAGGATCAGGCTTGTGCACATGCGCGCAGCGCTGAAGTGCAGGATAAAGTGGATGCTGCTAAGGAACGGCATCAAGTACAAGCGCAAGCTGTGGAACAAGGAAGGCGTGGCATGGCTGAAATCGCAGGATTTTGAGATATGCAATTACGTGCAGATGCTCGAGCTTCTCGACAGCCAGATAAGAAGCGCAGACAAGACGATACGCCTGATGAACATGACCAGAAAGAATTCCGTCCTGCTCCAGTCAATTCCAGGTATTGGCAAATTCGGGTCATTGCTCATAGAAGCGGAGATAGGGGACATTCGCAGATTTCCAGACCCAAAAAGCCTTGTGAGCTACGCAGGGCTCTGCCCAGGAATCTACCAGTCTGGCGAGAAGAGCAGGACAGTTGCAAGCAAGGCTTGCAACAAATATCTCAAATGGATCATGTACGAATGCTCAGGAAGAGCGATAATGATGCAGACGAAGTACATGAAACATTACTATCGCGTGAGACAGAGAAAAGGAAAACAAATCGCGAGAAGAAGCACAGCAAGAAAGATGCTGTCAGACGTATGGTACGTCATGAAAAACGAAATGCCATACGAATCATAGTCCTTTCATAAAGGACAGGAATGCCCCATTAGTGAACCTAGGTGATGAGGCATAGACATGCTGAAACCTCAACTTTGACTGGGGGTTCCTTACCACTAACCAACGTAGGCCATGAGCCTCAAGAGATGTCTGTGGAAAGTTTCCTGTCCATAAGAAATTTGCAGCGAAAGGATAAATAAATTCAGGTGATAAGTTATGTAAGGAAGAGCGTTCTAGGTTCTAAGAGATGTAGAGCTATAATGACGAAGAAACTTATTCCCCGGAAACAAGAAGTGACTCTACAGCTAAAAAGCCTAAAAATGTTTCTGAATATCGAGACAAAAAGTCTGAATACGAGATTAATGTTTTACCTTAACACCCGCTTTAGTTAGGAATGATCAAGTTTATAGAGAAGAAAACCTCTTCTTGAATAAAAATTTTATATTTTCCCAGCCGACTCGCCAGCTCTGCACCTTTGACCGGCCTTTTCTTTTTCTATACACGATAGGGTGCTCCATAAATTTTCCATGTTTCGCAGCTTCTATTTTTATTTCCCCCGAAAACGGCCTCTTGTCGCTTACGAGTTTCATCTTTTTTAGTAGGCTCCGTTGCAATATCCACATACCAGACTGGGAATCTTTTAAACCAGTTCCAAAAAGCAGGTTTGCCCACTTTGTGATAGTCCAGTTTCCAAACCTATGCGTCAGCGACATCCCCTCTGATCTTATTCTGTAGCAGCTTACAAAATCTGCATTAT
>CAYJMB010000120.1:0-1803 GCA_964371455.1 uncultured archaeon | reverse complement strand
GTTTGTTATTTCTTATATGAAAAGCAGGGTAAAATATCAAGTAATGTTGGGCCAGGGAAAAGGCATATACATCAAAGAATGGAAAATCACAGATTGTATAAAAAAGCAAAATCTTCTCTCATGGTGGTATCATGGCTGAGCTGGAGTTTTTTCGCTCGTTATCTGCGAAATACGGACTGCCTTTGCAGTTTATTATAAAGGAATTTTATGTTATTGATTTACTGGGAAAAATAGTATCCGCAGCAGAAAAAGAAACTGTACTATTCAAAGGCGGCACAGCGCTCAACAGAATCTATGCGTCTGGTATATCAAGGTTTTCAGAAGATCTTGATTTTGATTATGTTTCTTCTTCAAAAATAAAAGAAAAGATAAAATTTTTAGAAAAAATAATGGAAGTAGAAGGCTACAAAATAGAAAAATCGCGCCTTTTCAGGTCCATAACAGAACAGAGGGCAGAGACATTTTCGACCTTGCAAATTTCATCCAAAAGACAGACAAAAAACGCGTAATAAAATCCCTGCACAGCATTCTGAAATATGAAAAAAGCAAAAAAACCTGTTCAGACGTCTTGAACGAATGTATTTCAAAGCTTGGCTCAATCAACATAAAACAGATCAAAGCAATTACTAATAACTACATACCTGTGTCGTTGAGGCCAGAATGGTACGAGCTAGTAGAAAGCCTGCAGATGCATCTCAAAGAGCTTCTGGCAGCATAGACCTGATAAGATTTCAACTACAACTGCTTAAGGTCAATCCCTTTCTTCATCTCCTTCTCGAACTCGTACAAATTGTCTATGCGTTTGTACGTGAGCGGGTGCGTGGAGAAGATGTTTAGCAGCTTCGCAGCAGCGCGCTCGCGCTCCCACTTCATGGCGTCGGATATCTCTTTTCCTGTCTCAAGGTGAGGGCCTTCCTCTTGCCGCTTCTTTATGGATTTGTCCAGCGCTTTTCCCAGCTCTCTTTCCCTCTGCTCTCTTTCATTAACAGCTGCTATAGGGTCTGCTATAAAGAATGCCCTGGTTTTTTCATATTTCTTCGCCTTTGCGCCTGAAAGCAGGGGAAAGCCGTATGCTATCTTTGCCAGTGCTGTTCGCATATCCTTCGGCGTTGTCGCTGCAGCGCCGAACAGGTCTGCAAAGCTTTCCCGTGTCCTGCTCAGGTAAAGCACAATCAGCATGGTGAAGAACTGCGCAATGTATGCCCCTATGAAGATGAGCACGCCGGCAAGTGCGTTGTTATCTTTGTCCCTTGATCGCACAACTATTGAACCTATCGCAATTATGAGGTAGTACACAAAAACAGGCACCATAGATGCCAGTGTTATAAGGACAATGTCATTGTGCTTCACATGCCCCACCTCATGTGCAAGCACAGATTTTATCTCATCCTTGTTCAGCATCTCTATGAGTCCTGTGTGCACTGCGATGAATGCGTGATTTCTGCCCCACCCGAATGCAAAAGCGTTTGGCGTGCCGTCATAGACCAGATACAGGCGGGGTTTTTTCTTCAGGCCAGCCTTTTTTACAATATCATCAACCATATCATGTATCCATTTGTATTCTTTCTCATCAAGCTCCTTCATGTTCGTGAATGCACGGATAATGTAAGGCGCAAGCAAATACTGCAGCAGCGTTATTCCTATTGTAAATGCCAGCAGCACTCCAACTAGAAGATATATGGAAGCTGCATACAGTCCAGGCGCAATAAGCCACACAACTATGCCTGTGAGTGCCAGCACTGTTCCGAACAGCAGCACAAACGTCGCAAACATCGCGAATTTAAGTTTTCCGAGTCCCATTTT
>CAYJMB010000119.1:0-1804 GCA_964371455.1 uncultured archaeon | reverse complement strand
CAGCTGTAGAAGGCGGAATGTGCTTTTCTGGTTTTCTGTAAGGCCAGCCAAGTTTACTGATCTCAGCAGTCGTGCAGCTCTTCTTAGCAAAAAGTAAGGGTTGTCGTGTTTTTCTGAGCGCTCAAGCATTCTTGAAAAAGATTTTCTGCCATTCTTACCTCGCACCCATAGCTTCTCGCTCAATGCGGTCTTTCTCCTTTATCGCAAAGCTGTCTGCAGAGTTTCTGTAAGCAGCAAGGATTTCATCAGCCAGCGCCTGGCTTACATCTTTCTTTTTGTTGAATGACGCCCTGTAAGCAGCCTGCGTGAAAAGGCGCAGCGTCTTGTCCACGCGCCTCTGAGGCGCTGTGATCACCGCCTCGCGCGCCATGATGCTGCCAAGCTGGTAGGAGATAACTTCCTCACGGAGCGCTGCATTTTCAATTGCCCGTACGAGTACTTCAATAGGATTTTTGTTTTCTTTTTTTTCAATCAGTTCAAGAGCTTTTTCTAAAACAGACAGAACATTTATGTAAGCGCCGCCGAATTTCCCGGAACTGAGCTTGTGCTTCTTTCCTGTGTGCCCTGACACCATCATCTTCAGCGCAAGCCTTTCAACAATGTGCATTTTTGACTTATGAAACCTGCCGCGATGCATGCCCGCCGACCGCGGCAGCAGCCGTGGTTCAAGATTTATGTACCCTTTCAGGCTTGGGTCCATCACTTCAATATTGCTGTCCCATCGACCAAAGAGCTTTACATTAAATTTCATCCTCTCTTTTCTTTGCTGCGGTTTTGCAGGTTTTCTTGGCGCCCTTGGCCTGGAGAATTTCTTTTCGCCTTCAGTATTATCATCTCGTCTCCGGTAGCGTCCTCTTCTTTCTCCGCCACTTTTCATATCATTGTCTTCTCCCATTCTTCTTTCTCTCATTGGTAATCACTTATTTTAAATCTACTCCGGAGAATCAGCCAAGATGTGCTCGTACTCCTGGTTAAGCCGATAAAAAACGATTCCTCTCTCAGGCCCTATTCTTGTAATGACGCCGCTTCTTTCAAGACCATCGCGAACGTTAGTTGTCATCCACATCGTTGGGAAATTCCATCCATTTTGAAGTTGCCTCCCGTGATTGCGGACCAATGTTTTGCGGAGCCCGTCGATATCATCAAAAACAGCGCAGTATGCATCCTTCTTTGACATGCCAGTTGTCTGTTTTTCTTCCGGCCATTCTCTTATAGTTCTTTCGTAATTCATCCTCATCACTTCGTGGCTTTCTGCTTTCTTCCTGTTCTTATCATTTCCAGTGAAATATCATTTACTTTAAAGACCCTGTGTTTCACGCCAGGAATCGAGCCCACAGCTCCGCCCTGCGACCCGCCCATGCCCTCTATTGTCACCTGGTCATGCTCTGCAACATGATTGATCGCACCAGTGCGCGGAACAAATGCAGTGACCTGCTTGCCGTTCTTGATCAGCCTGACTCTTACGCATTTAATAAGCCCTGAGGACGGCTGCTTCTGTTCAACCATTCTTTTCTCCAGCACAATGCCCCGAGCCTGCGGCGCGCCCTCAAGGGGGTCCTTCTTCTCCTTCAGCTTCAGCACGCGGGTTCGGTAATCGGATTTTTTCCAGCGAAATCTATTTCTGTCACGCTTCAGTTTTCGTCCGCCAAATTCTCCTGCCATACAAATCCCTTTTCTAAAGAAACGGTCTTTGTGAACCCCAAAAGAATGGTGTTCTCAAAAACCTTGACTTCAATATATTATGACTGTTACATTAATTTATTCTCTTAATTGGGGGCAAAGTATAAAAATGAAGAGAAAGCCA
>CAYJMB010000118.1:0-1838 GCA_964371455.1 uncultured archaeon | reverse complement strand
TGCGGCGGTTTTCATGCCGTATTTGATAAAAAACAAAACAGAATGCAGAATATTTTGGCAACAAGAAATTCTATGATTGGATATAGAAATTATAGTTGACTCAAAGAATCTCAGGGAAAGAGCGAGCTACATTTTATTGTGTCGCATTGAAGAATCCAAGCCGGCAGCCCGCGTTCTGCACGAACCAGTCTGTGTTCAGAGGCCCTTGTACCAATGTCCCATTGTAGAATATCACAGGCACCTGGGTGATGTTCAGCTGCTGGCATATGGCTGCATTCTGGCCGCCGCAATCCACATAGAGCGAAGCTGCAAAAGCGCCCAGTACCTGCAGCTGCGCCTGAGTCGCAGGGTCGTTGGAAAGCCCGAAAATCCTGATCCGCTTGTCAAACAGGCACTGCGCAAATGCGCTCTGGTTTCCGAGAACGGACTTCTGCACGCCGACATCTATAAGCCTGTCAGTGAAGAACAGGCTGTCTTTTGTGATAAAAATATCCTGCACAGTATCCCTGCCAGTGGCATCCCCAAACCTGACTGTGACTTTGTAGAGGCCATTCTGTTCAGATGTCTTGAGAATTTCCACGTTGCCGCCTGTGATGACTTTGTACAAATCTAATACATTGGCTTCTGCCTTTGTTTTGTCCCCGCCTGCTGCTGGTATAGAACCGAATACAAAGAAAACACCGCCTGCCAGGATAATAAGAACCAGTATAACAATTACAATTTTATATGTTCTTGTTGAAGTTTCTGACCTGACAGGTTGTACAGCCATTAGTATCACATGATTTGTATTTTTCTTCTGTTAATAGTCATTAAATCTATAAATATCTTTGCCGGAAATTTGGTTAGCAAAATTTGTAATGCGCCTGTAATTTTTTGAGATCATATCTGATTGTATTGCCCTATTATTCAGCAATCAATACTGAATAAAAAATTAATGTCTGACTGTTCTTTTTATAACATCTTTTTTCTGCATAGCCATTAAAATTATTTTGTCCTCTTCTTTCAGGATGGCAAATGTATTTCCCATGTCCCTTCTGACTGTTTTGTCAAGGACAATTCTTCCCAAACGGTCGCATCTCACAATCTGCATTCACATCAACTCCTAATTATTTCAAGATTTCCAAAAAATGACAAAATTAATATCATTAGTATCATAAAATCCATCATGGGATCCTCACCTTTCTCTTGCTGGGCTTGTATCGTTCCCTGAACCTGACTTTGTAGAGCGATTCAAGGAAATCTGTGCCCACATAGCCTGCGAGTATGGAAAATTTCATGTCATTTTCCGCAAACAGCCCTGCAATCATGCCAATTAGCGCTGAAGCGATGAGTGTCGTAATCAAATATCTCGCGCTGGGTCTTCTTCCCATCCTTACTGCTTTGAGAACGCCTACCGTTCCCCTGATCCACCCTCCAATGAATCCGCCGAATGTGACCAGCACAAGCTCACCAACCATTATCGCCCGCCTCCAATGCCTTTTCTGATAAGGTCCTCAACAACTTCAGAATAAGATTTCCTGCTCTTCACAGCAGCCATTTTCAGCCTGATGAGTAGCTCTTCCTCAAGAACAAAAGTGGCCTTCACCTTCATCAAGCATTCCAGCTCTGACCCTTGTCTGTCTGGCGCACGTTAGTGCGCCTTTTCCCCATCTCTACATAATTATGTAAAACAGTATTTAAAGTTTTTAGTCTTTCCAGTAAACAATAAAAAAATATTTTAGCATAGAAATAAAAACGCCAAGATAATTTTATGTATTTCTGTATATATGTAAGTAGAGCCGAAATTCAGCCTCCGCGCTTTGGCCTTGCAACCAATTTCAGTATCTCTCCAGTAAGCA
>CAYJMB010000117.1:0-1859 GCA_964371455.1 uncultured archaeon | reverse complement strand
TTTTCCGACACGCTAAAAAAGGTGCAGTCGTACCTCAGGGCATCCACGCGTATTGATAATTCAGTTGCTCTTATCATGGACCAGTTAATCAGACAAAATTCCCTGTAACAGAAGAAGACCTGAAATTCTGGGAGCAATTCAGGTACACATCAAAATTTCTGGGAAAGTAAAGCTGTCGAGAAAAACCGCCTGGCGCAGCAGATGATTGCAGATGGCTACTCACTTGAAAAAGTCAGAGAGCTTCTCGAACACGCAGAGAACTTCACCTACAAAGGAAAGACGTACCATTGGCCATCCGCTGGATTCAAGATAAAAGGGGAAATACCAGAACGAGAAGATAAATCAGAAAAGACGAAATCAAAGCAGAAGAAAGCTGCTTAAATGTTGTGACTCATCCAAACTTTTAAAACCTTCTTCTCCAACAAATAGACATCGTTGATGTTGCTGTTGACGATTTTGTAATTGTTGTCAGCAATAAAATTAAAAAACAATAATAAATCATTCGGATCATCAAAAATGACGTGATCGCATATGCTCAAAGAATTGTCAGAAAAACTGAGGCAGAGCATTGACAAGATCGCGCGCCTCGGCGTTGTGGACAGGGCAGCAATTGACGAGCTTGTGAAAGACATACAGCGTTCCTTGCTCTCAGCTGATGTAGACGTCGCCCTGGTTTTTGATTTGAGCGAAAAAATAAAAAACAGGTCCATGGAGCAGCTGCCTTCCGGTCTCACGAGAAAAGAGCACGTTATCAAAGTTGTCTATGAAGAATTGACAAACATCATGGGCAAAGAGAAGCCTCAGATTTCACTCAAGCCGAAGAAAATACTGCTCGCAGGTTTATACGGCAGTGGTAAAACCTCAGCCGCAGCAAAGCTCGCGCGCTTTTACGAGAAAAAAGGGTTAAAACCTGTCATGATCTGCTGCGACGTCGTCCGTCCGGCTGCTTACGAGCAGCTGCAGCAGCTTGCCAGCAGGATTGATGTGCTGTTCTATGGAGAAAAGGGAAACAAAAATGCAGCAGATGTCCTGAAAAATGCACTCAAAAAAGTAAGCGGCGACGTTATAATTGTAGACTCATCAGGCAGGAACGCGCTTGACAAAGATTTAGTGGATGAGATAAAGTCACTTGATGCCGTTCTCTTAGCATGCGACAACAGAGAATATGAAAAAATCCTTGTTATTCCTGCAGACATAGGACAGGCTGCGAAGCAGCAGGCTTCTGCTTTTCACGCCGCACTCGGCATAACAGATGTTGTAGTCACAAAGCTGGATGCAACTGCAAAAGGCGGAGGCGCGCTGACAGCATGCAATGCAACAGGCGCAAAAGTGAAATTTCTGACCATTGGCGAGACTGTTGAAGACCTGCAGGCATATGATCCCGAGAAGTTTGTGGCACGGCTCATCGGTTTCCCTGACCTGGAAACGTTGCTGGAAAAAGCGCGTGCTGTTGTTGACGAAGAGAAAGCTAAGAAGGTTATCAAGGGCGACTTTGATCTTGAAGATTTCTACGCGCAAATTGAAAGCATGCAGAAGATGGGCCCGCTCTCGCAGATCATGGACATGGCAGGCCTCGGAAAGCTCGCAAGCAAGGCAGGAAATCTCAATGTGCAGGAGCAGAAGATGAAGAAGTGGAAGTACATCATGCAAAGCATGACGCTTGAAGAAAAAAGAAATCCTGACGTTATCAATCCTTCGCGTCTCCACAGGATTGCTACTGGCTCAGGCACGCAGGAGCAGGACGTCCGCGAACTTCTTGCCAACTACAACAAGATGAAAAAGGTTATGAAGAAGCTGAGCCCAGGCAAGCTCAAGCGCGGCGATATGTCTGCGCTCTTCAGGCAGTTGGGGATGAAATA
>CAYJMB010000116.1:0-1861 GCA_964371455.1 uncultured archaeon | reverse complement strand
CTTTCTTCCTTTATGTTACTTCATGCCAGAAGCAGTCGAAGAAATCTGGACAGAGAAGTACCGCCCGCAGCGGCTGGATGATATCATAGGCCAGCAGCATGTTATTGAAAGGCTGAAACATTTTGTTGCGAAGCGCTCGCTCCCGCACATGCTCTTCGCAGGACCTGCTGGCATTGGCAAGACAACAGCTGCCCTTGCGCTCGCAAATGAGCTCTATGGCGAACAATGGCAGGGAAATTTTTTGGAGCTCAACGCGTCAGATGAGCGTGGCATAGACACTATTCGCGTCAAAGTCAAGGAGTTCGCCCGCACGATTCCCATGAACAGCTTGTTCAAAATTGTCTATCTGGACGAAGCCGACTCTTTGACCAAGGATGCGCAGCATGCCTTGCGCAGGACAATGGAAAATTACGCACACATATGCCGCTTCATCCTCGCATGCAATTACAGTGGCAAGATTATTCCGCCTGTCCAGAGCAGGTGCGCTGTTTTTCGTTTTTCCACTTTGCCTGAAAAAGATGTCATCTCTGCCCTGCAAGCCATTGCCAAAAAAGAAAAGCTTGGTGTTGACAGCAAAGCCCTCAGCGCGATCTTCACGACAGCAGAAGGCGACCTAAGGAAAGCTATCAACATACTTCAAATGGCTTCCTCCACAAAGAAGATAACAGAGGATGTTGTTTATGCTGTTACCAGCCGGGCAGATCCGGCAGAAGTAAAGAAGATGCTGGAAGTGTCATTGACCGGCAATTTCCGTTCAGCGCGCCAGATGCTGTCCGACCTGCTGTATACCAAAGGGCTCTCAGGCGAGGATATTATAAAGGAAATGCATAGTCAGACAATAAATCTCCCAGTTATCGATACGCAAAAAATGGAAATCATAGAGCGCATAGGCGAGTACGAGTTCCGCCTCACAGAGGGCAGCAACCCCCAGATCCAGCTGGAAGCTTTGCTGGCGCAGATAGCATTGATAGGGCGAAAGTAGATGAAGGATCAGAATATTCTACAAGACATCATGGCAGGATATTACCGTCAGTATAGGAAAAGAATTTTTAGATATGCATACAGCATGCTTCAAAATCGTGCAGATGCCGAGGACATTGTGCAGAATACTTTTTATCAAGCATGGAAAAATTTTGGCAAGTTAAGAGACCATTCAAGCGTCAGGCAATGGTTGTATAGGATAGCTTACAATAAAATATTATATCTATGTGCTAGAGATCCACCAACAAAAGTTTCAAGACACTCATTTCCTATATATTCATCTGTAGACGAATTTTATTTGTCTTATGGTGTTGCCGAAATTCCAGACGAAAGACCGTTACCTGATGAAGTAGCTGCTGCCAAAGAAACAGAAAAAAGAATAATGGAGGAGCTGAAAGGGATGAAAGAACCTGATAGGACAGCATTGCTGTGCGCACTTGATGAGGAACCTTATGAACAGATTGCATCAAGGCTCGATACCACTATAGTGGCTGTAAAATCAAGATTATTTCATACAAGACATAAATTACGTAAAAAAGTAGCTCCCTATGTGCCTAGAAAGAAATGGAGCCGCAAAAAAACTCCATATCCTTATCAAACAGGCACTGTTTCTAGCGCTTCTTCTGTATCAGCAAACTCATAGAATTTATTGAAGTGCATAACAACGAATTTCTCTTTTACACGGGCTGGCGCTGTCTCTTAATAAGAACAAATATTTCAGTTCCTTCCTGCCCTTTCTCCGAATAGGGACGCGTTCTTAAGCCATCAGCATAACAGGCAGCATAAAAGCATCCAAGACCAGCATGGGAACTGCCTGTTCTTGCTTGTCTGTCTTGGACATATTTTAGCATGTCTTCCCCTGTGCCGGCATCAATGCGTG
>CAYJMB010000115.1:0-1874 GCA_964371455.1 uncultured archaeon | reverse complement strand
GGAAAAAGTTTCATCAAAAAACAAAGACACCTTCTCTGAAAACCAATAAATATGCTGCATGGTATAATTGTTGTATGGCAAAAGGCGTTTCACATTTTCTCAGCGCAGTACTGCTTGTGATGATGGTTGTGGTCATATCCACAATTGTTGCGGGATGGGTAAACACGCTCTCACGGTCGCAGACAGCCACAATAAGAAATACCACAACTGAACAGCTTAACTGCCAGTATGCAGACCTCTACATCCGCAATGCGACGTACAACTGCTCCGGGAACTGCTCAGCAGGCAATAACCACAATGTCACTGCCAGCATAGCCAATAACGGGAAGAGAGCCGTGAACGTCACAACAATCGTGGTCAGAAATGATACAGGAAGCACTTATTCTTATGATCTGGGATCTGTCTACACTATAAATGTAGGGACAACAGTGACAGTCAGCAATGTCAGCACAACTACATGCACAGGCATCAACAACACCATAGAATTCATTGAGATCGTCAGCGTGAACTGTCCTGGCAACGCTTATGACAAACTGCCGGAGAGCAGCGTGACGTACCTGAGCTGCTGAACTGATACCGCCAACTTAACGATGGTTAGCGACAGCATCGCTGAACCATTGGTTAACTTTATATACTGCTTCCTGACATATAGAAATAGTGATTTAATGAAAGGTATTTCGCCGCTTATAGCAGCTGTCCTGCTTATTGCATTCACTGTCGCCATCGCGACGCTTATCGCAGGATGGTTTTCTACGCTGACAAGAACGACAACAGCCACTGTGACAAATAAGACAACCATTGCTGTTAGCTGCAGCGGCGCTTCTATAGCTATTGACCAGGTGTATACAGGCGCTAACACATCAGGCGGCACCACAACAGCGAGGGCAATAGTCAGAAACAATGGCATTACAAATCTCAGCATCATAGGAGCACAGCTATTCAACACCACAGGCCTCAGCTTTACGACATCCACAACCATGCCTGCTGTCTTGAACAGAGGAAATATAACATCGCTGGCTTTCACCGTAAACCTTGCGTCGTGCCCTGGAGCATTCTCAAGGGTTGTTGTTACAACGGATTGCGGAGGAATAAGCGCAACATTTGATAGCACCCCAAGCTGTGTCGCAGCTGTTTCGTAATTCTGGATTTTTATTTTCTTCTATTGAGATGCCGATTATCGATTTTGCAATAGCAGTAAGACAGAAAAATAAAAATGTTTATATACAGCCATTGGCAATTAGATATAGTGATTTAATGCGCAGTGAAAAAGGCGTTTCGCCGCTTATAGCAGCAGTGCTGCTCATTGTCATTTCTGTGACTATTGCGGGGCTCGTGTTCTCATGGCTTAATCAATTCACAACAGGCGCGCAGAGAAAGGTTGAGAACAGGACAAGCGAGGCTGTGAACTGCGCAGGCGCAGCGATAAGGATAAAGGAAGTTTATCTCCAGAATGGCACTGCCGGGACAGTGAGGGCTGTTGTTGAGAATTCGGGGTATGTAAATAATTTAACCATTGCAGGTGCCCAGGTTTTCAACAAGACAGGCCATAATTTCACTGCGAACAACACCCCTCTCACATTTAACAGGGGAGAGATTGCCACACTGCTTTTCAACAGCGTCTCTGTGCAGCTATGCGCAAATTACTCCAAAATATTTGTCTCTACCCAGTGCGGCGGAATCAATGACGAGTCCGAAGAGACGCCAGTAGGGTGCCGATAGATACTGTCGACTTAGGCGTTGCCGTAAAATAAGTTGCCTTTTGCAATCGTAGTTGCCTTTTTGTTTGTTGTTATAATTCTCAGGTCATTTGGATGACTATAATTATCAAATACGGCATGAAAACCGCCGCATTGATGCGGCGGATGAATTGCCGC
>CAYJMB010000114.1:0-1880 GCA_964371455.1 uncultured archaeon | reverse complement strand
CCAAATCTATGATTTACGTGACCTTCTTTATGCTCATCTAAGTGGCGAAGTCAGGATTATAACGTCCACCTACTACATCCATGAAGGCGGACATATTTTGTTTGGCTACCTAGGGAATATACAGAACAACCAAGAATCGTCCTACAACATCACGAATTGGATCGAGCACCCCATAATTCCTTTTATCAAAGTGCCGCAGCGAACCGCTATTTTGGAAGGCTACAATACACTTGGTTTTGTCATAGGCGGAATGTTCCTTGATATCATGGTGTTTTCAGTTATCGCTACAATAATCTATAAACGAAGCAGCAACCCTAATAAGAAATTCATCCTACTCATACCATTAGCAATAATTATCTTTGAGCTGACAGGAAATTTTTTGTGTGGTACTGACAATCTTACAGGCAATCCTCTGATAAATTGCAGTGCTAGCGGTATAGACAGTGTTGCTACGAATTCTGCTCTTTTGTTTATCATACTTTCAAGTACTGTATTCCTTCAGCCACGAATTCATTCTTTGCTGTTGAAAATTGAGGCGAATGCTGCAAAAAGAGCTAAAAAGAAATAGCGTTACTAAGCTTCCAATTCTTGCCGTTCTATTTCTTCGTCTACTGCATTGCTCGTTACAAGGTTGTTGATCTCTATCAAGTTTTTGACTATCGGGCTTTCTGTGTTAAGCTTGTATAGTTTTGCGCGGCCTACTTGCCTTGTTTCTTTCACAATTCCTTTTTCTACTAGTTTAAAGAAAAACGAGTGCAGTGTGTTCCAACCTACTCCGCTTTCTTTTGCTATGTCTGACAAAGAGTAGTCAAATTCTCTATAAGTCATAAGGAAGTCTAAAACTTTGATTAATGGCGAGCTCCCAAATGTCTCTACAAATGCTGTTGTGTTTTCCATATTTATCACTGCATTATTATGAAACAGAAGGTTTAAATATCTATTATAGCAATATATAACTATTATTTCAGTATATTGACTTGCTAAATCAGTGATTAAATGGATGATAAAGAGCTTAAAGCTGCTGTTCTGCGCAAGATGTTAATGCACCGCTGGATAGGCGGAAAGCATACAGCCATCAACAATATTCCAAAAGGCTTTCCTCCTCATGTGAGAAATGACGTGGCGCGTGTTACCGAGGATCTGATACGAGAAGGTTTCATAGTCAGAAAGCCAACAAGCTATGGCGAACATGTCTACCTCAACCCAAAGATGGTCTATGAGGCAAAGAAATTAGCCGGAATGGCATGAGATGCTTTTGCGAATCGAGTTTACTAGCGTCTCTTAAAGTAATTTGAAGTAACTTAAAGTAAAGTTAAAGAAACTCACTTCTCAATATCATACTCCCTAATGTAAGGAGTATCGGAGTACAAGTCTTTCATTTTCTTATCGTACTTTTCATCTTTCAGAGATTGCTTAGCAGAATGCAATAAATGCAATCTATGATTATTCCAAGCTCGAAAAGCGCCTTTGCGAGTCTTATGAATGCTTATAATTAGGTTATGCTCTGGACCGTACTCTCCAACAATAAAGACTTTCATTTTTTCACGTCCAACTTGTCCCTAATTTCCTTCAAAATCTCAAGCTTCTCACGCTCAAGTTTTAGCAATGCGTTATTTTGAGGCTCTGTAACTTCTATTTTGTCTTCGCTTGCGAACATGCGAAGTATTTGCATTGCCATTGTTGCGCCTTTTGTCTTGATGAAAGCGTCAAACATGCTTCTTGTCAGATTAACGTCAGGGTGTTTGGCACTCATGAGGTCATTATAAATCTCAAAGAACTTGTCCCGCGCGTCTATCTCCTCTTGAGTCAGCATCAGATCGGTTCTGCAGCTTCCGCAATAATGCACGTTTTCTTGTTTCTTGTGATCACAGGCCATGCAT
>CAYJMB010000113.1:0-1963 GCA_964371455.1 uncultured archaeon | reverse complement strand
GCTGTAGGTCTTTGCAGTTCCGCCAGAAGATCCGCACTGGATCCATGTAGCGTCCTGCGAGCCTGTTGTTCCGGAAGCAAACGTGCTCTGCCCGCTCCCGCTGTCTGCACAAATTGTTATCGCACTGCATCCGCCAGTTGCCCATGAAACAGTTGACGTCCGGCTAACAGCAGTGCCATCATCTTCAAAGCCCGAAGGCAAGCTGCTGAAAGAGTTGCGGGTGCACTGCGCGCTCACGCTGACGCTGCAGGAGTTCGTGGCTGTCTGGCCTGCACTGTCCTTTGCTGTCACAGTGGCAGAGTACTGCCCAGCAGGAGAATAGGATGTCGTGAATTCGTTTGATGCAGTGAAAATTGTTGGTGACCCCAGATTAGTCGATCCTGGCGCTGACCATGCGTAAGTATAAGGCGGCTTCCCGCCGCTCGGCGTTGCAGTGAACTTCTGTGACTGCCCGGTTGACAGGATCGCAGGCGTCGGCGAGCAGCTGACGGAAAGTGCAGTATAGCAGGCGGAGGTGTCGAAGGCACAGAGACTGGTGCAACTTAGAGCGCCCCCGGTATAAGGTGAATTAGAAATTGTATTACATTGTTTATTATTCAGTTCAGCAGCAGTGCAAGTGCCGTCATTGCCGCAGTCGCACTGCTCGCCGAGCGTTGTCTCTGTCACTCCGTTGCCGCATCTGCTAATGACACTGTTTTTGTAGATATCCCACAGTTCAGTTGTTGTCTTGCCGCAAGCCTGTTGTAAAACTTTTGATGATGCTGTGCCTTCCTTGTTACCCCTATGTAATTTTATATGGATGTCATTATCTTTGCAATAGTTCTCTAACCAAACGATAAATGCAGCTGCGCATGCAGAGCTATCTAGATAGCCTTGCCATGTATTGCATCCTATTGCCCACCCAGGCTCATCGCTTCCTAGAATATGGGCAGTATAGTCCGCAAGGCCTTCAGTTCTCCACCAGAAATCATCTCCTGTTATGTAAGGGACAGTATAGCTCTGGACAAAGTGCGTGCCTTCGTGGAGGAAAAATTGATTGTATCGTGCAGGCAGGGAGTTTGCCACATTTGCAGTGATTATATTTGGCGGGGAAAAGCCTGCCACGCCTTCATTTGTGAATTTTATTTTTGCTTTGATGTCAGGAAGCGGTTCAGCGTATAAGCTGGCAATTAATGGCAGCTTTGTCTCGCAATAATTTAGAATATTTTCAGCTCTTGACCTTTTATCAGGAAAGTTGGAATAATCAACAATGCAACGATTTCCTTCCAAAATATTTTCGCCTTTATTGACATCAAAGCTCTGTATCTGCCACTTGCCGCAGTCTGTTTGAGTTCGGCATCCGCACTTTCGCTGGCCGTTGATAATCCTACATGTATATGCAACTACATAGTTTTTGCCTTGTCTGAGCCCTTTAGCCTCCACAGATGCCGATGGTGTCTCCAAGACTGCGTTTACCCATCCCCTTGTTTGATTTCCGGAGAAATTAAATGATCTCCATCTGCGTGAGGCATAATCAAAATAGTGCCCTGTTTTCCATGCCCAGTTTGTGTTCCCAATAGTGACGACGATTTTCCCGTTCTCGTATTTTGCATCAATGACCTGTGCTAAGTTAGGATCAAAAACATCGTAAGGTGCGCCGAAGCCTCGCGGTATGGGATCGTTCGGCGTGATAACCATGCCTGTTATTGTCCTGTCCCCCCACGACAGAGAAAGCGCAGTAACAATAAGCACCCAGAGAACTATAATATCCACATAATACCGGGATTTCATTAATTTATTTTATGAATTTTATAGTTAATAATGTTGATTTCGCATAAAAATGTTGCTGTCATTTTTATGGTGAGATCACAACACCACAGCATTGTAAAAAACAGTCCACACAACCAACCAGACTAGGAAGTACACAATGGCCATCGTGGTCCACCATTTTTTCTCTTCCTGGACTTTCAGCAATTTCTTCACT
>CAYJMB010000112.1:0-1980 GCA_964371455.1 uncultured archaeon | reverse complement strand
CCTGAGGAAAAGGGCAGGGAAAAAGTCTAAACAAAAACGTGCAAATCGTTATTAACAACAGCCTTCAGCACTTCGCGGCCGATATCACTGTCTTTTGCTACGCGAACTTGCCCTGACTTGCCGACAGTCGCTGAGAATAGGTACTTCTCGCCGATGTAAAAGTTGGCTATATTTTCTGGTTTCACAGCAAAGGTAAATGCAAGATAAGCGCCTGTTTCTTCTATATCGAAGGAGACTTTCTTGCCCAGCGTGGAGACCTTTGGCATGATGTCTATTCCTATGCCTAACTTCTCTTCAAGCTCCTTGACTGTTTTGCCCTGCTTGCCTATGATGCGCGCGATAGCATCGTTGTCTACTTTTATTGCAATCTTGTTTTCATTAAGTATTTCCACGCTTGCAGAACGGTCAAACTTTCGCACTTCTTGTAAAACCTGCTTTTTCGCAAGCTCCTGCAGGGCTGATGGTTTCTGAGGTCCTTTTATCGGTATGATGACATTCTCCTCGCCATATGTATAGATCTCATATTCCAAGACATCATTCTCAAAATTCTTTACTTCCACGAGGGGGCGCGCGAGGTCTGCTTCTGTCATGCCTGTTGGCGTGCGCACGACGAGATTAAGCGTGTAGATCTTCTCTATTTTGCCTGCACGGATGTAAATGATAGTATCTATTATGTGCGGGATTATGCCGAGTTCAATGCGACCGATAAAACGCTGGACAGCGTCCACAGGGTCGGTTGCATGAACAACGCCTATCATGCCTATGCCTGCGAGGCGCATGTCAGAGAAGACGACGAAGTCTTCTGTTTTCCGCACTTCATCAAAGATTGTGTAATCCGGGCGGACGAGCAAGAGCATGTCTGCTGTATTTTCAAAACTGCCTTTCAATTTGGCATACTGCGTAATCTCAGGTTTGACCTGCAGGTCGCGCGGCGACTCCATTGTCTTCACGATATTGCCTTTAGCTTCAAAAAATTCTGCAACGCTTGCTGCAAACGTGGACTTGCCGCTGCCCGGCGGGCCTGCGATGAGAATGCCGTCAGCACTTTTCACAAGACGGTCCTTCAATTTATCAGAAAGTTTGTAGTCGTCAAGAGAGAGCTTGGCAATGGGCCTGACTACTGTCACTTCAACGCCATCAGAGAAAGGGGGACGAGCTATTGCAATGCGCATGTCGCCGAGCTGGATCACGCTGGCTGTGTGGCCTGCAACCTCTATGAACGAGTCCTCTTCGTAGCGGGCTGCATCCATTACCTCTCGTATGATTTCCTCGAGCTGCTCGGCATTAATCTTGTCTTCGCCTGTTTTCACAAGGAAGGTGTTGCTAGGGCTACCGCGCTTCGCCATAGGCACTGTGCCCTCTTTCAGGTGCAGACTCATGGTGTCGTCAGTAAGCATTTCCTCGAGCTTGATTTTCACTTTCTTTTCATAGGACTGAAAATATCGGGTTTTGATGCCTTCAGCTTCTGCAACCAGCGCTTGCACGTAGTCTGCTGTGTATATTGTCGCGTTCTCGTCGCGCGCGACATCCATGATAAGCGCGTCAATGCGACCGTACTTGGCAAGCTGGATTTCCTCATATGTCTGCCTCCTGCCGCGCTTGACAATTGTTATGTTCTTGCCTTCGAGCTCGCGGATCTTTTTCATCTCTGCGAGGCCCTTGAAGCCGATCTCCCTGCCTTTGCTTGCCTGGGCACGGAGCTCTTCAACTACAAATTCCGGGATTATTATCTCTGCGTCAGACACTTCGCCTTTTGATATCAGATCTGTCAGGATTCCGGATATCAGAATGCTTGTGTCAGGGACAATTTTCTCTGTTTTGGCAGTCATCTTATCACCTGTATTTTTCTATTTCTTGAATTCTGTACTGTGTTTTTATTACCGCCACAAAAGCAACATCCAAGAAGTAAGAGTCTATTTCTTTTTGGTAGAAGGGTTTTTAAGCTTTTGTTTTTTTGCTTGAGGTTGTCGATTAATAGGA
>CAYJMB010000111.1:0-2020 GCA_964371455.1 uncultured archaeon | reverse complement strand
GATGCGGCTGGCATTTATCCTGGCGCCGAGGGTTGAAGAGTAGGTCAGACAAAGACTGGATCCTGTAGAAATGGATTTTCAGCCTTTCTTGCCTCAATTAAAGAAGGGTGTATTTTTTCATTAAATTCTATTTCATATTCATCTGTGCGCTCCCAGGCCGCGCCGCCTCTTTTTCGCGCCTCAAAAAATCCACGACGCCTCGAAATTCTTACAACCAGAAAATCATATGGTTCCTCTCTATCCATAAAAAGGTGCTTTGCTTCAACTGCGCTTCCTGCACAATAGCCGAAGATGGATCTCGACCCGCGTCCTTTTGTGTAGCTATCAGTTGTGTATTGGAAGAATGAAAATTTGCTCAGTCGAAGACTGAAAATTTCATCAGAATTCACGCAACACTGAAGAAGACGCCAGCAGAAGCGGCAGGCCTGGAAAGAGGCTCTTGGAGCGAAATAATAAAAATTTCGGACATAAATATCATGCCAATCTTAGAGATAATCTATAACACCCACAAATCATCTTTATAAACCCCCAGGTACAAGGGTAATTGAGGTGTGTTGAAAATGGCAAAAGCTGGAGGCAAGAAATGTAACTGTAATCCGGGCTGGCTTATTGTCGCTGTGGTACTTCTGACACTAGGCCTCTATGCGCTTGTGGCTGGATTTTCGGCACAGTTCCAGCAAGGAGCAGGCGCTTCAACAGTGCTTCCATGGTACTTTGTCGGTATATTACTTGTCGTCTTCGGCAAACTCACCAAATGGAAGAGTCATGGCACATGCCCGGTTCACAGCATGAGGTAAGAATTCTTCGTGTATTCTTTTTTCTTTCTTAACTTTATTTCTCTTTTTGATTTCTATTTTGTCTGGAAATAAAACGCCGCCTTATTACCAAGAGCAATATTGTTATTTCTTGTATAATTTGCGTTTACTTCAAGGACATAGCGCGCAGGTGCCTTGGAGAGATAGGAAGGGCAGGGATCCAAGACGCAAGGATAAAGTGTTGTCATGTCTACTATCTTAAAATCATCAGAGATGAAAATTATGTCCAATGGAATGAGGGTGTTCTTCATCCAGAAGCTGCGCTGCCGGGAATCGGAAAATACAAACAACATGCCCTTCCCTTCAGGAAGAAAAGAGCGATTCATGAGGCCTGTTGCCCACTCATCAGGGCTGTCTGCGATCTCAACAGAAACTGTTTTCTGGCCTGCGGCTGTAGAGAGGATGACCTCTGTCTGCTGCTGGGAAACGCAGCCTGTTATTGCCAGAACTAAACACAAAAGAACTATCTTTTCCATTCACAACACCATGATTGCTGCTTTTATACTTCCTATTCAGAATTATTAAAATGTCCTTTGAGCTTATCTACCAGATAATCGCATTCGCGTTAACCACCTTCTTCCTGCCGCTTCCTATATTCTGGATCGTGCTTCACAGAAACATAGCGCATTTCCGCAAACACAAGAAACATGCGCTCTACATGAAGGCTGCTATGCTTGCTTTTGCTGCTGTTTTCGCTGCTTTTAACTTAAGAGAGCTGGCATCAGCAACAGGAACAGATATGATAACAAAAGCAGCTGGGACTGTTCTCTTCATCGGCAGCATCTACCTGACCTACAAGACGACAAAGCTCATGGGAAGGGACATGCTGATGGGAGTGGCAGAACTGAAAAATAATAAAAAGTTGCTTGACAAAGGACTCTATAAATTCATCAGGCATCCGCGCTACCTCAATGTGTTCATATTTTTGTTCGGCGTCTTTCTTATGACAGGCATGCTGTCAATTTTCTACATTTTTATTTACTCTGTTGTTATGTTCCACTTTGTAACAGTCGAAGAAGAAAGGGAACTTGAGAAAAGGCTGCCAAAGACATATAAGCGCTATAAAAAGATAACAGGACGGTTTTTGCCGAAGATGCGAGATTAGCTGGATATTTTTCCTGAAATTGCTGGCATAGAATAGTAAAGCAATTCGCTTTTGCCTGTTTCAGGATCAAGGGATTCTAATCTTTCAAGACATCCTATTT
>CAYJMB010000110.1:0-2044 GCA_964371455.1 uncultured archaeon | reverse complement strand
GTATGCAACTTTGCCGTATGCCTTACCTCTTTTCTTCTTGACGCAAGATATGCGCCAATGTTTCTGTTAGAAATAGGACGTCATGAAGTTCCAAAATAACTTCAAAGCCTTCATTTCCTTCCTTCCCTAACTGTATTAACAAGTTCAGCAGAAAAGTATTTAAAGAAGCTATATTTATATACTACTTAATAGTAAGTATCTGTAATTATTAACCGTGAGTGATACCGGTATGCAAGAAAACGGGGAATTAGTAGAATTTATGAGACATGCGCTAGTGTATTTGATAGGCCAGCGGCTAATAACAAATGAACAAACAGCTGCAATTGACATTTTTCAGGATCCTACAGGACATAGGACATACGCCTCCTGTGATGTATACGAAGTTCATGCGTTTGATTTCAACAGAGTAAATCAAGAAAATGTTGGAGCACTTACAATAATTTACAAGAAAAATAATTACTTGAAAATCTCCCCTGTCTCCTCTGCCCAGAACAAGAGGTCAAGGTGTGACATAGGAATTTCATGTTTAGTACAGAACTGCCTCATTTTCTCTTCTATTTCCAGATATTTTTTCGGCGTCAGCGACTTTGGCAGCTCATCAATAATCCTATAGCGCCGCAAATTCCACAAGATATGCCTGTCCAGTATGGCGATGTCATCATAATATCCGACGTTTCTCAAAAAATGGGAAGATTCCTTCCATCCGAAACCCTTCACGTTCTTGATGAGCCAGGACCTTATATCGTCTATATTATTAGACTGAGAAAGTTTGTCTTTTATTGCCAGCTTGCCATCAACATAAAAGACTTTTTTATTTTCAACAACATACTTAGCCTTGGTATTATGGAACCGTACTTTTGTCTTGAGGATATTCTTGATGGAGTCAACATCATCAGAAAACAAAAGCCCTTTTTCCTGTATTTCCTTGACCGCGTTCCAGCACCTTCTTGCTGGCGACTGCGGCGTGAGCATGCAGAATGCGAGCTCTGCATAGATGTCCTCATCCCTGCTGGTTTTGATTTTTGAGAACTCTGCAAGACGTTTTTCTATTTTTGGTTTTAATCTGTTATATTTTTCAATAAGTTCTGATAAAGGACGTCTGTCGTCTATTTTTCTTGAGGGCATGATTCTAATTCGCTGTAAAGAATTAAATGCGATTAGAGATTGATTCCAAGAATCTTTTTAATCAGTTCCTTAATCTCTTTGGACTTATCAGAGCTCAGGGATACATGCAATCCATAAGAAGTTGGCTTGCGGATTATAAAACCCTCTTTGATCAATTCATTGGCAAGTTTGTCTATTCTTTTATACCCAAGTTTTCCGAGATGTTGTGGCTTGAATCCTTTCGCTATATTTACAATATCTGTATGCCTGCCGTGAAAATAACCATGTTTTGCCAGCTTGTACAAGATCCACGCCTTTAATTCCTCGTCGCCTTTCTCTTGTCTCATTTTCTTTACATTATAAATAAAGCTTTTAATACTTTTAGTATAATAATTTTAAGTGATTTGTATGGAGACTATTATCAAGCCGCTTAAGCCGAATGTGACAGATGTGATCATGCCTTCTGTTGGAAAAGTCCTTGAATTTCTTATTGAGAACAGGGCATTTGACTACTCTAAGGAAGAAATAGCAGAAGGGGCTGGCATATCTAGGCCAACACTATACAGAATATGGCCATTTTTGGAGAGAAACAGCCTGATCAAGGAAACAAGAAAATACCAGAACACGCGACTGTATAAAATAAATGAGCAGAATGAAATCACAAAAATCCTGATAAAGCTGGAAGTAGCCGCTGTGAAAGAGCAGTTCAAGAGAATCTAGACTGGGGCAGACTTTTGGATAACGCTTCCAGTGCGTCATAAGGTCTTTTGCAAGATGAGATAAATCTCAGAAAATCCAAAACTGCTTCTGGCTGATCGCCCTGCAATTCTTGTATAGTCCTTGCTCGTTGAGGGCTGCTTCATCCGCGTGAAACTCCAACAAATTTGCGTCTTATTCATCTGGCTTTAGCGTACATGCCGCCTTCCACTTGAAAACATTC
>CAYJMB010000109.1:0-2069 GCA_964371455.1 uncultured archaeon | reverse complement strand
GACGAACCGCCGTATAAACAATAAATTTATTTATTCAATTCCCCTTCTGTCAAGTTCAATATTGATGTAAGAAATGCACTGCGATGCAAGATAGGATCGCGGGCCGATGGATACTTTCTCGTGATCAAAACGTTCAACAAATTCTTCATCTTTTGGCGGAAGGCCGATGTGATCGCCTAGGACGAAGACGGGGTTTGGATCAAAATCAATTTTTGATATGTCTCTGCCTTTTTCGTGCAGGATGTAGAACTTTCTGCCTGAAAATAATTTTATGACAGACTGGAATGAGCTTTCTACAACAGAGATGCCGGGATTTTTGCTTTCATCTTTTAGCACTTTGGATATCCAGGTTGCTATGTTTTTTTCATCTGGGTTGATTTTTCTGATGTTGCTGTCTACAACAACTGTCTTGGGCGGGGTAGATGCGCCCAGCACTATATGAATCCTCGCAGGGCGCAGGGCATGTGCTATCCAGAGCGTAGAATTTATGCAGCGTGCGAGCACGTCCCATCTGCTGAATGAAAGGTTGTTGAGATCTATCCTGTCAGAAGAAGTACGGGACAGAAGGACAAAGTCGCGCATGAGTTTAGATAGAACGAAAATGATTAAAAGAGAATAGCGGGAGCAGGATTTGAACCTACGACCTCCGGGTTATGGGCCATTCGTATCCGCATCAATAGATACAGTTTCGACGAGCACTCCAGGCTGCTCTATCCCGCTATGTCAAATCTAATTGAATAAAAATCTTAAATACGCATACAACATACAAAGACTATTGAGCATTTCTACAGAACTCAATAGAGCTATTTATTAAGATTTTTAATAAGGAAAATAGAGGTGACAGCTTTGACACGTGTTTTGGGCATAGACGAGTCCGGCAGAGGGCCTGTTGCAGGGCCGCTTGTGCTCTGCGGCTATCTGATTGATGAGAAAAAGGTGGAGAAACTGAGAGTGTACGGAGTGAAGGATTCCAAACTTCTCACACCGACGAAACGCAGCCAACTCTTTCCGAAGCTACGGTGCTTGGCTGATGGTTACAGTACCATACAAATAAGCGCTGCAGAGATAGACCGTTTAAGGACAATAAGCAATCTCAACAAAATAGAGATAGAGAAGATGCAGTTTCTCATAAACAAACTGCAGCCTGACAAGGTTGTCATAGATGCGCCTGAGGTCAGGACAGATAATTTTGCAAAGAAAATACGGCAAAGACTGGAGACAGATTGCGAAATCGTGGCAGAGAATTTTGCAGACAGGAATTATCCAGAAGTTGGAGCTGCTTCAATTATTGCGAAAGTTTTACGCGACAGGGAAATAATGAAACTTCACAAAAAATATGGCAACTTCGGCTCTGGCTATTCCTCCGATCCTGTTACTATTGCTTTTTTAAAGTCGTGGTTGAAAAAGAATAAAGAGTTCCCTGATTTTGTCAGGAAATCATGGATCACTGCGCAGCTGATGATTATAGAAAGGCAGCAGACGAAAATAGGACAGTTTGCCAAGAGTGGTTAAGATGGCAGAAATAAAAGAGATTGCAAAATTTCAGGCAGATTTTGACAAGGATCATGGCTGGGTAGACCAGTTTGAAAGAGATGATGACAAATTTTTTGAGCGATTGCAGTATGCTACTATAGCACTAACAGGAGAAGTTGGCGAGTTCTCGAATTTTCTCAAAAAGATACTGAGAGAAAAGAAGCTCAGCGGGGAGATTGATGCGGCCTTCATGGCGTCCATGAAAGAGGAACTAATAGATATTTTCATCTATTTAATAATACTTTCACTAATCCTAGATGTTGATGTAGAAAAAGAATATTATGAGAAAATGCAGTTCAATGAAAAGAAGTACAAAAAATTCAAGCAAAGATGAGAACATGACATACTTTGACACAGAGCTCAGAACAACGCTGATATTCGCGGTGGTAGCAGTTGTTGTGGGCTACCTCTCGTTCCTGTTCAACCACACAGCAGGCGCTGCAGCATTTGCAATAATCATTTTCATAGTGCTGCACTTCGCAGTGAAGAAATTGCTGAAAGTCCAGGAAGAGAAAAAATGGTGGACCACGATGGCC
>CAYJMB010000108.1:0-2126 GCA_964371455.1 uncultured archaeon | reverse complement strand
GTCACGATAAAGAAATTCTACAAGTGGCTGAAAGGTGATGGCGAGATATTCCCGCCTGAAGTGCGCTGGATAAAGAATAACCACAAGAACGATCGTATAAAATTACCAGAAGACATGCTAACTGAAAGGGAAATCCTGACGCTAATCAAAGCAGCAACGAAGCCCAGAGACAAGGCCATGATAGCCCTTGTTGCTGAAACAGGCTGCAGGATCGGCGAGCTGCTTTCATGCAAGATAAAGAACTACAAGAAAGACACCGACGGCAGGACAGCGCACGTCTTTCTCAATGGCAAGACAGGCTTTCGCAGCGTGATGATAATTTCCTGTGTACCATATATGGATGAATGGATAAACCTGCACCCGTTCAGCTCAGATCCGAGTGCATTCATATGGTGCGCTGACAGCGGCAAGCTTCTGACATACGCAAGGGTACGTTCTATATTCGGTGATCTAGCAAAAAGAGCAGGAATAAAGAAAGCAACTAACCCGCATAATTTCCGCCACACAAGGGCAACATACTTGGCATCTCGCTTCACGGAATCACAGATGAAGCAATATCTTGGCTGGACTCAGGCCTCGGATATGGCAGCTGTTTACGTTCACCTGAGCGGCAGGGATGTTGATAAATCAGTAATGAAATTGAATGGCATAGAGGTAAAAGACGACATGCCGGAAGAAAGCGCATTGCAGCCAAAGGAATGCTTCCGATGCCAGAAGCTATGCGAGGCCTCAAATAAGTTCTGTCCGGGTTGCGGGTCTATACTGGACAAAGAGGAAATGGACAGGCTGATCAAAGAAGACCTGGACCGCAAGAAGACTGACGAGTACATGAATGCGATAATACAGATTCCATGCGTGAAGGAGTTCCTCGAGGAGAAGGTAAAGCAGGCAACTGAAGGCCACGAAGGAAGCTTTAAGTAATTAATTACTTATGTAAGTAATATGTTACTTAATGAACTGACCCTGAACGTGCTGAAAGAATTCATGGGCGATTATACGGGATCATTTACAGGCAGCTACATAGCAAAGAAAATGTCCCTGAACCAGAAATCTGTAGCAAATATACTAAACAAGATGGAAAATGAGGGTTTGATGAAAAGCAGGACTATGGGAAAAAACAAGGAGTTCTCGCTGAACCTCGATAATGCTGAAGCGGTGAAGAACTTCATAGTTGCTGCCGAGCATCTGCGCGCAGCAGAATTTCTCAAGAAAAACCCTGTCATTAAGGAAGTGCTTACCAAAGCAGGAGATGCATTTGACGGCGTTGTAGTAGTGTTTGGAAGTTATGCCAAAGGCACGCAGAAGAAGGATTCTGATCTGGATGTGTTTGTCGCAGGCGCATACGACAGGGGCAAAGTATCGAAGGTTTCGGAATTATATAATTTGCAGGTAAGTGTAAAGAACTATCCAGCAAGCGCATTCAGGAGAGCATTAAGAAAGAAGGACGTATTGCTTAACGAGGTAATAAAAAACCACGTTATAATTTCAGGGGCCGAAGGATTCGTAAACGCTGTAATGAGGGATTATCATGGAAAAGATTAAGTGGTGCAAATCCGTGAAAGGCGGCATAGAATTGATCGAGCCGAATAAAAATCTCGCAGACGGCTATATCCTGAAAGCCGAGGAATCCCTTGCTATGATGCAAAAAGCGAAAGATAGCCGGGATTGGAGCGTTTCGACATCGTACTATTCGATGTACTTTTCTTTGTATTCGATCCTGATGAAAATCGGCATCAAGTGCGAAATACATGCGTGCACTATAGAATTCATGAAAAGATTCCTGTCTTCTCACTTTACTCCTGCAGAATGCAGATTCATGTCAGATTCGCTTCAGGCCAGGGTAGATACGCAGTACTATGTAGACAGAGAGGTCAAGGACAAGTTCGTTAGTGAGATGCTTGTTACAGCACCAAAATTCATCGTAAAATGCAAGGAAATCCTGGCAAGAATAAAGGAATCCGAAATCAACGCAATAAGAAAACAGGTAAAGCAATGGTGATGATGATAGTCCAGAGCTTTGCGTAGTTCTGGACTTTGAAGTCAAAGTTTATAATGTTGAGAACCAAAGGCTATGCATGGCCTGTGATCACAAGAAACAAGAAAACGTGCATTATTGCGGAAGCTGC
>CAYJMB010000107.1:0-2134 GCA_964371455.1 uncultured archaeon | reverse complement strand
GCAGTAATGGAAGAACTTGCCGATGATATGAGGTATTGGTTAACCCCTATAAGAGATATCAATACCACCATCATCAGCGTTATAGCTACATTCTTGCTCGATTCCAAAACCATTTTACCGCCTCAGCAGCATCCGCCGCTACTGCCCTTGCTTCTTGCACGTTTTTTCGCCATATGTTTCACCTCTCAATTTCAACTTCAACATCCGCCTATCTGTCTAGTGCCTGCAGGCTGCTTTACCTGATCAGGGTGCATCTGCTGCATCATCTGATCATACTCAGACTGGCTGCTCGGCGGCGCCTGAGCTGTTGCCAGCCCTGTTGTTTTGACATTATTCGTCAAGCCGACGAGCTCGAACGTCTGGAAAGCAACCACGAGCAACGCGACAGCAATGATTGCAATTAATGCAGTGTCCCGTTTCATTGAATCACCAATTGATTATTGAATGAAACATCATATAGCGGTGTGTTGCGAAACTAGTTTCAATCACAATTGCTGAATAGAATTAGCAACTAGTTACAGTTTTTCCTCAAATGAGTCTTATTTCTTATATCGAATTATGATTTCACGTCTTTCAGCAGAATCATATTTGTCATGCCGCGCCTTCTGCGCTCTATCATGCCCTTTGCTTCAAGTTTGTCCAGTATTCTTGTAACCTTTACTTTTCCAAAGCCGCTTTTTTCCACGACTTCGCTCTGGAATAAAGCCCCGCTGTTATCCGCTATGATCTGGTAGATTGCTTTCTCGTCGCCTTCCAGCTTCTTTTCCGTTTCCCTGATTTTCTGAAGCATTTCTTTGCTCAGCTTCTCTGATCTCTGGACCTTGAACATCAGAAACGCGCCAAATCCGGCCAGCACTATTATGGATGCGATGCCGATATAGGATTCCAGTGGTATGTGGCCTGTTATAGAACACGCAGCATTCGCGGCGTGAACACATTGCGACATGCCTATCTCTGCCACCTTAAATGAAAGCGGGACGACAATGAAAAGCAGTAGAAGCGAAATGCCGATTATAATTATTCCTACATGCTTTGTTGTAATGTTCATTTGTTTACCACTCCGGATTCATTTTTTGCGGTCAAATCCCACGAAAATGTTCTTTCTTGAACGTCATAAACATTTTTTATAGTAAGCTTCATGCCGAAAGGATTTCCAGACAATTTTGGGAATGCAAGGATCCCTTCCCTATGATGGCCGCTTGGCGCAGAGCCTTCCCACGATAATGCATTATAGATGAGCCCGTTGCTGTCTTCCAGCGCAGAAACCTTTGTGACATCAAAATCTAATGAGCCCTGGTGCGTGTCGAACTTTATATCAAATTTCACGGGCTTATCAAAACTGAAATTCTGTGGTATTGCACTGATCGTAAGGCCATTGCCGCTGTTTGTTTTTTCCGACAAAACAATCTGGCTTCCGCCGCTTTGCGGTGTCTGCGTTACAGGCATAGTTAGAAACAAAAACGAAATAATCAGTATCGGGATGGAAATCACTATTGCCGCATTCCTGAGTTTTTTCATATCGTATGCAAATATGCCGTTGAAAAACGATCCTTTCTTGTAAAGCCTCCTGTTCTGGATTATGCCAAGCATAAACAGTATGCCAACCATATTTGACAATACGCCCAGTACAACAAAAAAGTTCTGGTACTGCGTAAGGAATAGCGCAAACGCTGCAAAGCCTATTAGCGGCAGTATGTCTGTTACATGATGCGCGCAACAGGCGACCATAGATAAAGTAGAAACGCCGCCGCTTGCTGCAACCCCCTTAGAAGAGACAGATTTCATTGCAGCATGCGTGTAAGAAAAGAGCCCAACTTGCACACCAAAGCCCGCTATTAACGGCACCATGAGATACCATATCGAAACAAATTCTTCTATCGCATGCGGAAAGCCCTGTGCAATACTCACTATGGCGAAATATACAGCAGACAGCGCCAAGCTTGCTAGAACCCCATGGAGCACGAACTTATTTTTCATTTTATCGCCTTACAGCTTCAGCCTGTTCAGGAGCATGGAATTGCTTACAACAGTTATCGAGCTTAACGCCATTGCTATTGCCGCATAAATCGGGTTGAGCAATATTCCGAAAAACGGATACAGCACGCCGGCAGCAACAGGTATAAGCGCGACATTA
>CAYJMB010000106.1:0-2166 GCA_964371455.1 uncultured archaeon | reverse complement strand
TTTCAGCCCTATTTCCCGCAGCATCTTTTGTATTTCTGCCCAGAACCGCATGGGCAAGGACAATTTCTGCCTGTTTTTTTTGCCGATGCTCCTGATTTCTTTATAGCTGCATTTCTCTTTTTGACATTTCCAGTAGTTCTCAGGTCTTGTGCAAGCGTCTTGTATTTAGTGTCCATTGTCAATGTATATAATTTCTCTGCTATATCTGCTGCTAGATTCAATTCTCCCGCAACAGTAAGTAATCTTCCTGCAAGATTATTTCTCATACCTTCCTGTGCATACAGTACTGCAAGGCTGGAATAGTATGACAAGTCTCCGAATGCATCAGGTTGCAATTCGAGAAATTTCTCCAATGCATCGATACCCTTTTTCCTATTACCGGATTCTATATATGCATGACCAAGCGCTTGAAACGTTTCAGCGTTAGTTTCCATAGAGACTGCTCTTTCTAGGTCCAAGACAACTTCTTCGCTCCTTTTTAGCCTGCGGTAAATATCTGCTCTGGTTTTATAATATTCTGGTGTTTCTGCACAGAAAATCGCAGCTGTAATATGTTTTAAAGCTCTTTCGTAATCTCCTCTCTGGTATTCTGACCTTGATTTGCCAAACCAGCCAACATGTAGCTCAGGGTCCATCTCAATTATCATATTCCAGTATTTTTCTGCTTCATCCGGATCATTATTCCTGTTGCAAATAGTTCCTAAACTGATAATGGACTCTAGTGCAGTGTCGTCCAGTTCTATTGCGATTTTAAACTCTTCAAGTGCTTTATCCCGTTGTCTTATGAGTTCGTATATGATACCTTTTGCGTGGTGAAAAAGGTAGTGCTCCCCACATTTTTGTATACCTGTGTCACAAGCCTCAAGCGCGGCTTGCGGGTTGCTTTTTTGGAGATGCAGCGACATCTTGATGTAATTTTGCATTATTTCCGGTTCTGCCAGGACTGCATTAGTTAGGAATGCGTTATAATCCGGAGTGCTGGCTACTTCCACACCAAATTCTTTGGCTATGCCTAACACAGTTTCTCTAGGATTGCGCAATGCGTATTCCATCGGCATTATTTCACCTTACCGTAAATGAGTAACAGATTTTTGCATATTCCTGAAATTTTCCCATTTTCCTCAGCCGTTGGATCTCTTAATTTTTCCTTCCCTTCATCACCATAATCGATAACTTTTGTAAAAAGTTTAATCCCTGTTATGCCATTCTCCTGTATCAAATCTAAATATTTAGCGCGTTCTATTCCAATAGTGTTTCCTATTTCTTTTTGTACGTATTCCGCAGCAACATCCGCGCTCACTAAGGTATTTGTATCTGCATCGATAACAGGCTGTCTAAGACCAAGATATACAGAGCCGTTTGGCTTGCATATTTTTGTGACTAATTCGCCCACCCATTTATAAGGATGCGTTACATATGCGCGTGGCTTGCCGTCTCGCAGTAGCTCGAGAAATTCTACCTGCTGTGCTGAATAACCTCCGGGCAGCATAAAACTCATACTGTCTGCTTTTCTTCCTTGATTGTACAGGACACGTACAGTATTCCTCAAGTCTTCTATGTCATCCGCAAGAAGTTGTATTCTATTGAAATCCAGTTCCTCCATAACCGGATAAGGCCTCAGGACAAAGCCCCTTTTCGGATGGAATGAAATATATGTGCGAGATCGTCTTTCAGCAGCCCTTCCCTGTGTTTTTAGAGCCTCTTCTGCAAATTGCAGGCAGTAATTGTTGATATCTACCCCAATGACAGAATCAAAAGGCAGTTCTTCTATTAACCTGCCTCCGCCACAGCCTATGTCGACTAATAAACCTTCTTCGGGTTTGAAAAATTCGACAGCGTCTCTGTAAAGGCCAGCTTCCTTATGATGTCGTGAGACCTCATTCCAGTCTTCTGCGTAGTTTTTCAGATTCTTGTCGATCATAGGAAGAAGAATCCTGGCGATCTGCTGCAAGGTTGTTTTATGACTTCTATCACAAATATCCCTGCCCTCCTCTTTCAACTGTTCCCTCATAGCTTCGTCTAGCTCTTCCAAATAAGCAGAAACCCTTCTGTCATTGATAGTTTCTTCGGCGCTTGAAAGCCATTGCTGAAGGTTGCTCTCCATATATATCACTTAGTAGTAAGTAAAAGAAAAAGATTTAAGAGCATTTCGGATGAGCAAGCCAA
>CAYJMB010000105.1:0-2192 GCA_964371455.1 uncultured archaeon | reverse complement strand
AATGTTGCAGATAAATTTCTGAATAGCTTTGAAATTCTTTTTACGCCTCAACAAACAGCAGCGCATACATCACCGCAATGCCCGCTAGAAACACAGCAAGCTGCAGAACTGCGCTCCGTGGTGTGAATCTCTTGTGCAGCTCTGGTATGAGGTCAGCGCCTGCAATGTAGATGAAATTGCCTGCGGCAAATGCAACCAGCGGCGTGACAATGCCTTCTATATAAACCGTGATTAAAATTGCCACCACTGCGCCAACAACTGCAAGCAGTGCTGTCAGGAAATTTAGAAATAGTGCTTGTCTGATCGTAAAGCCCCCATGAATCAGGACGCCAAAATCCCCTATCTCCTGCGGGATCTCGTGGAATATGACAGCTACTGTGGTCGCGATGCCCACAGGAATGCTCACAAGATAGGACACAGCAATCAGCAGCCCGTCTATAAAATTGTGCACAGCATCCCCGAAAAGATTCATGTAGGCAAATGAATGCACATGAGATCTGGAAGAAGGTAGATGGCAGTGTGTGTAGTGAATTATCTTCTCAACTATAAACGACATAACAATGCCCAAAAGCACAAACAATGAGATAGCAGCTGTGAACCCTAGCTCAGCAGCTTCTGGGAGGAGGTGCAGCATCGCATCACCGAACAAAGCCCCTGCCGAGAAGCTCACAAAATAAAGCAGCACAGCATTAATTTTCTTTTTTGCTATAAGCACTGCAGCCACGCCAACAAGTGAGATAAGGCTTACTATAATCACGCTAACGAGCGACAGTACAAAAGGGCTTAACATAAGCATTATTTGGGATTTATGATATAAATAAAGCCACCATCTCAGAAATAATTATCTACTCAATCAAGCGCTTGCACTCTTTTAGCGGACATGCATGGCACAGTGGCTTTTTTCTGCATGTCTCCTTTGCATGCTCAACGACTAGGGCATGGAATTCCTTGTAGAGCTTGGCATCTTTTCTGATTCTTGTTTCAAAAAATCTCTTGATGTTGTCGTATTTCTCGTCTTTCCCTAGAATACCAAATCTTGCAAATATTCTCTTCGTATAGGCATCAACAACAAATTCTGCTTTGCCACAAGCATAGAGCAGAATGGAATCTGCTGTTTCCTGGCCGATGCCGTTTATATTGAGAAGCTGTTGTCTTGTGACATTTTTGTAAAAATCATCATCAAAATGTACTATAAATGCAGCGAGCTCTTTCAGTCTTTTGGCCTTCTGTGTAAAAAAGCCGGCAGGCCTGATAACATGCTCCAGTTTTCTGGTGCTGCAGCGGGATATTGTACCAGCACTCACGAAACCGGCTTCTATCATGTTCGCCAGCGCTTTCTCCACGTTCTTCCAGTTTGTATTCTGGGTTAATATCGTCCCGACTGCAATTTCAAATTCTTCTGGCCTGAACTTTCCGGACACAGGCCACCAGAGATGCAGTTCTCTGCCCTTTGCCTCTTTCCATTTCTCGGCATAATGCTGTTTGAGCTGGCTAAATATTTTCATCAGCATAGGAATCACTGCTTTTCTGCTCTTACTAGAAATCTGGTCTGTGTAAAAACAAGTTTTTCCTTTCCGTCTTCCAGCCGTCTTTGCACTCCATTTCCTGTAGCCGCATTTCCGTGAAAATGCCTTTGCAAGGTCCTCGAGATTGTCGCCGCTCACCTGCTGCGTAAGGAAAATTCCATTTGGCTTGAGAACCCTGAAGACTTCCTTTGCGCTCGGCTTGTACCCTTCTGTTGCGTAAGCTTTCTTAGGAAAAGGTGCAAGAGACGAAAAGATCTCCCCGCCTCCTGTTCCCATGTCAAGCAGAGAATTCGATTTCCTGACAAGTTTTTTTGCTAAAGAGTTATAGTTCCATGGAGGCTTTTCTTCTATCATTCTTCCTTTAAGATACGAAAAATCCCAGCCTTCAAAGGCGGCGCTTTCGTCTTTTTTCCATTTTTGTATTAAGTTGTCCATTTTATTCTGCCTCATTGTTGGAAGAAGTTATTGCTTTTGTAATGGTAATTCAAATGAGCCTGATGGGATTCGAACCCATGACCTCTCCAGACCCAATCCAGATGGTCCGAAGCATCGCCTTGCTTTCGCAATCAAGCGCTCTATCCTGACTAAGCTACAGGCCCGTCAATAAATTGTATATACACAGGCATGTGAACTACCCCCAGCTGTCGCAAGGGGCTTCCTGCTTCT
>CAYJMB010000104.1:0-2206 GCA_964371455.1 uncultured archaeon | reverse complement strand
TTGTTGAGATTGCATAGTTATTGACCCATTCTCTCACAATAGCTGGCGGGACCATGCCTGTAACGTTTTACAAGGCTTTTTAGCCTGATCATAGCTGCACAAAGTTTGAATGTTGTTGGAGTTGGTATAGATCCTATTCCAGAGTTTTTCAATGCTGACAGGCCAGTCGGCAATAATATGATTTATTGGCATGCAGCAAGCTTCTCAAAAGAGCATATAAAACTTTCTAATGGAGTATTTCTATGAAAATTCTTGTAACAGGCGGAAGCGGGTTTTTGGGACAGGCTGTTGTCAAGAAATTGAAAAGGCATGGCGTGACGATCTTTGCACGGAACAAAAAAGGCAAAGGCAGGTTTGTTCCAGGGGATGTGACGGATATCCAATCACTAGAGAGAGCATTTCCTGCTGATGTCGTGATACATCTGGCTGCAACTTTTGATGAGCATGATCCAGCTCTGTTCAAAATAAATGTTGACGGAACGAAAAACGCCGTAGAGATGTGCAACAAGTACAAAGTAAAGCAGCTCATCTATATGAGCTCCGCTGCTGCGATAGGGGACAGCGCACTTGCAGAAGCAGATTCGGAAAGACATCCAAATACGAGATATGGAAAGTCAAAAAGGGCTGCAGAAGATGTTGTCATGAATTCTGGCCTGAATTACACAATAATACGCGCTCCTGTGATTCTAGGCCCTAGCAGCATGTGGCTTGAAGTGGCAAAGGCTGCGCAAAAGAGATTTCCCATTATCGGGAAAGGGGAAAACAGATTTCACATCGCTTATGTTGATGATGTTGCGGCACTCATTGCCAAAACTATAGGGAACAAGAAAGCATTTGGCCACGTATTCCACGTTGCTGCGAGCGACACGCCAACCTATAAAGAGTTTTATTCTATGCTTTGCGATGCTTTGGGAATAGAAATGACTGAAAGGCATGTGCCTGTTTTTGCAGCAAAAACTTTATCGCTTCTGCACGAGACAGCTTCAAGGGCACGCGGCAAAAAGCCAAAGAGCACGCTTACACGGTCAAATATCAACAGAATAATACGCGACAGGGTTGTGTCCACAGAAAAAGCCAAACATCTGCTTGGGTTCACCCCAAAATATGACACGCGCAGGGCTATTGAGGAAACTGTCAAATGCTTTAAAAAGGCTCATATGATCTGATTTTTGATGGTGCGCTATGAAAATCGGAAAAACAGAAAAATATATCTTGGATAAAATTCAGGAAACAGGGGGCATACTCTCTATAATCATTGACCCTGTTGACTATCCCAGCAAAGAGAAAGCGATTGAGACTGCGCTCGCAGCACACAGGGCAGGCGTGGATATCATCGCTGTGGGCGGGTCCATAGGAGCGCAGGGAGAGCTTCTGGATACAGTGACTAAGAGCATCAAAGAAAAAGTAGATGTGCCTGTTGTGCTGTTTCCCGGCAACATAGCAACAATAACGCCCCATGCTGATGCTATTTACTTCATGTCTTTGCTGAACTCCAGAAATCCTTATTATATAACGCAGGCGCAGACACTGGCTGCACCACTGATAAGGCAGCTAGGCATAGAGCCCCTGCCTATTGGCTATATTGTTGTTGAGCCTGGCGGCACTGTCGGATGGGTAGGCGATGCGAATGTTGTGCCGCGCGCAAAACCAAAAATAGCAGCTGCACTTGCACTGGCTGGGCAGTTTTCAGGGCACAGAATAATATTTACTGACGCAGGGTCTGCTGCATTCGCGCCTGTGCCCATAGAGATGGTGAGGGCAGTGAGAAACTCCATAGATATTCCTTATCTTGTTGCCGGCGGGATAAAGACTCCGGAGCAGGCTGGCGAGATCGTAGCAGCCGGCGCTGACTGGGTACAGATAGGCACAGCTGCTGAGAACAGCCACGATGTGGAAGAGCTCATTACGAGATTCATGGAAGAAATACGTAGCGCAGGAAGGAAGAAGTTGCAGCTGAGATAGATTGAACGGAATGCTTATGACTACATCTGACAATGTATTCAAAAAATGGATATGCTATAGATCCCTCTGTCTATTCTATCAGACTGCGCGGGAAAGGTGGCAGATACGGCATAGTTCGGGATACAATTTATGCATTTCTATTAAAAACAACAGGGACATGGAAAGACAATGCTGATGCGCTTACTGGGTTCACAGTCCCAAAAATCCAAGAAGCACATTCCCGTACAGCAGCGTCACAACAAGC
>CAYJMB010000103.1:0-2214 GCA_964371455.1 uncultured archaeon | reverse complement strand
ACAATTAAACTACATGAAAAGCCGTACATTAGAATTGGTTATAGCGCTTTCTCTCTTGCTGATAGGTCTGGCATTTCTGGTACCGCGGCTCTTTCCTAGCTTTCCAGGCGTGGGCACGCCTCTGCCTGCCATAGCCATCCCGCTGCTCGCAGGCATTGTTGCAGTGCTCTCTGCACTTCTCATCTTCTGGGATGCGGCGAAAGGTCAATAAAGAATCAGGCAAGATTACAAATTCTTTATATTTATTCTCTTTAGTTCCTTGACTTTTTCAAAATCCGGGTCGTTGCTTGCTATTTTCCTGATTCCCTTGGAAATTGCGCTTGCGGCATGAATGGCATCCCTTGGTTTCAGGCCGCAAGTGTCCATGAGTCTTTGGGCTTCCTGAATTATAATAGCATCGACGGAAATTATCTCCAGGTTTGGAAATTCGATAAATTTTTTCCCTTCTGCCCGGGATTTTTCTGGGCCCAAAAATCTTCTTGATATCCATACAATTTCGTCCCATGTCATGACAGAGGTGCACGCGCTTTCTTCCTTTTCAGCCGCCTTCACCAGCAGTTCTTTTGCTTTTAGGGCTTTGTCATCGTCATACAAAATAGCATCCAGAAAGACATTAGCGTCTATGTAAAACATTGTGGTTCCGCTCCTCTAGCTGCTCCTCATAAATCTTTTTCAGTTCTTTCACAGTAAGCCGTTTCTTAAGTTTAGGGACATTGCAAAAATCTTCCACAAATTCCCTGCCGCTTTTTTCGGGTTTTATTACTGCCTCGCCCCCGCGCACCTCGAATATCACTCTTGTTCCCGGCTTGATGTTCAGATATTCCCTTATGTCTTTGGGCAGTACAATCTGCCCCTTCTCGCCTACTTCTCTCCTCATCTGCATGTATCTATTTAGTCATACCAAATATTTAAACTTTTTCCTACTTTTATGTCAGATACTATAGATTGCACAAAAGCAGGGTACATTTCCTGTAGCAGACAATTACGCTTCCCCAATTTTCCTGATGATCTCTTCTTTCATGAGCTTGAATTGTCTGGGATTCATCCCGAAATAGTACGATTCGTGAAATGTTTTGACAATTGTAGTAAGGCGCTGAAGGAAATGCTCTTTCTTATTTTGCCTGAGCAGTGTCTTGTATTTTTTGAAATTAATATCGCATTTTAAAAGTAATGAAATAATGTCCATTCTGTCCTTCTCCCCTTTTTCGCTTTCCTTTCTCTCCAGTTCTGCCGCCTGCTTTAATGCCAGAAGGAATTCAGGCTTCGAAACAGCAAAGCCCTCTATCTTTGTAGTTTCTATGTCCTCTATAGCGATCGCGAGTTTTGAGTAGTGCTTGACGTAGATATCAATATCAATGTCATCTATTTTTATTTCATATTTTTTCATGATGTCATTTTTCCGCAGATCATACTGATTTTTTAGTTCTGATAATATCCTGAAATCTACAATAATATCAACATCCTTTGACTTCTGCGATTTTGTCCAGAGATAAACAGCCCATCCGCCTATTAAAACAAAGGGAAATTTGCCTTTCAACCCTTTCAGGACTTCCCAGCTCTTCTCTGTCTGGATATCATGCCAGTATTCCATCTATCTTCCTCTCCGCTGCAACCAGAAATTCTTTTGCATACCATTCTTTCATGTTCCATAGATCAACAAAGATATTTGCGAGGGTCATTTTTCCCGTCCCATCTCTTAGCACGAAGAAATTCGGCGTGTTTTTTGATGGTGGAAATCTTTTTTTAATTTTTTCCATGACCTCATCATCTGCAAGATAAACGTAAACCTCAGAGTAATCTGCAGGCACGCCCTTGAATCTGAACTTGTAAGCACTGTAGGCAGCGTAGACAATATAAGGCGGCATGCTTTTTTCTATCTCGCTTACAGGTGCGTCTACTCTTGTTGCATAAATGATGTCCTTCTCAACATCCCTTATGCTCGCCCAGTAATAGAGGATTTTTTTCGCATCCACAACATCAAAGCTTCTGAGTTTTACGCGCACTGCGTTCATCTTTTTCAGGTGTCCGATTGCTGCATTCACTGTGCTGAGCGATATGCCTAGCGCCTTGGCTATTTCTGCCTGCGTCATGTTCTTCCTTCGCTTCTCCAGCCTCTGCTCCAGCACGTAATTGTAGACAAGCTCTGTTTTCTTCATAAAACCACTTTCTATTTTAAGTATTTCGATTATTTAAATCTTTCTATATTTATAGAAA
>CAYJMB010000102.1:0-2242 GCA_964371455.1 uncultured archaeon | reverse complement strand
GTGCCATAGCAATATCGATATTCTGCATTTTGATGCGCCAGCAGCAGCGCAGAAATCAGCGAACCTTAGGATAAGCTCCTTGTTTTTCTCCGTCGCTGTGCTGTTTTCTATTCGCTTTTTATTCCTAGCTATCTCATTATCTGTAAAGTAGATCTGCTCTCGCAAGTCTTTCATAGTTCCGGATTCTCCCAGGGATTTATAATATCCCCTTAAATCCGGAGCGATGAATTCCGTTACGCCGGGAGCATTAACCCTTCTTAATCTCATGGCAATTGCGACAGCGGACTTCGTAAGAGTCAAAGCCGCCTACGAGAATTGTGGGGTCTGATGCTTTTGCAGGCTGCCCATTGACAAGGCGCTGGGTCATTGTCCCGTAGTCGGATTTGCACTTCATGCATATGGCCCTGAGCTTGTCCACGAAATCTGCGATGGCCATGAGGTGCGGCATGGGGCCGAATGGCTGGCCGCGGAAATCTGTGTCCAGGCCTGCGACTATGATGCGCTTGCCTTCGCTAACCCATTTCTGCACTGCACTGATAAGGGCTTTGTCATAAAAGTTGCCTTCGTCAAATGCGATCACATCTGCTTCACTCTGCCGGGCAATCTGCCCGATTTTTTTGATTGCGCCTTCATCAATACCAGTAATCACGGCTTCCAGCTTCCTCTGGTCATGGGAAACTACATAATTCACATCATAGCGGCTGTCTAGAGCAGGCTTGAACAAAAGAAACTGCTTGTTGCTGATCTGCACTCTCTTGAGGCGGCGGATGAGCTCTTCGCTTTTGCCGGAGAACATGGGGCCGCATATGACTTCCAGATGGCCGAGCTTGAATTCTTCCATGAAAATCAACTAATTATACGCAATTTTCCATGTCATGCAGCATTCTAGATCTGTAATTTCTTCTTTCTTCTGTATCACCAGATAAATAATCTCTCGGCAGCTGTTGCCTGAGCTCTTCCTGTGATAATTTAACCCAGCCTGCAAAATACATCAATTTAGCATAGAGCCGCTTCACCGTCGTCGGTTTTAAAGAAACAGTCTGTTGAATTTTTTCCTCTCCTGTCATCAATATCAAAATCAATATAACTACAATCTATTAAAACACAATTGAATGAAATACAAACATGGACGAGAAAGAAGAGATCGAGATTGATGACTTCAATAAATTAGACATGCGCGTGGGAACAGTGACGGATGTTGAGAAAGTAGAGGGCTCTGATAAATTGTATAAGATAATCGCTGATGTCGGCGAGAAGGAAATCCAGATAGTTTCCTCGCTGGCTGATTATTACACAGAGGACGATCTCATGGGGCAGAAGATAATCGTGCTTGTGAACCTTAAGCCTGCAAAGATCAGGGGCGTCCTGTCAGAGGGCATGCTGCTCTGCGCTGAGAACGAACATGAGTGCGTGCTTCTCACTGTGGAGAAGGATGTGAGGGCAGGGACGAGTGTAACCTAGCCTATCAGTTCTGATATCGACCCGCGTGTTTCTATCCGGTAAATTGCCTCTGCAGTCATGGGCGCAACAGAGAGAACTGTCAACCAATCACTATGAGCATGGAGGTATTCAGGAGGCTTTGGTATTGTATCTGCCGCTACTACTTTCATTCTTGATTTTCTTAATTCTTCTTCTGTATTCAATTCGGGTTTTTTCTTATTCTGACTGAAGAGCGGATGCGTGGAAGCTAAGTAGACTTCCTTGGCTCCAGCATCCCATAGGGCATAGGCTGTATTCACTGCTGTTCCTCCAGTATCGACGAGATCGTCCCTAACTATACATCGTTTGCCATTGATGTTTTCTCTGCCAACGATATTCATAACTTCACTCTGTCCTGGTCCTTCACGCCTTTTGTCTATAATTGCTATATGCTGCGTCTTCATCTTTTTTGCCATATGCCGCACTCTCTCGACACCTCCTGCATCCGGTGAGACGATGGTTACATCAAAAGGATCGGGCATTTGCATAAAATAATCGACAAGCAGATTTGTTGCATTCAGGTGGTCAAGGGGGTCGTTGACAAATCCCTGGATTTGGCCTACATGCATATCGAATGTAACAAGGCGTGTGGGTACTTTTGAATCAGGGGGAACCAGCATAGACAATGTCCGCTTAGCGCTGATCGGCACGCGCGGCTTATTCATACGGTCTTGTCGCTGATATGGGATGTGTGGAAGGACATAAGTGATTTCCCGTGCTGATGATCTTCGCAGCGCATCATCTACCAGATATAAGTTCATAA
>CAYJMB010000101.1:0-2249 GCA_964371455.1 uncultured archaeon | reverse complement strand
TTCCTGAGTATAAATTGGTTTTTATAGCTGTGTTTTTTGTGAGCTGTAAAGTTAGGTGACATTGACTTAACAGCCCAGTTTTTTGATTGCTCTTTATTTGTCATAATGGCAGAGCACAATAAAACATAAAGTTTACGGTACCAATGTGACAACTGAACACATAAATATCGGGCTTTTCAATAGTACAGCATGGTACTTGACATCATAGGCGCAGCAGTCATGATTGCATTCGGTCTGCTGGCTATCTACTTTTCTGCAGAGGAAGGCTTGAGCGATGCAAAGATGCTTATTGTCCTGTTCATAGGCACGATACTGATAATAGCCGGCGGCTGGATAATAGTCAGCAGAATAACACTGGCTGAACTTCTGGCAAAGATAGCAGGCATAGTATTCGTGTTTATTGGCTTTTTCCTGATATGGGGATTTCCTGATATTGAACAGTACCAGCCAGGAGGCATGGGAAAAGCAGGCGTATTTCTGGGCGCGATCTTCTTCGTCGTGGGGTTATATTTACTATTATTCTTTCCGTGACAAGGATGCCAGAAGAGATATTAGTAAAACTGTTCAATACAGCAATAACAAAAAACATTAATATATTCCGCAGCGGAAAAAGAGAGCATGGGAACATTTATCCTCGGTGATTTTAGCAGGAAGCCTTTGACAGGGGAAGTCAAAAACACGAAGGTACTAAATCTGATAAAGTCTATAGGCCACGTGGTTGTGGGCGCTCCATTTGAAGCACGGACTGCGATAGATTTCACAGGGCCGCCTGGGTCTGTTTCTGGTGTTTACTATTCGCTCATGTTCCAGCTGGGCAAATGGGAATTTCAGGTACAGAAGGCCAATGAGTCTATAGAGGTCTCGCCTGTGCATGCGCAATACTATCAGCTGACGCACAAGCAGAAGGAAGAGCTTGAAACGAGAATCAAGAGCGGGCTGCAGTCTGTCTCGCAAGCGGTGGCAGACCTTGAGCTCATTCTTCATGACAAGAGAAAGTACGAGGAATTCCTGCGGTACATGGGCTACAGAACACCCAAGGAAACGTCCAATGAACATAAATTCAAGGATGAGAGCAAAAACCACAACCATACAGCAGAGGATGAGAATGAGCTCTGCTTACAAGCGGACGAAGACGAGAAGGCCAAGAAAGAGCGGGAGAAGCGCGTAGACAACCATTCGCTCAAGGCAGTGTTCATAGACCAGGTAGACTTCCATACAGGCGATGGCATATCCATGCGTTCCATAATATCCCGCTGGCCGACACTCATAATAGACTTCATGAAGCTAAAAGATGAGGACATGAATATTGACAAAGTGGCAGCAGCACTGGACATCTCCAGGGCTGAGGCTGTTGTGCTTGTCACAAAGAACAAATTATATCAGGAATGGAAGCGCCTCTTCCTCGGAAACCTCAAGGACCGGTACACGCGCATCCAAACAATGCACAGGGCGCGCGCCAAGTCAGTGGAAGAGTACAAAAACTGGCTCAAGCCCATAATAGCGCGGCACAAGCTCATTGAGGAAGGGCTTTCTGATGCCGGCACACGGCAAGCGGCCAGGACGTCGTTCATGACAGCCGGCGGGCATGCTGTTTCTTCTGCGAGCATAGAGATATGGACGTGGAAGGACTTTGGAGCTCCAGAATTTTTCAAGGGCGGGACAGAAGACATAGCCAAGTTCACCACTGCCAAAGAACCATGGAAATGGAAGATCTCGGCTTATGACAACTGGACAAAGAAAAATTTAATATTTCACAAGGAGCACGGACTTGTCAAGGATTATCCCTGGATCACAGACGAGTGGGTCAAGGAAAAAATAAAAGAAATGTACGATGAGGGCTGGCTCATTCGGCACAAGCATTATTATTCATTCTTTATCATAAAACTGGACAAAACAAACATGCGCATGCAGACAGGCGATGAACTTGAGGATGGGGTGTTCGATGTCAACATGGTCTTGATGAGCCAGAATGCCATGTTTGCCAAGCTCCTGGAGCTGAAGGCAATAAAAGAGTCTTTTGAGGATTATGTGAATAACCTGCTCGGCTTCGCGACGCCGAAAAAAGGCAAGCGGCTGGATCTGGGAGAGAAGGAGAGGCTCAAGGGAGCAAAGGATTTTCTGGACTGGTTCTCGCTGAACTTCCAGTTCTTCAAGCGCGGGCCCTATGAAAGGGACTGGGACGAGCGGATAACAAAATACTACTTTGCCAACGCAGCAGACAGGTACAATTCCATTGTAGGGTTCATAAA
>CAYJMB010000100.1:0-2304 GCA_964371455.1 uncultured archaeon | reverse complement strand
CGCACTCACTATTCCTCGCAGATCACAGAGAAAGATGACGGCAAGAAAGTTGCTGTGGCGGGATGGATCCAGAAGCTCCGCGACCTGGGAAAGATCAAATTCATTGTGCTGAGGGACAGGGACGGTGAGCTGCAGGTAACAATAAAGGATGCAGAAGAACCTGCAAAGATTTATGCCAAGCTCATAAGGGAGAGCGTGATATCAGTAACAGGCATTGTCAAGAAAAACGCATCAGCGCCTGGCGGACGGGAAATCTTCCCGGATAAAATTACTGTGCTCTCGCAAGCAGAGAGCCCGTTGCCTCTGGAGACGGATCCACATATACAGTCTTCTCTCGATAAGCGCCTTGATTTTCGTCCAATAGACTTGCGGCTGCCCAGAAACAGAGCTATATTCAAGGTACAATCGACTTTAATCCAAGAGATGCAGGCCTTTCTAAAATCCAGGGATTTTATGCAGATATTCACACCATGCATCATGGGCGTTGCTTCTGAGGGCGGGGCAGAAGTTTTTCCAGTTGTTTACTTTGATAAGGAAGCATTTTTACGTCAGGACCCACAATTGCACCGTCAATTATCAATAGCAGGAGGATTAGAAAAAGTATATGATATCGGCCCTGCCTGGAGAGCTGAGCACTCACATACAGTAAAGCATATGTGTGAGCACAGAGTAATGGCAGTGGAGACATCGTTTATTGAAAACGAATACGATGTCATGGAGCTGCAGCAAGATCTTGTTTCCTATGCTATGGAGAAATTGAAAAAGGATTGCAAGGCAGAACTCGAGATGTTTGGTGCAACGATTGATATTCCTAGAAAGTTTCCTGTTATTGAATTCCCCAAGATATACGATATTCTTAAGGAACTTGGCGAAAAGCTGCCTCACGGAGAGGATCTGAATACGGCAGCCGAGAAAAAGCTTGGGGAATATGTGAAAGAAAAATATAATTCAGATTTCTTTTTTGTGAACAGATTTCCTTTTGCAGTTAAACCTTTCTATGTCATGCGAGTGGATGACGAGCCTGAGTGGGCGAGAAGTGTTGACATGATTTTCAAAGGCATAGAAATGAGTTCCGGAGGCCAGAGAGAACACAGATACAATAAAATAATAGAACAAGCGAAAATCAAGAAAATGAAGCTCGAGTCTATAAAATGGTTTGCAGATTTCTTCAGATATGGAGTTCCGCCGCATGGTGGGTTCGCTTTGGGAATAGAGAGATTAACTATGCAGATTTTAGGCTTAGAAAATGTGCGTGAAGCAACTTTGTTCCCAAGGGATACTGAAAGGCTGGTCCCTTAACTTCCTGATTCTATTTGGTCTCATTTACATACTTCTTGCATAAAACTACAATTAATAAATGTTATTTAAATCTTACCCGGCCTGACACTTATTATTTGTACATTGGTACGGGCCGCACTGGCTGCTGTCAAAGCAGAACTTGTATAGGTAGTTCATGCACGTGTCAATAAAATTTGCCTTTTCCTGGCCTGTAAACCTGCTGGCCAGTTCGCTGCATTTCTGAAAGCGCGTGTCTGAGGGAGAATAAATAGGTGCACTGGATTGCTGCTGCTCTGCTTGCTGCCCTGCTGCTGGTGGCTGGGGTTTGCTGGATGAAGAAGTCTTGGTATTAGAGAAAACAAAAAGACCAACAGCAAGGACAATGATCACAATAACTATGATAGGCAGCAGGCTGGAATTTTTTTTTGCCATAGTTATATTTTATTGGTAGTTTTTTAAACTTATAGTCGTGCAAAGAAACAGTCAGGGCGCGATACTGTCAACTTAAGGGCTAACTATGCCTTAATGATATCAACTACAACAGGCTCAATGACATCTTTCATGTCCTGCGGTCTCATGCGCACTGTCATAGTATGGAGGCCGACGTTAAAGTTTATGCGGTCGTTTTGCAGGATTGTTTTTTCCATATAGGTTTTCAGCCCTGGGCCCATAAGAAGGCCGAAGGGGTGCACAGAGCCGATCTCGCAGTTGCAGACATCCAGCACTTCCTGCGGTGTAGCGAGACGGATGTTGTTTTTGGCTGTTATATTTCTCAATTTCTGGAAGTCTGCTTTCCTGTCACCAGGCACAAGAACGAGGATGAAGTCATCATCAGCTTTGAAGATAAGAGATTTGACGCCTGTGCGCAGGTCTTCGCCGCGCACACGGGCTGCGTCCTCGCTTGTATAGACAGGCTCGTGCTCATAAATTTCGTACTGCACTTTTTTATTGTCCAAGAGACGTTTTATTGCAAAGAATTCCTGTTCCATGCTGGGTTTTTGTAGCGCAGATTTTTAAAACACAGAA
>CAYJMB010000099.1:0-2328 GCA_964371455.1 uncultured archaeon | reverse complement strand
GCCTCAGGATTTGACTGCAGTAAAACTATTTTATTTCTTCTCGCCAAGGTGGTAAGATGACATCAGTTGTAGACGTTACAAACATATCGAAAACATTCAGGTACAAAAGGCAGGATTTTTTTGCTGTAAAAAGCGTTTCATTTACTGTGGAGAAGGGTGAAATATTCGGTCTGCTTGGGCCGAACGGGGCCGGCAAGACCACAATAATCAACATGATTGTTGGAATATTAGTTCCTGATGTAGGATCTATAAAAGTATTTGGAAAAAATGTACAGAAAGATGCAAGTGTTCTAGAAGAAATAAGCCTCAGTTCAGGAGGATCTTCTTTTCATGGTAACCTGCGCACACGAGATATCTTGAATTTTTACGCCAAAATATACGGGCTGGATAAGGATACAAAGAATAAGAGACTAGGAAAACTCGTGCGTTTCTTTGGTTTAGAAGATATTATGGAAAGAAAATCCTGGTACCTCTCTACTGGAGAAAGGATGCGGTTATCGTTTGCAAGAACACTTCTTAATTATCCTAAACTATTGCTGCTGGATGAACCTACACTTGGACTTGATCCGGACATCGCAATAAAAGTCAGAGATGAGATAAAAAGAATCAACAGAAAATTCGGAACAACAATAGTTCTTACAAGCCATTATATGCATGAAGTGGAACAGCTATGCAACAGGATAGCATTCATCGACAAAGGCTCCATAATTGATATGGGGTCTATAGAAAAAGTAAAAATGAAGCAATTCTCTACTTATGATGTCTTCATCAAAGTAGCTAAAATCAGGGATGCTGCGGCATTGAGGAAAATGGGCTTCAAAATAAAAGGCAATATATTGCACAAGAAGATTGAAATGGAGGAGAACATAACAGCAATCTTGGCGGCACTTGCTAAAAAGAAAGTGGAGATACTGAACATTGAGACAAAGAAACCTACTATGGAGGATTATTTTGTGAAGATTTTGGATAAGAAGGACGTGGATGGAGCACAATGAGACTGTATAAAATAATGGCTTTGATGTACGCAGATGCATTGCTGATAAAAAACACTAAATGGAGATTGATTGAATACTTCTATTTTCCAATATCCACTATACTAATCTACGGATTTTTTGCGCTGTTCATCAACAGCTATGCACCAGAGGCAGGATTAATCGTTATGATTGTCAACATTATGTGGAGTTTTGCGCAAGTAGCTCAAAGCAGCGTAAATCAGTCTATGAATGAAGATGCGTGGAGTGGATCTCTCAAACAGATAATGATAACAGGCATAAGTGACTTTGAATATATAACAGCGCGTGTTATATCTGCGACTATAATATCACTGGTAGTCTTAGCTATGATTATCGCAATATCTGTAGGCGTTTTTAATATAGCGATTTTCGTAACACAGTGGCAACTCTTTTTAGTTCTTACGATGGAGATATTAATCGCGTCAATAGGATTGTCCATACTTGTGGCTGCGGCTATGATAGCTCTTGGCAGAGAGTATTCTTTTCTTGCATGGTCTGCGATGTCCGTGTTTATCCTACTTTCGGCGCCATTTTACCCTATTAGCCTATTTCCAGAATTCATAAAACCGTTAGTCCTAGTAATGCCCTACTCGAATATTTTCGAGGCTGTGAGAGGGACCATCACAGGCAGTATAGACTATGCCACTGTCTGGGCAGGGATTTACATAGCGCTTGCATATTTTGTGATATCGCTTCCTCTTTACAGATACGTCTTCAAAAAGGCGCGTGAAAAAGGATGGATTGTCAGGTTGAGCTAATAGCAGAAACCCTAACAAAACACAGGGTTAAAAAAGGCTTCGCTTGCTAATGTAATACTATAAAATAGAGGAATAATCATGCCCGAAGTTCTTGACCGAGAGACCATAAAGGCGCTGAGCACGGACACGAGGCAGCAGATCATGAAGATGCTGGCGAAGCGGCCTTACACAGCCAGCGAAATCTCAAAGATCACAAAAAAGCACGTCACTACTGTGGCTGAGCACATGGAAGTGCTGGAAAAAACAGGGCTTGTCAAGAAAAAGGAGAGCACGAACAAGTGGGTTTACTACGAATTGACTGACAAGGGAGAGCATCTTTTCAGGCCGAATTTTTACTCCTTTGTCGTCGTATTGTCGCTTTCCCTTGTGCTGATGTTCGTGGGATTCCTGAGGGTTTTCAATCCGGAAGCTGCCCCGCAGATTGCAGAGAAGACGGGCGATGCAGCAAGGGCTTATGCTGCGCCTTTTGATTACACGGGGATTGCCCTGATCATTATCGGCGCGCTCGGGATAGCTTACCTGATATACAGAAAGCACAGGAAACAACTTTAGGGTTA
>CAYJMB010000098.1:0-2359 GCA_964371455.1 uncultured archaeon | reverse complement strand
AAGCCACAGCGTTGGCAAAAACACATGGCACATCGAATGGTGCACAAAGTACAGGCACAAAATGATGCAGAAGCGTGCATACGGCAGGCGGCGCACAGGCACGGCATAAAAATCCTCGCGATCGAAGTCTTGGCGTGACGTTTCTGTAGGTAAAAGTAGAACCAGTCTGAAACCTACTGCCTTTAGGCGTAGGAGTAGGTCATTCGTATACTACGCCTCTTTTGTCGATAATAAAGACGTAGACTATTTTGGTTTCAAAAACAACGTAGTAGAGAATCCGATAATCGCCTACTCGAACGCGATAAACTTTCTGCCCGTATCCTTCAACTATTTTGCAGTTTCGTGGGAAAGGGTCTTGCTCAAGTTCGTCTATTTTGTCCATGAGTCTTTTCTTTATTTGCTTGCCTGTCAGTTTCTCCAAGAACTTCAATGCCTGCCCTTCTATTTGCGCAGCGAACATAGGAATTAGCCCAGCTTTTTCTTGGCGTCTTTCCAAGGAACAAAGTCCGAAGTATCGCCTGACTTTATTTTCTTGATTTTAGAGTCCGCAAATCTCTTCTCAGTAGGTGTAAGGTGAGTGTCCTCAAGGAATTCCTTTATGTAATCGACCTCATCTTTTAACGATCTTAATTCTTTCATGACCTCCTTTTCGAATGTTCCATTCATACATTTTCACCTGTAATTAGATAGTCTGGAAATGCTATTAAAGATTTGGATAGTTGATAAGCCGAGTTTCTAAACATCAAGTTCAATGGGGCTTTATTGATGGACTCGCCGGGACTTGAACCCGGAGCCTCCTGCTTGCGAAGCAGGTGTCATTCCGATCTCCACACAATTTAATTATTGCGCAGCCCCTATTCTTTTGGGGCATACAAATACCTTTTCTTTAGAAAAGGGATTTGTCTTTAGACCACGAGCCCTTAATGACAATTTACCTTTGGGAGAGCAGTTTTTAATAGAGAATTAATTCCAAAGCTCCAGCACCCAGCCGGGGTGTATAGTATCAGAGCTTTCGAGACTGGGATAGCGGCCCTTGTTTTTTTCCCTTAATTTTTCAACTGCTTCTTGAATCTCGCTGTTTTTCTTAAGCCCATATTCGTATTTTGCGATATTCCATAAACATTCGGGGGTGCTAGGACTCCACTTTTTGACGGTGTGGATTCTTGCGGGACGCGGCCCGGATTCTGAAGGGCTTTTAACTTTTACCGGACTGGCATAAGCTGCCACAGATTTCGCGTACTCTGTTTTGCCAGCATTATGCGAGAGGGAGCCGACAGCCAGCATTGCAAACAAGGCAGCCGAGAGCCCGAAAGCAGCTGCGAATCTTCCTGCCCTTGCAGCCCTGTGTGACGGCTTTTCATATGCCTGATTGAACAATTCTATTGTCCTGTATTTCTTTTCAGGGCCTTTGATCACGGACATGTATATGCGCCTGAGCTGCCTGTCATCGATCTCTGCCTCTTTTTTGCCAAGCTGGTTCGTCAGGATGTGCTTCGCGGTCTTGATTCCGACACCGCTCAGCGACATTAGCTGCCTTGCGGCATAATCATGATCTCTGTCCCTGAGAGCATTTATTGCATTCTCGCTCAGTTGATATTTGTCGTAATAGGAACAAACTTTTCTTGCACTAAGGGAAATCAATCCAGCTGACGTGTATGACAATGGCGTCTCCAGATGGGGGGCAATATTAAGAGAAGGCACTGGCTCGTAGCCAATTCTGCGCAGTGTTTTTTTGAATCCTTCTGAAAACCGCGCCCTTTTTCCCCCGAAATATGCACCCAGAGACTTTCTTGTGTAATTTTCAGACGGCTTTTCTACAGGCTGGGCACCCAGATTCTCAACCGGGAGGCCACGCCTGCCTGTTCTGTTGAAAAGACTTCTTATCGCTCTGTTAGCATATTCTCCGAGAGGAGGTTTTCCGTCATTTAGTATTCTGAATGTATTTTCAATATGACGAGGAAACATAGCAGGATCGGGCTGGGCGGTGTTGTTTGCTAAAAGAGTTCTTATTATTTTTCCATCTTCATTAGGTGTATAGCCTTGGTGGTCTGAAGGTGCTTGGGCATGATCATAAAAATGTCCGGTGTCGCATGACTTCATTTCTGCTTCTGTTGTTTTGATGCTAGCTAGAAGCTGAGAAAAAGAAGTACCTCTACTGCCGTCTCCATTGCCATCTAATCTGAGTCGGTTCTCAGCTGCCCTGATTTTTGCAAGAAATGCCGCCACGCTTTCCGGACACTGCAATTCCGGGTTTGATATATAATGATATCCATGTTCGCCATTTCCATGATAAGCTGCACTATCCAGTGAAGGCCCTATTCTCTTCCTGCCGATTCCCAGATACTCCATTAATCCCATC
>CAYJMB010000097.1:0-2368 GCA_964371455.1 uncultured archaeon | reverse complement strand
TGCAAGCTATATTGCCTGGAAAAATAATGCGTGAGCACCTCAGGAATGTAAAATACGTTATCGTGGATGAAATCCATGAGCTTGTAGAGAGCAAGCGGGGTACCCAGCTTGCTGTAGCGCTGGAACGTCTGAAAGAACTTGCAGGCGATTTCCAAAGAATCGGCTTGTCTGCAACTGTAGGCGCGCCGGAAACTGTTGCTGAGTTTTTAGGCAAAGATGTAAAAATAATCCGCGCCGAAAGCGGAAAGAAGTACGACATAAAAGTTGAAAGCCCAAGCATCTCTCTCAAGGATAAAGCCCGCGCAGAGGAACTTTTCATCGGCGAAGGAACTTTTGCCCGCCTCAGAAGGATTTACGAGCTCATCGTAAGCCACAAAAGTGTTCTTGCATTCACCAACACAAGGGAAACTGCAGAAGTCCTCTCTTCACGCCTGCGCAGGCTTGACAAAACTCTCAGGCAGGATGTGCATCACGGCTCCCTCTCCAAGGAAAGGCGCATCAGGAGCGAGCAGCAGTTCAAAAAGCAGGAGCTGAAGTCCCTCATCGCAACCAGCTCACTGGAACTGGGCATTGACATCGGTTCAATAGACCTCGTCATCCAGTACCTTTCTTCCAGGCAGGTCTCAAAATTAATTCAGCGTGTGGGCCGTGCTGGTCACAGAGTTGGAGAAGTGAGCAAAGGCATTATCCTCTCAGGGGACGAGGACCTCTTTGAATCAGCAATAATATCAAACATGGCCATGAGAAAGCAGCTGGAAAAGCCAAGAATTCATGAAGCTCCTCTTGATGTCCTGGCAAACCAAATCGTAGGCATGCTGATGGATGAGTACCAGCTCTCAGAAGACAGGATATTTAATACCATAACGCGAGCCTGCCCATACAGAAACCTGTCACGCAATGACTTTACAGAGCTGCTGAAGTTCTTGGAAACAATACATCTCGCATGGCTGAACCTGGATTCCGTAAAAAGGAGGAAAAAAGCATTCACCTATTATTTTGAAAACCTTTCCACAATTCCTGACAAAATACAGTATCGTGTTATTTCTGTCATAGAAAATGAGCCCATAGGGAATCTCGATGAAGAATTTGTAGCAGAGCATGGCAAGACAGGCGAAAAATTTGTCTGCTCTGGAAGGGCATGGAAAGTTATTCAGGTTGTTGGAAACAAGGTAATGGTTGAGCCTATCGAAGATATAGAATCGGCTATCCCTGCCTGGGAAGGCGAGCTTATCCCCGTCCCTTACGAAGTAGCAGAAGAAGTTGGTAAACTCAGAAAAAAGATATCCCAGCATCTTTCAGCCAGCATGCTAAAGGAGCAGCTTCATGTTGACGCAAAAGCCGCAGATGAAATGATAGACCTTGTGAGAAAGCAAAAAGCAGCACACACAGTTCCTGATGACAGGAATATCCTTATAGAAGACTACAGCAACTTTATCATAATTCACTGCTGCTGCGGCTCCCGTGTAAACAACACTCTCAGCCGCTACCTCGGAGCCCTGTTAACATCTGAGACCGGCGTATCTGTCAACATAAAGAGCGATCCTTACAGGATAATGATCCAGACAACTGCGAAGAAAGATGTCATCAGGAAGATGCTGCTGGAGCCGAAGAACGCAGAGCAGGTAATAATTTCCGCACTGGAAAAATCTTCCTTGTTTAAAAACCGCTTCCTGCATGTAGCGCGTCGTTTTGGCGTTATCAGGAAAGACGCACGCTATGACAGGATAAACATCAACAAAATTGTACAGCAGTATACAGACAGTCCCGTCTACAAAGAATCTCTGAGAGAAGTTATTCACGACAAGCTTGACATAGAAAATACACTGGACTTTTTGAAAAGAATAGGGGAAGGAGAAGTTAAGATCCATTTGGAACAAGGTCTCAGCGTGCTCGGTGAAATGGGCCTTGTCCACCAGTTCGCAGAAGTGATGAAGCCGCGTATGCCGGAAAAAGAGATCTTCCTCGCATTCAAGCGCCGCCTCTTGAGCACGCGCGTCCGGCTTGTCTGTGCAAACTGCGGGGAGTATAATGTGATGAAGACCGTGAAGGATATTGACGACCAGCCCGAATGCCCCAAATGCCACTCGCGCCTGATCGCTGTTGTCAGGAGAGGACAAACAAATGCAGCAGAGATCGTGAAGAAAAAATTAAAGAAGAAAGACATGACAAAAGAAGAGCTTCAGGCATTCCAGACAATCCGCCGTTCCTCGGATCTTGTCATCGTCTATGGAAAGAAAGCCATAATTACTATGGCCGGTCACGGTGTCGGTCCGCAGACAGCTTCTAGAATTCTTGCAATGCTTCATCCTGCTCAGGAACAGCTTCTGAAGGACATTCTTCAGGCAGAAAAAAATTTCGTGAGGACAAA
>CAYJMB010000096.1:0-2369 GCA_964371455.1 uncultured archaeon | reverse complement strand
TGAAAGATCTTGTTGCGAGCAGGGTGCATATAAAAGAAGAATTTGAAGATGCAGAACCTGTAGAGGAAACAAAACCAAAAGCCAAGGAAGAAAAGGCTGAAGAGGGATAATAGAAAACACAGGATTGATAATCATGAAGGAAACGAAACATCAGAAAAACGTCAGCAAAGAACTTGAAAAACTGGGGCACAAAGTAATTTCTGATATAGAGAAGAAAGAAAACCCGAACATAGAGATACCTATACGGGCGCTCTCGAACGTCATATTCGACAAGAAAACAAACCAGCTTTCTCTTGGCGAGAAGACGGCGAAGAGATATTTCTTCAACGTTGCGCACTCGAAGAAATTCATGCAGAGCCTGCTGGTAGCAGGGTTCTCCAAGAGCCTGATAGACGAGAACATACACGCGAGCATCAGAGACATGTACTACAACCTCAAGCGCACCATAGGCGACAGCGACGAGAACACATTCGACGAGCAGAGCGAATCTGTGTGCCCAGACGAACCTTTACTTGTAAGGATTGACGGAGAATTCAAAATTGTTCCTGCCAGCTATGCAGTCGAATATGCAGAGAAATTCGGGATTCTTGCCTATGACGACGGCCGCAAAAAGAAATTCTCTAATGTGAATATGAAAGTCTGCTCCTTTGACGAGAACTACAAAATCAAAGAACATGACGTATCAATGGTCATGAAACATCCTGCCAATATCGTAAAAGAAATTGTCACCGCAAGCGGCAGAAGTGTAAAAGTGACCCTTTCTCATAGCCTTTTTACAAATATAAATGGCAAGCCTGCAGAAATAAAGACATCTGATTTAAAAGTTGGTGACTGGATAGCACTTCCTAGAAAGATCCAGTTGGAAACAAAAGAAACGCCGATAAACATACTGCAAAAGATTCTGAAGAATTGCCCGGATGAAGTGCTAGCCGAATTTTATATCAAATCTGATACAGAAACGATAAGAAAAATAATTGCTCAATTGGGTAAAGAACATATCAAGCGCATTTCTGCTGAATTCAAATATAAAAATAAATGGTCGGACGTCAAAGCCAACTGGCTGCACTGGCACACTATTCCAGTCAAAGTCATCAAAGAAGCGGGTTTAGACTTATCCGACCTTCTTCCGAAGATAAGACTAGGCAGACGAGGAGGCAAACACTTCTATAATTCCCTTATTCAAAGAGATGAAAGTCTTGGCTTTGTTCTCGGTCTTCTGTTAAGCGAGGGCTGCCATTTCTTTTTTGAGTCGAGAAAATCTTATTACGTAACAATCTCAAACAAATCCAGAGACGTGCTTGAGCAATTTAAAATGTGCTTTGAAAAATCTTTCGGAAGCTTCTGCGCAAGTGAAAAGCTGGCCATGGGAAAAGACGGCGTATACAAGCTTAATATCGGCTATGGCACACTGAGCCACATACTGACTTATGCTATAGGCTATAGGCCATGCGTGGCATGGGAAAAGGAAATTCCATCTGCAATTCTCGATGCACCTGAAAATTGTATACAGGAGTTCCTGAAATCTTTCAGACTTGGCGACGGAAGCGTATATATGCCAAAATTCCGGATAAGATACCACACCAGCAGCAAAAAACTTTTGGACGGGCTGGTTTTCCTGCTCCTGCGCCTAGGTATTTTTTCCAGAATATACCACTACAAAAGAAGCGAAAGAAATGAAAAATGGCATGATGCATATGAGATACGCATAGGAAACAGAGAGTACACAAAGCCGCTTGCACACTGGACAGGAGATGCAGGCTTCGATGAAGAACGCAATCATGAAATATCTTCTGACAGAATACCGGACATCGGCCAGCTTATAAAGGCCGTCAGGAAATCCTGTGATACGCCACTTTCGCACAGACACTTTTCTTGGACTCCGATAGAAATGAAAAATGAGTCAATAAGCCGACCTGTCCTTTCAAATGCCCTTATCCAACTGGAAAAACACTCCTCAGATGTTTCCCTGCTTTCAGATCTTCAAAAGATAGCAGCTAGCGATATACTTTGGGATAAGATTGTAGAAATAAACGATGCCCCATTACCCGAATATACCGTCGATTTATCTGTTGTGCCAACTGAAAATTTCATCGGCGGGACAGGATTTATAATACTCCATAATTCGGACCCGATAATAGTCGATATAGAGGTCGCGCTTGACGTGCTGAGGGAACAGCTTCACCTGACAACAGACAGGAAAGGCATAGTAGCCGGCAATGTAGTAATCAGGGACAGGGGCGACGACATAGACTGGTCGAAGCTCGGCAGCGGCGGGTGGTCAATCCCCTCTACAGTAGAAGAAGTGGATTTCAAGAAGGTCGATGCAAAATTTGTTTTGGTAATAGAGAAAAATGCTGGTTTTGAGCGGC
>CAYJMB010000095.1:0-2379 GCA_964371455.1 uncultured archaeon | reverse complement strand
AAAACAAAGCTGAAAAAAGGTATAGTAACTGAAAAAACAAGGCTTGAAATCTTGATGATATTGTATACAAGGATATAGTTGACAGGTATAACATGAATGCGCAGAAAGCAAAAGACCTTGCGCTGTTTTTTATGACTAATTTTACGAATCTAATTTCCTTGCGAAGCCTCAGAAGTATGACAAAAATTTCTTACGGCGCAATTAAAGATTATTTATCGTACTATCTAGAAGCCTTTTTGTTTTTTACATTGGATCATTTTTCTTATTCATTGAAAGAAAGAAAAACGCTTCCATCAAAAATATATTGTATAGATAATGGAATAAGGAATGCAGTGAGCTTCAAATTTTCAGAAGATTATGGAAAACTTGCCGAAAATGCCGTACTTATAGAAATGTTACCTATACAGATAGGATAGAAAAAATGGAAACAGAGGCACTTCTTGAATTCAAAAAATTATTCAGGTCAAAGGCAAAAGAGCTCATTCTTATTACAAAAACTGCTGAAAAAACAGATAAGGGGATAAGGTTTATGCCCCTGTGGAAATGGATGCTAACTGTGTAGAAATAATCTTTTTCTACTGTTCAGACCAAAAGAAATTATGCCAAAAGGCCTTGAGCTGCCGATTTCTGTGGTAGTTATAATATCCCTCGCAGTCCTTGTGCTCATCATCATCAGCTCGTTCTTTCTTCAGAACGTCGGCGAGCAACAAAAGGACATAAAGAGCCAGAGCGCATTCTTCCAGGCCTGCAACGAGTTCCGCTCCCTTTACTCCTGCGACAAAGAGAAGATGCCTGATAAGCTGAAGTCATTGTGTGACAAGGAAGGCTACACAGCAGACAGCTGCATGGTAAGGTGCGGGTGCATGAGTGTCGATCAGCTGCCGGCAGGGACGCAGACAAGAACTTCCCAGTCCTCTCAAGAAGGAACGCAGTCTGCTGCTGGAACTGCAGATGTGCAGATATTTGATGCGTGATGCTTATGAAACTTGATTTATTTGTTATCAGCTTGGTGTTATTAATTTCCATCCCATCGGCTTTTGCTGCACGCGGGCAGAGTTATGGCACTTGCGATGCGCCGCTAAGTAATTACAAATGTTACAATACCGACGAAACTCCCTATTGTCCTGAAAGTGGCCTGGAATATGTGAAAGGATGGTGTAAAGGCGGAAATGAAATACAGTGCTGCGCGCCCCCGAAAACGCCTGAAGGCGTAGGTACAGGCGGACCTGGAATAATCACGCAATCTTTTTCTGCAACAAATCTCAAGACAGGCGATTTCGAGCTTTTCCTCGAAGGAACGCTTTCCTGCGCATATAAAGTGGCAAGCAATGGAAAGGTGACAAAAGAGTCTTCATTCCCCTGCGATTCATTTGTTACAATAAAAGTCGGACCAAATGGCGAATGTAAGGACGAGGGCATAGACGCATGCCAAATAGTAAATGATGGCGGCTATCTAGGTCGCACAAAAACTTATACATTTAGCATACAATTCAAGAAACCGGCAAAAACATACGGAAACTGCAGAAAGTACACATCGTCTTTGTGCATGGATGTGGAGGACTGCAAGACACTAGGCGGCAAATCCGTAAGATATCTTTGCCCTGGTCTGCGGGATAATATCAGATGCTGCAAACAGGAATTCGTGCCAGAAGAATCGGAAAAAAGGAGATCTGCGCTCTTATTTGAGAATACAAAAGAAAAGACGCTGAAGGACACAGAAAAGATAGAAAGCAGGCTGGCGGGCATTAAGAAAAAATACAACGTCAGGATTATAATGGAGATAACTGATGATTTTCCGCAACAGCTTGAAAAATCTCTAAGAGATAAGTACTATCTTCTTTACGAAGCTGATAAAGACAGCACAACAAGCATAGACATGCTGCTAATCTATGGGAAGGCCAAAGATGCGTGGCGCGGGATAGGGGTAAGAAATTGCAGGATAAACGAAAACAAGTTGAGAATGTTATTGTCGGATAAAGGCATTAAAGAAAAAATAACATCCAAGGATTATGATGCTGCATTTGAGCGGTTAGCAATTCTGCTGGAAGACGAAGTCGCAGCCAAAATTAATTCAGGAGATTTCTGCAAAGACAGCTCATCGAGCGCAGTCATCGTGAAGCGTGTTGACTGCAGCAAAGAGTGCAATTCATGGTCTTTAGTGGGCTCATGCAGCCTAGAAAAATGCGTGAACATAGATGGTTGTGTCTGGGATGATAAGAGCAGTAGTTGTGAAAATATATGCGGTCAGAACGTCCAGGGCACAGAAGTAGTTGTGCTAAAGAGAAGTGATGGATGTGTAAATGCAGAAAATTGCCCGAATCTTTATGTTTGCAAAAATGGAGAGCTTCTTGAAGGCTATCCTGTTTCAGGTGCATCCGG
>CAYJMB010000094.1:0-2386 GCA_964371455.1 uncultured archaeon | reverse complement strand
ATGTATGCGAACGCGTAGATAAACCAGAACATGAGCATGGGAAAGCTGGACAAGCCGACGGATCCAGCGCTCCTGGAAAACAACAGGTCGAAATGAGATCTTGCTGACTGCACCGAGCCGCGGCCCCACATTACGCTCTGCCGCACCAGGCCGCGGAAGCTAGATGGCACAGAGGTAAACAAAACAGCAGGCGTCATAGCAGCCCTGTAGCCCTTTTTTATCAGCGCAAGCGTAGTGTCTATGTCCTCCGTGAGCGTGTCGCTGCTGAATCCTCCTGCTTTTGCCATCGCGGATTTTCTTAAGGCTGCGAAGCCGGGCGCTATGTATGTTGCTCCTATCTTGCCGCATGCGTACCTCCAGCTGGAGGACACTATGTATTCCATGTCCTGGAACCATGACAAAAGACCGGCAGAGCGCGCCCTGATTACGCCGGACGATATAGCGACATTTTTATCCACCAGAGGCTTAACGAGCTCTAGCAGGCTTTTCTTTCCGACAGAGGAATCAGCGTCGAGATAAGCGACAATATCGAATCTAGTTTTCTGCAGGCCGCAGTTAAGTGCAGCGGACTTGCCGCTGTGCTTAATGCTGAACAGCCTGATGTTCCTGTTTTTTCTCGCAAGCTGCCTCACGATTTCCCTTGTCCTGTCTGTCGAGCCGTCGTCGACGACTATGATTTCCCTTTTGTTCCCGTATTGCGCGCGGAGAACGCTCTTTATGGTCGAGCCGATGTAATTCTCCTCGTTATGAGCCGGAATTATGACTGAAAGCGGCGGGCAGAAACTGCTTCCGCTTCTGCTTTTCCTTTCCGGCAATAAAAACAGACCCAAGAGAAGCGCATTGGCTATGACAAGCGAGGAAAACAGGATTGTAAGGAATGCGTCTATCATAACAGGTCAAAATTACTATAGCGCGAAGATTTTATAGTGAACCCAGAAAAGAATTTTCATACAACTGGGTTCACATATAGTTCACAAGGAAGTAATACAAGCAAGAGCGAAGCTCTTGCTGTACAGAAAGAACGTTGTTCTTTCTTGTATCATGTTTATTTCCTTGACGGTAGTAGAACGCTCCTTCTGGCGTCCATAACCAAATTATGGACGCAAACATAAATAACAATCGGGTGATGCGATATGAAATTCTATGCAGGAATAGACATACACAAGGACAGCTTTTTCGGGACTGTACTTGATAAATCAGGAACTGTGATCGAACAGGGAAATTTCCCGAACACGAAAGAGGCTTTGCAGAGATTCCTTTTCACACCGTGCAAAGACACGACAATAACCATAGAAGCGTGCGGCTTGTGGAGAGGATTCTACAGGATGCTGAAAGATAGCGGATATGACGCGCTGCTGGCAGATCCTCGCAAGGTCAAGCAGATATCAGGCAAGAAGAAGACAGACAAGGAAGATTCGCAAATACTTGCAGATTTGTTGCGAACAGGATATCTGCCTGTCGTGTACATACCTGACGAGGAAATCATAGAGCTGCGAAATGTAGGAAGACACAGGGTCAGGCTTGTGCATATGCGCGCAGCGCTGAAATGCAGGATCAAGTGGATGCTGCTCAGGAGCGGCATCAAGTACAAGCGTAAATTGTGGAACAAGGAAGGCGTAGCATGGCTGAAAACACAAGGGTTCGAAATATGCAACTATGTGCAGATGCTCGAGCTACTGGACAGCCAGATAAGAAGCGTTGGCAAGACGATACGCCTGATGAACATGACCAGAAAGAATTCTGTCCTGCTCCAATCGATTCCAGGTATTGGCAAATTCGGGTCGTTGCTCATAGAAGCCGAGATAGGGGACATCCGCAGATTTCCAGATCCAAAAAGCCTTGTGAGCTATGCAGGTCTGTGCCCTGGGATCTACCAGTCAGGCGAGAAGAGCAGGACAGTTGCAAGCAAGGCTTGCAACAAATATCTCAAATGGATCATGTACGAATGCTCAGGAAGAGCGATAATGATGCAGACGAAGTACATGAAACATTACTATCGCGTGAGACAGAGAAAAGGAAAACAAATCGCGAGAAGAAGCACAGCAAGAAAGATGCTGTCAGACGTATGGTACGTCATGAAAAACGAAATGCCATACGAATCATAGTCCTTTCATAAAGGACAGGAATGCCCCATTAGTGAACCTAGGTGATGAGGCATAGACATGCTGAAACCTCAACTTTGACTGGGGGTTCCTTACCACTAACCAACGTAGGCCATGAGCCTCAAGAGATGTCTGTGGAATGTTCCTGTCCATAAGAAATTCGACATGAAAGGATAAATAAATTCAGGTGATAAGTTATGTAAGGAAGAGCGTTCTAAGTTCTAAGAGATGTAGAACTATAAGGGTTTTTCTTTTCCAAAGAAAAAGGCTTAATTGTTCTGTTC
>CAYJMB010000093.1:0-2459 GCA_964371455.1 uncultured archaeon | reverse complement strand
TCAGCATGAAATGTTTGATTTTCTTTTAGCATGAAGTACACCACTTCAAGCATCTTCCTCGCTGTAGCGATTATCGCTATCTTTCCTCCTTTGCGTTTTGCAATCTTTATGTAAAATCTTTGCAAAAAATTGTCCTGTCTGACAGCCACGTGAGTTGCCTGTATCAGGACCCATCTGATCCATGTAGAGCCTTGTTTTGTTATGTGCCCGTGATACTCTACATTGCCTGACTGGTATGTTGACGGAATCAGCCCTGCATAGCTGGACAGCTTCTTCTCATTTTCAAACCTACTTATGTCCCCTATCTCGCTCAGTATGAGCATTGCTGAATAAATTCCTATGCCAGGAATTGTCGTCAACAACTGTGCTTGTTTGTCATCCTTTGCAAGATCTTCTATGTGCTTTGATGTTTCGTCAATCCTCTCATTGAGCTCTCCCAAGAGCTTCAGGTAGTTTTCCATCGCAAATCTGTGCGCTTCACGAAGTTGGACGCTTTTGAGGAAGAGCATTCCAGACTTGCCAAACAGATCGCTCATGTCAGTCTGTATTCCTTCCTTTGCGAGAATCGCGTGCATGCGATTCTTTGTCATTGAGCGCATCTTTACCAGAGATGCCCTATGCCTTACTATGCTTCTTAATTCCCTCACATCCTTGTCTGGAACATAGACCTTTGCAACAAGGTCCGCTCTTAGCAGATCAGCAAGTATGTTCGAGTCTATCTTGTCCGTCTTGATCTTCGTTTCTGCTATGAGCTTCGTCTTAACGGGATTCGCCAGGCAGACTTCATGGCCTTTTTCCTGAAGTCTGTCATAGAGATGTTCCCATGTATACGAAGCTTCCATGATGAATTTTGCTTTATCCTCCAGGCCTTCTACAAATTCATCCAATGCCTCCAATGAATTGGATATCTTTTCTGTCTGCATTGTTCTTCCCTTCTCATCTTTCACAGTTATGTAGCAAGTCTTCTTGCTCACATCCATTCCCACATACAACATACTTATCCCTCCTAAACCTTTTGTCCTTAATCATTAAGGAGGGTTTCATGACGTCACTTCTTTTCCTCTTTGGGCTTTGCAGACGATTTCGCAGCCTGGATTATTTTCTTCCTCGATACGCCAACGCTCTTGGACGTTCGGAAAGAGGAGCGAGTTCTTTGTCCGCGCACAGGCTGGCCGAGCTCGTGCCTTATGCCCTTGTAGGCACGCATCTTTCTAAGCATGTTTATGTCGTCGCGTTTTTTCAGATCTAGATTAGCCATTGTAAGATGCAGTGTTTCCCCTGTTTCCGGGTCCTTTCTTCGGTTAAGCATCCATGCAGGCAGATGCGGGTTTTTGATGAAATTCTCTAGCGTCTTGATTTCGTTTTCACCTAACGTACCAACTTTCTTTCTGGGATCTATGCCTGTTGCGATGCATACCGATTTGGAAAACATGAAGCTTACGCCCTTTATCCTTCTTAGCGCCCTTTCGACATTCAGGGAGCCGTCTATGTCAGTGGTCAGTATCCTGACTATTCGTCTAATCTCTTGTTTGGGTTCCATTTTTTCACTGCCGTTGCGTAAGGTTCATCGGAGCAATATAGTACGAGATGCGAACGAAGCACGTATCGCAGCTAACCCCCTAGCCCTACTAGCGAATGATGAAAAGGATAAACGTGGTCTGTACTTTTTGTCTACACTCAACTCTATTAGCTTGAAAACCAAAGCATTTATACTTATCCAATGGCGCTCAAATATTCAGCTCTTCTGATTTCACTATAAACTTTTTATCCGGCCTTACACAATTAGCAGGCATGAAGGTAAAGGATGTTATGACCAAAAAGCCGGTTACAGTAAAACCGACCGATACACTGGCAAATGTTGTCGACATACTGGCCAGCAAGGATATAAGCGGCTGTCCGGTAGCCCGCGGGGACAGGATTGTTGGCATGATAACACAGACCGATATAATGCGCGCGCTGAACGTGTACAATAAGATAAACAAACGAACTTCATTCCCGTTTATTCTTGCCATGATAAAGTCTGACAGCAAGAAAGAGCTGCAGGAACTGCTCAAGACAAGAGTCAGCGCCCTCATGAATGACAGGACAATATTCATAGAAACCGAGGACGATATTTACAAGGCCGCTGCGCTCATGCACAAGCATAAGATAGACAGGCTGCCTGCCGTAAGAGGCAAGAAACTTGTTGGAATAATAACAAAGAAAGACATTGTGAAATTCCTTAGCAACACAAAAAGCGATGCGCAATGAAATGGCTCCTTCTTTCTTGCCTTGGCCTGCTCTGCAAATGCAGCGCCCGTGTTTTTTCTACGAAAAGGAATAAGCCGCTTATCTAAGAATGCTTCCTGTAAAGCATTCTGGATGCCATGTTCTCAACGAGTTATAAAGAACATAGCATTTATTCATCTTAGATTCATTGAAAACTGCCATCTTCATTTATGCAAACAATGAATCCGGGA
>CAYJMB010000092.1:0-2473 GCA_964371455.1 uncultured archaeon | reverse complement strand
TGTGCCACTGATTCATTACCCCTACCTTTTATAGAAAATAGATAACTTTATATATAAGTAGGGGTAAGATATAAAAGATAAATATGGCAACTATACGAAAAAGAAAGATCGGAAACACAGAATTCTATTATCTTGAACACAGCATGAAGGTGAGCGGGAAAGTTGAAAAAAAGGAGAAGTATCTGGGGAAAAAAGTGCCAAAAAATATAGATAAAATAAAAAAACAGTTTATGAATGAAATATACCATGAAAAATGGTACAAAAAACTTGACCGGATAAAAAACAACTTTAGAAAATATATGCAAAAATTGCCCGAGGAGATACGAGAAAAATACATTGAACAATTCATGATAAAATTTACCTATAATACAAACAGAATTGAAGGAGGATCGCTGACATTTAAAGATACATCAAAATTGCTCCATGACAACATTACACCATCTGACAGGCCGACTAGGGACATTAAGGAAGCTGAAAATCATGCTAAGCTTTTTTATACCATAATGAAATACAAAAAAGATATCAGTCTTGGAACAGTTTTGGAATGGCATCATAATTTATTCAGGGAAACAAAGCCAGGAGTAGCCGGAAAGATCCGAGATTATCCGGTGGGCATAAGCGGAACCGATGTTGAATTGCCATTGCCTGTTGAGTTGGATGCCATGCTAAGTGAATTCTTCAGATGGTATAACAAAAACAAAGATAAATTGCATCCGGTAGAGTTAGCAGCACTGGTCCACTATAGATTTGTTTCTATACACCCTTTCGGGGATGGAAATGGCAGAATAAGCAGAATTTTGATGAATTTTGTTTTGCATAAGCATGGTTTCCCAATGCTTGACATAAGCCATAAGAATAGGGACAGCTACTACACTGCGCTGGAACGCTCCCAGAAAGGAAAAAACGAAAACATATTTGTCCAACACCTGATAAAACGTTATATCAAGGACTACAAAAAATACACGGCGAAACAGAAATAAGTATCGAAGAGGCGACTACATTTTTCTGCAATGTTGTCACCTGTTTTACAATAAATGCCAACAACGAGATTCGAACTCCTTACTTACACCCATCTCCGGCATCAAAATCAATTTATATGGATTCCTTTAATAATTTAATAGGTGTTAATTGTGGAAGATGAAAAAATCCTTTCAAAACTAGGCAATATAGAAAAGGAACTCGAAGAGATAAAGAAGCACATGGTTGACATCGACAGTATCATGACAGAAGAAGATTACGAAGCTCTTCTAGCTTATAGGAAGGAAAAGAATGAAGGAACGCTTACTTCTCACGAAAAAATGAAAAAGAAGCTGGGCTTGTGACGTTTTCTGTTGATTACTCGAAACAGGCAGAAAAATTCCTTGAAAAAGCAGAAAAGGTGCTTGCTAAGAGAATCTTGAAGAAAATTGAAGAGTTGATGAATGAACCCGCTTTACGTGGGTCAAAGCCTGTTCATGGTTATAAAGAAAAATTATATCGCGTCCGAGTTGGCGACTATCGTATTCTCTATGAAATTGACTACCAGAATAAGAAGATAGGTATTGTGGAGATTGATGACAGAAGCAGAATCTACGATTAATTGTTCAAATGTCAAATGTTCGGCATATCACTATTTGCGCCCACCCATCTCCGGCATTTATATCTTCTCACCCTCAATTAGCATCATGCGGAAAAAACTCTCAAAGCGGGCGCAGTTATTCTACTACTATCTCTATTACTACCAGTACTTTATGTCTTTGATCTTTCTGGGTTTCTCTGTCTCGCGCTTCGCGCTGTTCCACGCGTTTGTGTTTCTCTTCTTTGCTGTCATTTACAAGAAGATGGCACAAAAATATATGATCTGATCAGCGAAACAAATCTCAAGATCACGTTTCTCGGCATGCTGTTCTTCATCTTCGGCATCGCTGCATGCCTTATAAGGCGCGCAAAGCAGCATGATTAAGCAAACTTCACTGCCATATTTTTATCTTCTCTTCTTTCGCGTGCTTCGTCATATAGGAAAGCACAACAAAGACTATCACAGCAGCTATGACGCTTGGTATAAATGCTGTTCTCGGCTGCGACGGAAGAGCCATAAGAAGCACAACAAAGCCGATAAGCGCACTCCAGAACGCTGCCCTTGAATTGGCGCGCTGCCAGAAAAACCCGCCTAGCAGCGCTGGTATGAGAATAACAAGGATAAACGACCCGGTCAGGCCCAGCTGAAGTATGTCAGGGTAGAGAAATGCTGTGGCAAGGCCTAACAACCCGAAGATCACTGTAAAGATCCTGGCCATTTTGAGCATGTCCTCATCACTGGCATTCTTTTTTGCTAAAGTCTTGTAGAAATCTTTGGTCAGAGTCGCTGTGCCAACCATGAGCATGCTGTCCAGTGTGGACATAATAACAGCTAGGATGCCGGCAAGCCCTATCCCTAGCAAGCCTGTGGGCAGGAATGTTGTCATGAGTGCAAAGACTATTGTATTGGGATCAG
>CAYJMB010000091.1:0-2493 GCA_964371455.1 uncultured archaeon | reverse complement strand
TGCTTAACTTGCGGCTTTGTAGGGTGCTGCGAGTCTGCGAAAGCGCATAATACAGAGCACTTCAAGAAAACAGGACATCCGTTTATCAAACCTTACAAGTGCGATTATGACTGGCTCTGGTGCTATAAGTGCAATGCGTTTTTAGAGTAAAATTTTGCTTTATCTGCCACTTTTTATAGAAATGATATCGCTGTGCTGTAGCTCGTAATCGGCAGAAACGGTCCGCTTTGTTCTTGCATTGATTGCAGAGATGAATTTCCTGCCTATATCTTCATGCACCTGGTATGCAAGGTTGACTGCTGTTGAGCCTTTTTTCATGAGGAAGCAGTCCGGCAGTATCCGGCCTTTTTTGTCGCTGAATTTTGTCTCATTCTCCACAGGGAATACAGCTATCATATTCAGCAAGGAGAATACAGCTGTGTTCAGGACTTGCTGGACATTCGTGTGCCCATGCTGCTGGAGAAATTTCTTCATGATGGACAAGGCTGCTGCCTGTTTTTCTGTTATTTTATTTTTCTCTACGAGTGTAAAATCAGAATCCCCTGGAATGTAATTTATCAGCCCGTGCTGCGCAGCCTCTCTCAAAGCAAGCTCTATTTCCGCTGATGTTGAATAGATAGTTTTTTCTGGAAACCGCTCTTTGAGATTCTCCAAGTTTCCTTCGTCTCTGATATCAATTTTGTTTGCTGCGATTATGGAAGGCTTGGAATGTTTTCTGAGAAGCGAGACAAAATTTAGGGTATCGGCATCAGACCAGTTCTCAATACGGTCTGTGAGGTCAAATTTTTCCATTGCAAGCTTTATGTCGTTCTTTGTTATGCCTAGGCCAGAGAGCCTTTTAGCAAAAAGCTCTATAGCATTGTGCTGGCTTTTTGCAGCATTCCAGTCTTTCTTGATTAGGCCAAGCAGCCAGTAATCAAGCTCCCGTTCTAGCATTTTGATGGCCTCTGCGGAATCGAAATTTTCAGTTGAATTGCCTTCCAGGTCTGTCCTGCCTGAGATGTCTATGACATGTATGAATGCGGCGGCCTGCATCAAGTCATCAAGAAAGGCGTTGCCTCTTCCTCTTCCCAGATGAGCGTCGGGCACAAGTCCTGCGACATCCCAGAGCTTTACCGGGACAAAGCGCAGGCCGTTTTTACAGGACTCGCATGTCAGACCGAGCTCTGTGCAAGGGCATGATGTTGTGACATGGGCAAGGCCTTCGTTTGGCTCCAATGTTGTAAATGGATAGTTGGCTATTTTGACATCTTTCAGCGTCGCTGCCTTGAACATCGTGCTTTTCCCCGAATTTGGCGTGCCGATGATCGCAAGTTCTAACATAACTAAGACTTCAACTGAAACACTTTAAAAACTAATACGATAATCTTTTACTATGCCACAAGAATTGGTTTCGCAGAGAGAGTTTGTTGAAAGATACGAGAGAGGAGAGCGCAACTTTTCCAACGTATTGATGCAGTTCTTTGACATCTCGGATATGAAATTCTCAGACATAGCGTTCAAAGGCTGCAAGATGCTGTTCTGCACTTTCAGGAACTGCGCTTTCGGGAACATGATATTTGATAACTGTGACGATTTCAGTTTTCTGATGTAAAGATGAATAATTGTATGGTTAGATTTATCGGAATTCTTTTTTCTAATGCTGCTGCAATTGATATGACTACTTCTTCTCAAACAAAAGTAATTACAGATTTAGCTCAGCTGACACATCAGGATATAGAAGAAGGTATGAATGAATCCCTAAGCGCAATATCAAGACTTGACATCAGCACGAGAATGAAGCTCAAAGAAATGATAAGGGTCGACATGGGGCGATACGATCTATCTATGCCAAAAGAAAAGAAGGCAGACAAATACGGTACATCAAAGCAGGACGAAACGCAACTAAGTTACGGCGAAGTCAGGCACCTGCTCGAATCAACCTTCGGCGCTTATGCGCAAAAGCCTGCCTATGAAATGAAATCTCCTTATGAAAAAGGTGATGTTTATCTGAACAGAAAGAAACGTCAGGAGCCCCCTTTTTAAGGTTTCCTCTGACAAATTCTTATGATGAAAATCTGCGCCGTCTGCAGGCAGAGCGACATGCTTTGTGCTGCCTGCAACAGCCTGCTCTCAGCATGCAAAATATCACAGACAGATGTGGATTTATCAAGGGCATTGGAAAAACTACGCCTTACTGCAGAATTTTTCAATACAATTGATCATGACAACAGGATAATAATTATTGCAGGAAAAGATGCGGGAAAGATAATAGGCAAAGGCGGCAAGAACGCCATGTCTCTGACAAAGTTGCTGGGCAAAGAGATAGATGTCATAGAGGTAGGGGACGAAAAGAAGATGATAGAAAAGATGCTGCGCGTCCCCACGCTGGGCATCAACAAAGTCTACGGGTCGCAGGAAAAGTACAAAGTCAGGGTAGAAAAACGATTCAGGCAGCGGGTGAAGACTGACTCTGCTCTTATGAGCAAGGTTTTAGCCAAGCCTGTGGAAATA
>CAYJMB010000090.1:0-2652 GCA_964371455.1 uncultured archaeon | reverse complement strand
GCATCAGGTGGAAGCTTGGCAAACCTGCCGAGCATGGTTGGCGGCTGTTAGCTGAGAAACAAACTGAAGCACTGAAGGTGCTTCTATGTACACTTGGTTGATGATGAATGAAAACAAAGACATTAGATATCATTTTGTATATTTTTCTCGCGTTAGCAATCGTCCTGTCAATTGTAAATTTTTCCCTAATAACTGCCCGCAGCGAAAAGGTAAAGCAAGCTGTCTTGCTGGCAGAAAAAGAAAACAAGCCTGTCAAACTGGAACTGGTAAAAATCGCTGTTTCTTCGTGCCAAGACTGTTTTGACATAAATCCTGTTATTGAAAACCTGAAAAAAGCCAACGTTAATGTCACTTCTGAAACAACTTTAGATTTTTCATCCGATGAAGCGAAGCAGCTTATTAGCCGATATAATATCAAAAAGCTGCCTACTTTGATAGTTCTGGGCGAAGTAAACAAATCCTCTGTTGTCAATTTGTGGAACCAGAACTGGCAGGTCGGGATGAAAGACGGCACGCAGGTTTCAGCTGTTTATTCTGGCGCCGTCCCGCCTTACATTGATGCTTCCGGAAATATTAAAGGCGTGGTTTCTTTGACGCACATAATAGACGAAGAATGCCCTGAGTGTGCAAACCTCACGCAGGTAATAAGCTTCTTCAGGCAGCAGAACGTAAAATTTTCAAGCGAGAAAACAATTGACTACACATCTCCAGAGGCTAAAGAACTAATAACAAAATTCGGCGTGCAGAAGATTCCTGCGCTGATTATTTCCAATGACATTTTGGATTATCTAGCTATAGCGCAAATATGGGACCAGTTAAACGCAACTGAAAAGCAGGGCTTTTACGCGCTGCACACTGCCGTGCCGCCTTACAGGGATTTGGCTGCAAACAAAATAGAAGGATTGGTATCTGTAATCTACCTTAAGGACGATTCATGCGCAAGCTGTTATGACGTTGCTGTTAATAAGAAGATTTTGGAACGAAACTTCGGCTTAGCCATTAGAAACGAAACTGCTGTAGACATAAGTTCGGATTCTGGAAAATCGCTCATGAAACAATATAATATCACAAAGGTTCCTATAATCCTAGTTTCTCCTGACGCCAATGCTTATCCAGGATTCGTCCAGGTGTGGCCTCAGGTCGGCGATGTTGCTGAAAATGGCTGGTACATCATGAGGAGCCCAGAAATTTTAGGAACGTACAAGGATTTGAGCAAAGGAGTTGTGATAAATCAAATAACAGTGTACGGGAGTGAATTTGAATTCCAGCCGAATTCAATTCAAGTCAAGAAGGGCGAGACCGTTCGCTTAACTTTCATAAACGCTGGAACGGTTGAACATGATCTTGTTATAGACGAGCTAAATGTTAGAACCCAACGCTTGCAGCCACGCGCGTCAGAAACCATAGAGTTCATTGCGGATAAAACAGGAACATTTTCATTCTATTGCTCTGTAGAAGGCCACAGGCAGCAGGGCATGGAAGGGAAGTTGGCTATAAGCTAGGGGATTTGGATGGAGAGAATAAAAAAACAAAATTCTAACGCGCTTCTTGGAGTAGCCATAATAGCCGCCGTATTTATCGCTGGGCTAATTTATGTTCAGGCTAGCCAGCAGAACCAAGTGGCGGACAATTATCAGGTTGCCGCGCCTGAAGAGGTTGTAAGGCAGTATTTCGAATCTTGGGACAAAAAAGACTGGCCAAACATGTACGCTGCTATTTCTGACGGCTTCAAGAAAATAGACACTAATGCTAAAGATCTTGCAACATTCAGAAACTTTACAAGCTCGCAGGGTATAGAAGGCGTTAACATACTTAGCATAAAAGAAACTTCGAATGACGGTACAACAGCAAGTGTGGACTATTCGGTGGAATTTATTCTGAGCGATGGAAGCAAGCGCAAATTCGACGGGACGTTTACCCTGAAGTACAGGCAGGGCGACATAATACAAGGATGGAAACTGATTCATCCTTACGGGCCTAATGTGGATACATCATAGGCGAAATGTATGAGACGGAAGCAGAAAAAGCAGGAATTAAAGACTCGTTCAATACTCATAGGCAGCATAGCAGCTTTTTCTGTTTTTGTTGCATTTGGGATTATTACCGTGCTTATACCTAATGACATTTTCATAAGAATGACTCCTGTTTACTTTTATGATTACATATTTCTTGTCATGACGTCTATACTTTCTGGCGCTTACATAGGATTGTGGTACTACACAAAAAAGACGCAGACGAAGTGCAATTACGCAGCAACAGGCGGAGCCGTCGGCGGCTTCTTCTCTTTCGGCTGCGCAATCTGCAACAAATTGCTGATATTTCTCCTAGGTGTTACAGGCGTCGTAGCATACTTTATGCCGATACAGCCTATTCTCGGAGTTGCCAGCGTAACTCTCTTGGCTTATGCTGTATACGTGCAATCTAAATTTGCGTTTGGAGGCAAGGCAAAATGAAGATATGCCAACAATCCTTCATCACTGGAAGTGGAAAAAAATGGATACAACTGAAAAATTTGCTTTTGGGTTCCTTGGAGTAGCGTCGTTAATAGCGGTATTTGCAATGCTCTCTGCATTCAATATAATTACATTGAGTACAGGTCAAACAACCTCTCCTACTACTCAAAATGTTATGGGTCAGCGCCTGACGAGAATG
>CAYJMB010000089.1:0-2656 GCA_964371455.1 uncultured archaeon | reverse complement strand
ATCTTGCTTTATAAAAACTTCTTCCTAAATTATTCCCATGATCATTGAAAAGGCGCATAAAATTCTCGCGCAGCCTGTGTGCGACAACTGCCTTGGAAGGCAGTTCGGCCAGCTGCTGTCTGGCCTTGACAACAGGCAGCGCGGAAGGGTCCTCAGGACGGCGGTCGCTATGTCTATAGACAAAGAAGACACTCCGCAGAATATCGATCTCGCCAATTTTCATGATTTCCGGTTCCACAATCTGGAAACGCAGAAATTGCAGAAGAAGCGGTGCGAAATATGCGGCGATCTGTTCTCTGATTTGAACGGATGGATAAAAAAAATAAAACGTTCTGCAGCAAAATATGAGTTCTCCACTTTTCTGATGGGAACAAAGCTTTCATTTGACCTCATAGAAAACGAGGAATCTCTCTGGGAGCGCATAGGCATAGATTTCTGTGAGCCCTTGAAAGCAGAAATCAATCGCGAGCTTGGGAAGCTTGTTGAAAAAGCGCTTAACGTGAGGTTTGACAAGCAAAATCCTGATGTGAATATTATAGTGGATTTCCACACAAAAAAAGCGGTGATTGAAGTCAACCCGCTCTTCCTGTATGGCGAATACCAGAAGCTCGTGCGCGGCATACCGCAGACAAAATGGCCATCTGGCAAATACAAGACATCTGTTGAACAGATAATAGCAAAGCCGTTCATGGCTGCAACGCGCGGAAGCGCCCACAAGCTTCATGGCGAAGGTCGCGAAGACATAGATGCGCGCTGTCTGGGCTGGCGCCCGTTTGTGCTGGAAATTTTGGAACCCAAATCAAGGGATATTGATATCAAAAAGCTGGCAAAAAAGATCGGCAGGAAAGTGAAAGCAAGAAACATGAGATTATCCAATATCCAGGAAGTGCGGAAGATAAAGGAAACCCGCGCAGAAAAAACATATCGCGCTGTAGTCGCCTGCGAAAAAAAGATAGCAAAGAAGGATCTGAAAAAATTAAATGAATTAAAAATGATACACCAGAAAACGCCGCAGCGCGTCCTGCACCGCCGTGCAGACAAATACAGGAAAAGAAACATAAAATCCATAAAGACAACATTCATCAGCAGCAAGAAATTCGTCCTAGAAGTCCGCTCAGATGCAGGCCTCTACATCAAAGAGCTGGTAAGCGGAGACGATGGCCGCACAGAGCCCAGCGTCTCGTCCCTGCTTGGCACAAGATGCAGATGCAAGGAGCTTGATGTCATAAAAATTCATGTTTGATGTTTATGACAAAAGTAATAGCCCAAATTACGCTTTTAAGCTTTCTGCTCAAATATCTTCAAAGAATAATTTTTGTAAAAGTTCCAAAGGGATGTATAATGGTCAGAAAATCCTACGGCAAGATGCGCGGAACGAGGAAGAAGATGCAGCTGCGCAAGAAGCCGACACTCAACCGCTATCTCGCAGAATTTGAGATAGGCCAGATGGTTAGCATCAATTATCTGCCATCCAGCCCCCTGCCGCACCCGCGGTTCCAGGGACTGACAGGCCGTGTGATAGAAAAGCGCGGCGACGCATACGCAGTCGCTGTGCATGATGGCAACAAGTCCAAGCTCCTGTTCCTGAAGCCTGAGCATATCAGGAAAAGCGGAGTATAGCTGCTGAAAAAGACTAATATTTTGATGAAACTTTTGTAAAAGTTTCAAAGGGATGTATTATGGAGATAACAATGGAAGAAGACGTGAGCATGCACGAGGCAAAGCGCATACTGGAAGAGCGCAAGAAAGAGCGCGACCTTGTTTATGACCAGAAGATCTGCCTTGAGTACCTGGACAAAGTTGCAAAGCTTACACCAACCCAGATCAAAAATCTGGCAGAAGAGCTCAACAAAATTACAATTCTGAAGCCGCGCTATATAGCCCTGATTCTTAATATGATGCCAGACACAGAAGAAGAAGTTGAAACCCTCTTCTCAAAAGAGCGCACAAACCTGAAAAAGGAAGAAATAAAGCAGATTGTTGATATTGTGAATAAGTTTAAGAAATAGATTTACTCTCTTTTCTTCACTTTGTTCACAAACAGGTTGTACTTCTCATTCTTCTCTATTTCCTGCACAACTCTTCTCACAACTGTCTTGAACGGGTCAGGAAACATCTTCACGCGGTTTCTGATGTCGTCAAAGCTTTCAAATGGTTTTTTCCTGCGCTCTGCTAGGACGTCTATAAGGTGCTTCTTCCCCACGCCGGGCAGCAGCTGGAACTGGTGCATCCTCGGCGTGACTATTGTGGCCTTGTTGAAGAACTCTATGAATTTTGCCTCTTTTTTCTTCACGAGCTCTTCAACAATCTCGGGCAAAAGCGTCCGCGCCATGTTTGTGAGCTCATTGTACTCAAGCTGGCCGCGGATGAATCTTATCTTGTCTCTTTTGCCCTCGCCAATGTAGACCTCTTCTTCAGTTCTTAGTGTTGTGTTCTCGCGCGGAACAAGCTCAAGAAGAGAAAAGAATGTAGTGCCCATAGCCTGGGCTATAGGTTCTGCATGCCGCCTGTCCGGGTAGCCATTCGGCAGGAAGTCCAGGATTACGCAATTCTCTTCTCTCATGTCGTATCGCCATCTTCGTGAACATGTCTGCCTTATTTCTCATCTAGTGGAAATATTTAACAGGAATGTTTTTAAACACGAACAAGAAAGCGG
>CAYJMB010000088.1:0-2663 GCA_964371455.1 uncultured archaeon | reverse complement strand
GGTGACAGCCAAGGCGTCAAGAAGGCTATATGCTGTTGCCAAGACACCAAAAGAGATGGCCAAATTATCAGCAAGGACAATAGGAAAACTCATCTATCCTTGCGGATTCTACAAGACAAAGTCGAAAAGGATAAAGGAAATTGCAAGGATAATACATGAGCAGTACAATGACAGGGTTCCTGACACGATGGAAGAGCTGTTGCTGCTGAAAGGCGTTGGAAGGAAGACAGCGAACATTGTGATGGTTTATGGCCACGGCAAAAAGTATCATATCCCTGTCGATACACATGTAAACAGGGTACCTAACAGGCTGGGATGGGTGAATACAAAAAAACCAGAACAGACAGAGCAGGCATTAATGAAAATCATTCCACGACAGTACTGGCACGATTTCAATGAGCTCTTCGTGAGCTTTGGCCAGAACATCTGCAAACCCGTGAAGCCGCACTGCTGGGAGTGCCCTGTGACGGGCTATTGCAGATATTATGGAGAGGTATATAACAAGAAGGTGGGATGATGTCGGAGAATATATTGCTTGTGGACTTTGATGAATGCCTGGCAAGGCAGAACAGGGCTGCGGGAATTGCAAAAGTAAAGATGATGCTAAAAGAGGCTATTGGAACAAAAGCGGAAAAATGTGGAACCGTGAGCTCTGGCTCAAATATCTCTCGGACAAGCATGGCCTGGGAATTGACAGCAAAACGATCATTTTCATGATAGAAGGCTACTGGGATGCGATAGCCGTCTCATCGCCACTGAGGAACAAAATTAGGATTCAAAGGCTACCTGCTGGACAGGCGTAAATTTTACAAAAAAGAGGACGTCCAGAAACAGATTGATGGCTACATCACTGAATTGGACCAGTTACCTATCTGAGTGGATATTTTATGAAAATGTTTCAGATAACATCCATAAGCGACCTAGAAAAGCTTTCTCACGCCGCAAAATGGCAGTACTTCGAGAAGCTTGTTGCTTTTATTTTTGATGAGAACGGATTTGAGGCAAGGCAGAATGTTGTTGTCAGAACGGGCTCTGGCAAAAGGCAGTTTGATGTTGTCGCAAAGTCATTCGGCAGCACATTTCTTGTCGAGTGCAAGAAGTGGAGAAGCCGGAAAGAAAAGACAGCTGCGCTGAAGTCTGCTGTCATCAAGCATCTGGAGCGCTGCAGTCTTTATGCTGAATTAAATAAGAAAGAACATGTTATTCCCCTCTTGGTCACACTCGTAGACGAGGACATAGCAATGCACAAAGACGTGCCCATTGTGCCGATAATGAAGCTGGACTGGCTCATAAATAACTTTGATTTGGCTTATCCAAAACCACCCTTTTCTTGATGGTAATAAACGAACTGCATTAGAGAGTTTTTATACATTTCTTAATTACAGTGCAATAAACTTCAAGATTCCTTCTAATCGTCGTATGATTTATATACGGGATGCCGCATAACACATCCCATTGGAGGCGGTAATGTGATATGCGGTTGTGGATCCCGTATGGTAAAGAATGGGAAGAGGAAACTTAAATATCGCGGTGTTCTGCAAAATTTTTGTGTACGGGGTGTGGGAAACAGAAAACGAACAGTGATTTCTTTCGCAAAGTCTATCCGCGTGACACCGTATCGCTTGCAGTAGGCATCTACGCAAGCAGAAATTCGGGAAGAATGGCAAAAGCCATTGTCAAAGACCAGAAGAATTATGCGATAGGCGCGTCGACTGCATGGTATTGGACGCAGACGTACGGCAACAGCTTTGAAGACAATTCAGTGCTCTTCGGGCTGTCTGACTTGCTGCACTGCGACGAGACGCAGCACGAGACAGAGTAGAAAAACTTTTCTGGAAAGCGAAGCGGCGGTTTCCGACGACATGAGTGCTTCTTCCGCTGCAAGAAGCGCCTGCCGAAATTTTTCAATGACCAGACAGCAAGGCCGTATCTGAACATCGCCATGACAGGAGGTGATAAAAATCGGGTACGATTTATCATACGAGGATTAGAGGTAATCCGGGAGTTCGATGTAGTTAAGATTTAAGAAGATTAACAAACAATCATAAACATGTGCGGCTATAGAGATTTGCAAGAGGAAAGGTATGGCAAATTGTTTGCTGCAATCCGAGAAGACAACGAATTTGCAAAACCAATAAAAGAACATGTAGACATATTTGTAAAAAACGCTGTATATTTATTTGCGGCTGTTTGTAGAGAGCATGAATTCAGGAAGAATACACCCCTCTGGAAAAGAATGCTATACTCTGCAGCACTCGTAGGTGGTGAACATCACTGGGGTTCCGCAATATTTGGTGATGTTCTTGAAGATGCAGGACTACTGAATATCGAAGAAGGGGGATACGCCCCCACTGCTAAAGGACTAGAAATTTATCATAGATGTATAAGAAACGGACTCTAGAGAGAATTCTGCATCAAATTTAAACCTATAAATATCATAGGAACACATATAATTAGCTAGTTCTCTGTGTAATGTTTCTGTAATTAATCAAGAGGGCAGAAGGATTGATATACTTGGTAAGAAAAGTGAAGAAGAGCAAATACAAGAAAACATACATAGAAACCTGGAGGTGCAAGGGCTGCGAGTTTCAGTGGAACTACAGGACACTGAAGTGCCCTATGTGCTATAATATCCAGACAATCAAGATAATCTAGAAAATGTG
>CAYJMB010000087.1:0-2669 GCA_964371455.1 uncultured archaeon | reverse complement strand
GCAGCATGTATTCTTTATCTGCCGCATGAAATTCACGCATGCAGGAAACGTGCGAGCCAAAGATGATTTTGCACAGTGAAGAACGACATGCCATCCTGATGCATGTGGATCGCGCGGGCGATGATTGCTGATTTGTGGCGTATTTTCTTGAAACCGTCGTCCCTTACAAACCAATTCTTACAATCAGCACACTGATATTTTTGTTTTTTTGCTGATTTGTTTTTTCTGAATCCTTTCTTCACACAATTATTCCTATGTCAAAAGATAGTATTAATAGATGACGATAAGTTTACATTATCTTTTTTGTCAATTATCTAAGTAGACCTACAGACAGTCCTGCTTAAGTTGCTGATTTATGCTTGTAAGCGAACCAAAATATCAATAGTACTAAAATTATGCCCAGCCCCCAGCCAACATTGGTTGCATCCACACCAGCAGGCAAAAAGCCTCTAACAATATTCCATTGGCTTATCAGCACAACGACAAGCGAGATGAGGACAACCATCAACGGCAATGCATCGTATGTAGACGTCTGCCCCTCTTTCTTCTCCCCAAACAGTTTTTTCAAAAGTACGAAAAAGAACACAATGATGAGAATGCCAGCAGCTATGGGCAGGTATGTTTGTATTCCTGATACAAAAGGCTGGTACATTGCCGAGAACAATCCGAACACAGCGGCCAGCGCAGCATTGACATTTTTGTTGAACATCTTTGCAGTTGTGAGCAGACCAAGAATTATTGCGAAAACAAACAAAAATGCCCCGACATAGGGAAGAAAAAGCATATCAATTGGCATAGAATCACGTTATTTTAAATGACTTATTTGCAGTTCTTCTTCTAAGGCACTCTTCTCTTTGAACAAGGTGGCAAGTTCCTGTGCCCACACTTCAGCATCCCGTGTGTTAGATAATTGCGCTTTATTTAGTTTCGCTTCCAGTTTGGTTATGCTGTCGTTTACTTCTTTTAGTCGTTTATGCAATCTTCCCCTATCAAGAGGGTTGAACACATTCCTGCTAACATCGTGTCCGCCACCATGCCCGCCTTCGTATTTCATTCTGCCGCCTCCGCCTTCATAAGCCATGCGCCCTCCTCCAGGTCGTCTGAAATGCCTGCCAAAAAAGTAAATTATGCCTATGAGAATGATAAACAGAAAGTAAAATTGTGATGCGAATATGGCGAACCCTTCAAAATACCTGCTTGCTATGATAAAAGCGTAGATCGCTATTCCCATCAGAAGGCGCAGTTTGGCATTTTCAGGCGCAATTATTATCGCCGACGTAACATATACAAAAATGATCAGGAAGACGGTAGGAACAAAAAAGAAGAGTATAATATCCTGAAAGATGTTTCCAGTAAAAGGCGAGCCTGGATAACTGCTCATGCCAAGTATTTCCCTAAATAAAATTTCGCCTATGTCAGCCATGACTAATTATAGACAGTTCCAGAATAAAAAGATAACAAGAAATTAGTTCATCGATTCTCGTTTTGCTTTTCCTAGATATTCTGCAACTCTTTCTTCCATTTGTCTGTTTATCAGAGGATGATTGCCTTCGTGATCGTCTAGCCGCATGCCATAGTATTCGTGCCAAAGGCCCCTGAGGCCTCTCATCCAGTCTTCTGTTCCTTCTGCATTTGTCGGAGTAACGTACATCCTTCTCCTGACTTCAAATGCCTGCGTTGGTTCGTAATTGCCAAAGTGCCTTGCAGCCATCGTGTTCATTTCGTTTATGCTGCCAAGTTCAATAATGCTCAAGCCTTCGTTTCTGATATCTTCAAGGCTCATCTTATAAGCTTTCTTAATTATCTCACGCATACGCTCTGGATAAAAACCATCAGAATGGTAGAGAGGTCCGAATTCGTAAGCCATCTTGCCGCCATTCTGCGGGAAATATCCAGGTTTCTCCCCCTTCTTTTCTTCCCTTTCCCCTACAACACACCTGTCGTAAGCTTTCCAGAGAAATGTTGGAAGCGGCAGCCTTCCTGCGTCTATACCTTTTGGTATCTTTACCGGATCATCAGCAAGCCTGCCAGGACCCTTATAGCCTACCAAGGCGGCCCCCGATACAACTGCTCCTTCGAAAGGATCTTTACGTTCTTCTTCTGCCACACCTTTCACCTGCTCTATATATGGACTCCGCCCTATATATAGTTTTCGCTACTTTTAAGTAACAATTATTTGGCATAAATGCGCCTACTTGTCATTAAAGTATTCGCCGTCTACCATTCTTCTGAAAGCCACGTCCAGTTCTCCACGACCCATGAGCAGTGGCACCATTTCTTTGTTGCCGCGTATATATGGCATGCCATTTGATCCGCGATAAATGCAAAATTCGCCTAACTGGCCGCTGTAATCAACAAATCTTACGCCGTATTGGTTCTTAAATGCCCTGATTTCTATATCTTTCCTTTTGCCGCCTTGCTCTATGTCTTTAGCGAGCGCAGAGCCCATGCTTTGGACAAAATTTTTATCTGCACCTAGCTGCGCAAGATAAAGCAGCATGCTAGCCCTTCCCGCATGCTCGGGAGAGTAGGTTGCAGCCGTCCTTACCCAGTTCTCTATTTTAGAGAGGTACTCTTTGCTTACTGCATTTGAAGCATTGTAATTCACCATCTCATTCCCCTCTTTCATACCTGTTCGCTGTCTGAGCGAGCAGCGAGATCAGGTCGTC
>CAYJMB010000086.1:0-2686 GCA_964371455.1 uncultured archaeon | reverse complement strand
AAATTTCTCCAGCTCTGTTCGGATTTTTCAGCTCGTTCCAGAGGAAAAATCCTCATGAGGTCGAAATTTACGAGGAAATCGGACTTCTGTTAATGCCAATGTTAAGTGCAATCAAGGTCGGCTCGAAAGATTTATTAAGTTTAATTGATTACTAAATAATGGAAGATAAAAATGAATGGATTAGAAAGACTCTTACATGATTTGGATACAACAGATTTAGAAGAGTGGGGTAGTCTAACTAAAGAAATTTCTAGATTCGGAAAGGATGCCACTGAAACTTTATGTGAGGAATTACTAAAAAGCATAGAAAATATTAAGCCGCCTTATGCTGTTCTTCAGCGTAATTCGATAGTCTCCTTACAAGAATATGAAAAATTAGTTCAAAGATTTTCCGCACTAGAAGATGGCACATTAAATGCTAATGGTGCAGCGGTGATAAGTGTTAGATTTAATAAAATTATCGCTGAGAATTCATCAACTGTTCAAGATGCTATCAGTCATAAAATAATCTATGCTGGTGAAGGAGCAGATATTCATATGGCTACTGCTGAAGAAATCTGGTGCGCACCTCATAGGAAAGTGAGTTATGTATATGCTGGATATATTTTTGCCGGTTTTCCACCCCCACCCAATTTTCCTAGAGAAGCTTTTTATGAAACGGACGACCCTGCTGATGGTATTATGGCATCAGGATATAACCGTGCTTGGGGTATCATAGATGCACTCATTAGAATTAATGACAAGAGGGTTGTTCCATACCTTCAAACTGTATCTAAGAAAACTAAGAGCACAATCATTCACAATGCAGCTCTTGAATGCATAGAAAAAATTAAATAGGGAGACTTGTATTACCAAAATAAACCCTCGCCGACCTCGACTTCTCCGATTTTTAATAAAAATCTCGACTGCTCCAAGTATTCGCAGGGACTTAACAAGGGTTAAAAGATTCCAGTTTCACTCTGTCGCTCACTTCCATCCAAATTTTTCAATCATTTATTCTTGGAAAGATAGCTGAAAAACTTCCTTTACCCCCAACGTTAGGCGTAATTCAGAATTCGGCAGTCCCCCGACCACCCGCCCCTGTTTTGTCAAATCAAAGATTTGAAAATTTAAGTGGGAAGGCGCACTAAGAAGAAAGTTTAATATATGCTGCAATAATTATTAAACACATGAAAAGAGGTAGATTTGGGATAACCTTATTGGTGGTGATAGTTATAATTATTGTTATAGCAGGCATAGCTTTTCATTTCTCATCAAATCTTGGATTAGAAAAGTTTGTTGGTACTGATAAAAAGATTGTTCCTGAAAAGTTTGTTGGTACTGATAAAAAGATTGTTCCTTTTGGTGAAAACTTTGTTGGCCCTGGAGGATGCAAAACACAAGAAGAATGTCAGACATACTGCCAAAATCCTGCTAACTACGAAGATTGCAAAGATTTGATTGCATCTCAGGAAGGACAAACAGGGTTTCCATCTGGTTTTCCTACAGGTAGAGGGCCGGGGGGATGCACAGGACCTGATTGTGCAATTGTGTGCAGCACACAGCCAGAAGTATGCCAGCAATGGTGTGAACAAAATCCAGAGATGTGTGCAGTGTTTATGGGTGGAGGTCCTGCTGTTGAACCGCCCGCTACAACAATTACCTTTGCAAAAACAGTGAACTTCAATGCAGACCAATTCACAGAACAAGACATAATAAAAGCAAAAGAGCTTGGCGCAAACATGGTTACAATATGGCCATCGCGGTCATTTAAAAATGACGAGTATACATTTCATCTCCCAGAGAGGCTCGCTCCAATGATCAATTTTGCACACAAGAACGGTTTACAAGTAGAACTGCGTGGTAGCTACGCGGGAGACGAACCACAGGATTATGTGAAATATAAAGCCAGTGCCATTAAATTTGCTACCGATTTTGCGAAATTTGCTGAAAAATATAAAGTATACAGAATTGTCCCTTTTGGCGAAATAGATAACAACATGTTTAAGTATTGTGATAAAATAACGGCTCTTTCGCAGGAACTTCTACAAGAAATGAGAAAGCATTATTCCGGGCAGATTGGTACAGGTGTTGCTGCTTCATGGAGAGACTGCGGATTTAATTTTGAAGGATATGATTATCTAACTGTTAGTGTTTATCCTCAAACACAAATTGGAATGGATGCCTGGCTTACAAACGAGCCCGAAATTAATCTGAATAGTGTTACTGATTGGGCAAGAACAGTTGCTGATAGAAGTAACATTAAGATATTACATATAGGAGAGACGGGAGTAAATAATATTGGAGAAAAAGATCCTTCTGGTTTTTTTCAAACAGTAGAGGTAAGTAAAGAAAAAGAGGCAGAATTTTACCAAAAAGTTTTCTCACTTATTTCAACTAAAGTTAACGGAGTTTCAGCATTCTACAACAGCAGGAGTAGTTTCTTGGGAATCAATGGTGACCCCGCAGAACAGGTTGTAAAAGAGTGGTATGGAAAGTTGAATTGAATTAAGTCTTATCTAATTGAAAACGCGCCGTTCCCACCACCGAGCGACCTTCTGACTCTTCGCCAGCCCTCCGAGACGTTGCACTCTGGCTCGTCCTCCTTTCAGTCGGAGCAACTAACAGCGCTTATACGGTTTCGTTCGTTGCACTCACTCCACCCAAATTTTTCCTTACAGAAAAACTGCGTATAAGCGCATATGTT
>CAYJMB010000085.1:0-2698 GCA_964371455.1 uncultured archaeon | reverse complement strand
CAAAGTTAAACATTATGAACTGTAATCTGCAGTAAGTTTATATAATTTAGCATATTATCAAAGTTATGACACATCTCATTGACGATTTCTGCTGCATGGGCTGTTGTGCGGTTGCAACCACACTCGCGGTTGTTAAGATCATCAAAAGTGAATTTTCAGACTCTGAATCAGAAGCAGCCGCAGACGCAAAAGGCAGCGTTCTTCTGCGTGCAATAGAGCATTACCAGAAAGATATCGCTCCGGATCTTAAAAGAAGGAGGGGCATTGAAAGAATTTGCAGGTACACGCCCTCGTGCTCTCAATATGCAAAGGAGGCAATCCTTTCAGCAATGGCGGGTACGATCCTGTTCCGATCTATTGCATCTAATGTCTTCCATAACATAGTTAGTCATAACATAGTTAGTAATTCCTCTTCTTCAGGATCCTGAATGCTATCGGCGTCACGAGTATGGTAAGCAGCACAAATACGATTATCATGGAATAGAGCTGCGTGTCTATGAACTGGGAGAAGAGCGCAATGTATGCTATGGCTATGGCATATTCGCCGCGCGGCATCATGGCAGAGCCCAGCAGGCCTAGTTCATGTCCCTTATGCCCCTCCCACCACGCAAGTATGGCTGTGCCTATGAATTTCGCAAGCACAGCAAGAACGAAGAGTATAATAAGAGAGCCCAGCGAGCTCAGAACAGTCCCGAGATCTGCTGACAGGGCAGCGTATGTGAAAAATATAGGTATGAAAAACCCGTATCCTATTGTCTTCATCTTGGGCAATATCTCCTCTTCTGCGACACTGGACTTGCTTAGTGCATAGCCGGCAAGGAATGCTCCAATTACGCTGCCGATCCCTATGTTCTGTGCCAGGAAAGAGACAAGAAACAGTACGACAAGCGCTATTGCAATTATGATGTACTCGTCCTTGAGATGCTTGAATATCTCAAGAGATTTTCCAACCAATCCAGAAATCCACTTTTCCAGCAGCAGAAAGACAGCAAGCACCACTGCAACTGTGAACAAAATCATTTCAAATTTCGGCCCGATGAGCATAAGGGTTGTTATCACTGTTATCATGAGAACCGCAACCACATCATCAATCCTGCTCACCGCGCTTGCAAGGCTGAAGACCTTTGTGTTCAGTTCGCCTGCATCATGCAGCGACTTCAGGGCAATCGCCGTGCTTGTTGACATGACAGCCACGCCGACAAACAGCCCTTTCAATGCATCAGCAAACATGAAATAGCCAAACAGAAAGCCGGCAAGGAACGAAACAAAAGTTCCGGCCAGTGCTATTGCAAATGTCGGCTTTATGTCCTTTCTGATATCTTCAACTTTCAGCGTCATGCCAAGCATAAAGAATAGGAACAGAATGCCGAAGCCTGCCAGTTCGTTCATGAATGCTGTTGGTTTGATAATTACCAAGGCGCCGATGACAAGGCCGCCAATCATTTCGCCGAATAAGACAGGAAATTTCAGGCGCTCTGCTGCCTCCCCAAAGACTTTGGCAGCGATGAGGATAACTGCTATATCCACAAGGATTGATATATCAAGCGCCATGATATATGAATGAATGCTTGTTGGGATTTAAAGATGTTGGTTATAGAACCAGACAACATTACTTTTTCAACTGTTTCCAGTGATACTCTACTTTCTTCATCTTTCTGCCCGGGCCGTGATAGTGGAACCAGCCAAGAATAACTATAACAACTATCACAATGACCAAAATAACAGGGCTGTAATCCACTAGCGGCTTAGGTATAGCAATCTCGCCTATCCCAGGAACCTGGGCAGGCACCTCCTCTGCCGGGGCAGGTTGTGGCTGTTCTTGTTGTGGCTGCTGCGGTTGTTGCTGTGGTTGCTCTTGTACTGCTGCAGCCTGGGCTGTGACAGCAAAAACAGAAAATCCTGGTGTTGTTGCTGTGTAGCTGATATGTGTTGCATTTTCATCCGCGAATGTTGTGGTCAATTCCTGCCATCCATTAGAATATCTGTTCAGCCTTACAGAGTTTTTGTCTTTGTCGGCGAGCCATGTCTTGTTCACAGAGAATGTTATCTTTGCAGACCTGATGTTGTCATCAGAAAGGTTTGTCATTTTTATGTCCAGGTATTTGTAAACATGTCCTGACGCAGCAGGCACGCTGGGCGCTGCAACTTCTTCTATGCTTATCACAACATTGTTTGCTGCATTGACAACTTCAATCACGATGTTCTTCAGGGCCGTTTTTGTGAACTCCAGTGTTGTGCTCACACCTGCAATGATCTGTTTTATTGTCTTGGACTCGCCGGCTTTCGCAACACCTGCTCCGCCTCCTCCACCTCCGCCGCCACTAGAGCTGCCAGTGCTTCCGCTGCTTCCGCTGCTGCTTGTAGAGGTTATTGTGACACTTTTTGATTTGCTTGTTGTCACAGAAGATGATGTCCCAGAAGCTGTGACAGTGCTCACGCAGTCAGATGTGCTCTGCGTGACTCTCCAGCTTCTCGCCGCTTCTGTGTTATGCGAGAGAGCACCCGCGCTCTTTGCATCTGTGTGCCCTGAAGCCAGGGAGCATCCCCCGGAGCCGCTCCACGTCAGTGTCACGCTGCCCATGTCTCCTCCAGCTATGACTGTCGCAGAGACATCAAACTCGCTCCCCGATGCTGCTGAAGACACAGATGCAGTCACAGTAAGGGATTTGATAGTTATGACATTGACATTAGTATTAGT
>CAYJMB010000084.1:0-2923 GCA_964371455.1 uncultured archaeon | reverse complement strand
TGCTAAGAGAAGGCGGAAGGCATACGATTTTCTACAATCCAGCCACGAAAAGAACGTCATCGGTCCCAAGACATTCAGAAGTTAACGATTTTCTTGCCAAGAAAATATGCAAAGACCTAGGAATAGCAGAGCCAAAATAGACTGCAGAACAATCACACCCATCTTACATTTGTCCTGCAAAGAGCCAAATCAGTCACTAAACACAGCTACGAGCTTGAAACGTTCTTTCTGTTATTGGGAAAATATGGATAAATTTCCCAAAAACTTTAAATACTTTGGGAATTATGTAGGTTAGGCGATAAAAATGCAAACAATATCTATAGATAAATCTGGGAAAATTTATCTCCCAAAAATTATCAGGGACAAAATAAGAGAAAGATCTTATACTATAGCTGTTCTTCCGGATGGAACTATAATGTTGCACAAATTGAAACAAATTAAAGACCCAAAAACAGCTCTAAGAGAGTTTCAGAAATTGCCTAAAGTAACAAAGTCTATATCAAAGATAAAGAAAGAAATTGAAGGCGAAGCAATTAGAAGCGTGAATTGATGTACGCAGACTTGGATTTTTTCCTTGCACTTCTAAAAGAAAAAGATTGGTTGAAAACAAGGGCAGAGGAACTTTATAAAAATAATCATAAAGAAATATGGACATCAACAATTACTTTACAAGAAATAATTCTATATGCTATTAGGGAAGGACATAACCCATCTGAATATGTTGAAAAGATTTTGAGCCTTGTCAAAGTTAAAGAAAGCATAATAACTGTAGAGATGTGTTTCGCTGTAACCGATATTATAAATAAATATAAAATTACAATATTTGATGCTTTCCATACAATGGTGTGCGAAGGCGATATAATAATAAGTTCTGATAAAATTTATGACAAGTTGGGCTTGAAAAGAATAAAACTGGAAGAAAAGCCAAGCTGAACTACAAGCCCTTAAAAGCTTATTGGCGGAAAGTAACCTATGCAAGAAATCGATATCGAGCAATTGCAGGATCTTGTGGCTGATGTGAAAACATCTACAATCAAAATCGAAATAGTTGTCAACGATGAGTTCAGGATAAACGAGACAGTTGAATTGCTGAAGGGTATAGAGAAGGAAATGCCAGAAGCTGAATTTTTTGTGTACTGCCCGAATCTCTTTAACCAGATAAAAATAGATGAACCTGACACCAAGCACAATTCCAGGGCTGTTGCGACAGGCATTGTGCTGCACAGCATGCACCTAGACACGCTGCCTTATTCTTCCGTGCTGATCGTAGCAGGCCGAGGAAACGAAGACAAAATCAAAGAAATCTGCGAACAGCATGGACTAGGATTTGAGGTTGTTGAGCGATTAGGGTAAGTCAGTTTTTTTAGACAATCTCACGTTAGCGTCGGCCGATCATTGAGAACTCAAAAGCACTTGATGTGTAGATCAGGTCAATTTCGTTTGCATGCAATCACGCCCCCATTACGAAAACATTTATATATTGGGCAGGACAACTAAAGATTGCATCAGAGGTATGTATATGAAGAGAGTGTTACCTGTTATAGTAATTATGCTCATTCTGCTTTTTGGTGGAGCAACGCATGCCTTTACACTAAGCTTTCCTGAAAAGACTGTTAATGTCCCTACTGTCGGGTCCAGGGATGTCATAATAACTCTAAGCAGCGACAGTGCAGAAACAGTTGCTGTTAACCTCATTGATTCCAAGACGTGGACATCGCTGGACGAGAACCTTGTCCGTCTTGTCCCCGGCGAGACAAAGGATGTTGTGCTTACTGTATCGCCTTTCCAGGGCACTACAATAGGCCTCTATAAAGTTACGCTGATTGCAGAATCCCTGGCAACCAAGCAGAAAGTCTTGAAGGATATTTTCATTAATGTCTACAAGGGCGAGGTTGTTGACATTGAAAAAATAGTGGTTTCAGGCGACACACGGCCAACAGGCAATGTCTCCATCACTGTGTTTGTCAAGAACTACAAGACTGTCCCCTCAAATGAGGTTATAATCAGTGCTGTGGTATCCTCGTCGTCGCGAAAGGTCTTTGACTTTACAGAGGTTATTGATAGCATTAACCCTGACCAAAAAGTCTCGCGAACGCGGCAATTTGTGCTGGAAAGATATGCAGATGCCGGAACTTACAGAATAGGTGCCACACTTCTTGCCGGCAACGAGATAAAAGAAGTCACGCAGACATTCACTGTAGCAGCAAAGCCTGTGATAATAACAACAGAAGAGAGCACGCCGCTCGCGTTCGGGTTCAGCAAAAAAATAACAATCAGAAATGATGGCAATGCTGAGGCAGATACAGTGACAATAACAAATGCTATTTCTGCTGTGGAAAGCGTGTTCTATTCAGGGAACCTGCCCAGCAAGATAGAAGACGGGCAATATATCTGGCTGGTGAGAGGCATTGCAGCTGGCGAGGTCATTACAATCGAGTACAAAATTGACTACACTTCGCTTTTCATGTTCATTCTGGCAATAATAATTTTGGGTTGGGTTCTTTTCTTCAAGCTGAGGACTGTGAGGATAAAGAAATATATTATCCAAAAAAAGGAGCTTGAAGAAGGGGAAGAGTTCACAGTGGGCATAGAAGTGAGAAATGCTTCGGGCAGGAAGAAGGATGAGATTGTGGTAAGGGATTTTGTTCCGCCTGTCTTTGACTTCAAGAGCGCGCAGACACCTGAGCCTACGAGAAAGAAAACAGCGGCTGGCATAGAGCTGACATGGAAGTTAAAGGACGTGCACCACAGAGAAGAGCGTCTTGTCTCCTACAAGATTGTGCCGGTGTTCGGCGTGCACGGGACAATAAGACTGCCGCGGACAAGCGCTACATTCAAGCAGAACAAGCGGGAGATGACAAACCGCTCGACTTTTGCGGTCATAGGAATAAGCACGGAAGATGTGGAAAATTCAAAAAGAAAG
>CAYJMB010000083.1:0-2992 GCA_964371455.1 uncultured archaeon | reverse complement strand
TTTCCTCATATGATCGCCTAAGAAATATCCACATTTGGCCCGTAAGGGTGTATCAATTTCCATCCCGGGATTATGTCCCCCTGCCTGAATTTCAGCGTATAACTGTCGCTGAAACGCTTTATGCTTCCATCGCTCAGAGCAAATCCGACTGAGTAAGCAACTGTTGCTATGCTGCCATCGTTTGATACTTCTTTTATGCTTATTATTTTGACGCCTTCTATGCCTTGCGAGCTTGCGAAATTCCTGAATGTTGCCAGATCTTTGGCATCAGGGTCGATTTTTTTGAAGCCGTCAGAAATAGCAGCGTACATGTTTGGCCAGTCTTTTTTGTCCCAGGATTCAAAATATTGCCTTACGACCTTTTCGGGCGATGCAACCTGATAATTGTCTGCCAATTGATTCTGTTGGTTAGCTTGAACATAAATTAGCCCAGCGACAAATACGGCGGCTATTATGGCTACTCCAAGTACAACACCGGAGATTTTTTTGTCCTTCATTCAACCACCGCTTTGCTGCTGGGGTGAAATTACTTGACCCGAGGACAAATTTTTATACGTTCCTAAGACTTCTGGATTTCTCATTACAAACCATCCGTTGTTTGCAACCTCTCCTACCTGAGACCATACCTGCACGAATAACGTATACATATTGGCTTCAGGAGAAGCAAGCATAATTGGAACCTTAGTGATATTATATTGTTTTATGAGAGCTTTTCCGATATCCGAACTTATGTCAACAGCAGTTTCGTTTACAAGTACTATACCGAAGTTTCTCTCTAAGATTTGCTTGTTAACTTGAACGTTGTAGCAGCTTGAGCATGTACTATCATTAAGATATATTACTGACACCAAACCTTCTATTTTATTTGTTGCCAAATCCCTATACGGCGGCACAGTAGTATGCAGCGCATAGAAGCCTTGCTTCTCAGTCGCGTTTAACTGATCCCATACCTGCGATATAGCCAGGTAATCCAGAATATCCTTAGAAATAATCAACGCAGGTACTTTCTGGACTCCAAACTTAGTTATTAGGTTGCTTGCCTCAGGAGATGTATAATCAACTGTTTTCTCGCTCGAAAACTTTACATTCTGCTGCTTGAAAAAGTTTATTACCTGCGTAAGGTCTGCGCACTTAGGGCATGATTCATCTAAAATATGAGTTAGCGTAACTAACCCTCTAATATTGCCAGAAGCATCTATGTAAGGCGGGGCAATAGCAGAGTAAACCGCAGAAACCTGCGTACCGTCTTTCACCTCTATCTGCCAGTTCCGGTTCCAGAGATTGACAACAGAGGATTTATTGACTTCGCCTAGAACTATGATTGTAGGCACTTTCTCAATATTATATTGTTGGATAAGCTGCTTTGCTTCGTCGGATGAAAAATCTACAGACCTTTCAGAAGTGGCATTAACGTTAGCTTTCTTGAGGTTTTCCACAACCGGATTTATATCAAAACAGTTTTGACAAGAAGAAGCGCTAATCTTTATTAATTCAAGTTTAGCAGGCTGACTCTGCTGTTCGGCCAGCCTAGTAGCCTCGTTGACTTTTTCGCTACGGCTTGCGATGAATGAAATATTTACAATAGAAATTACAATTGCCAACGCTATAAAAATATATAGAATAACATCTAATGTTTTCTTGCTCATTCATCATCAACCATTATGTTTCAGCTAACAGCCGCCTACCATGCTCGGCAGGTTTGCCAGGCTTCCCGATAATCCGCCTGATGCACTAGGTGCGGCGCTTGCCGTTGGGCTTGATGCAACACTTTTTACTGGTGCCGCTACCGCCCCGTTGCCCATGCCTGCCAAAGCAACTGTCTGCATGGCTGTCGTGAGTAGAAGCACGCCTATCATCAGCGTCATCAGCAACTCTTTTCTTTCCATTAGCAACAGCCTCCTTGCTTTTGTTTTTTATTTTTCATTTTCATCACCGCTATTTTAACTCGTCATTCTTCTGCACATCTCAATTGACATGCCGCAGTAATCGCATTGCCCGTCGCTGTCCTTGTCCATTTGCAACATCATTCCTTCCATTTCTTCTTGCGTGACCTCGCCGTCGCCTGCGGTCTGTTTCATGATTTTCATGCACTCCATCATGCCATCTCCGCCCATCATCATTGAGTTCATTGAGTGCATCATCGGCATCTCATTGTCGGACATCGCATCGCCCATCATACTTTCTTGACCATCCATCATAGTGCTTGTATCGCGACTGTGCGCATAGGAAACGGACATAGTGCCGATTATTCCTACAGCACTAAGTGTTATAGCAATACCTAGCAAGATTCCGACCATTTTGTCGCTGATTCTGCTTTTTCTTCTTGCCATAAAACCACACACCTAATTTGCAGCCTGCAATTCTTCTGCAATTCTTTTTACCGTAGGACCTGGGTACCAAACCGCATACCATCTCGCCATTTCTCCGTATATTTCTTCATCAGAGTACTGGCTGCCGTAATTCTTTATGAACCATTTTGCCATACCCTGAGCCGCAGCTGAGTGTGCGCAACCGCACCTTGTTATGATAGTTGGATTCTGAGGAGACCCGCAGCAATAATCGCACGTAAACGAATTGACTATTCTTTCCCATCTCGCCTGCTCTTCGGAGCTTAGCTGAATAGCCCTTCCCTTTGCCCAAAGCTGCTGCGCCTGTATAGGATCATCAAAGCTGACACCTGCTTCCTGCCCGTACCATGGCGTTCCCCTTGGAACGACGTTATTAACAAGATCTTGCACGACATCGTCTGTTGCCGGCGAAAGCGAAAGTTCGCTGATAGTCGGCAAAGGCTTGACTATTGTCCTGTAGCCTTGAAATCTTGGGGATTCTCCAGCTGCAAGAGGCATAGGTTTTAATGTTACTTTAGAACCATATTCAAACCCCGGCTTTATGCTTACGCTGCCTCCGCCGCCGTTTACGCTAGTAGCTGCGCCAGCAGTTGCGTAACCGGTTGTTATGAGAAAACTATTTGCTACAAGCATCAAAACCAAAA
>CAYJMB010000082.1:0-3002 GCA_964371455.1 uncultured archaeon | reverse complement strand
ATTCCGCCTTAATTCTGAAACATTTTACCCTCTTTTTATCACCAAAATTTCAATTTTTTTCCCATTCCAAGCCCTGTCAAGAATTCTTCTCAAGAATAGAAAAAAATAAAAAGATCCAGGACAAAAGGTATTGGTCCATGGGCTTGGTTATGCCTTTAAGATACTGAAAACAAGGCTTTTCACATTTCCACTCCAAGTAAATTATGATGGTGTTTTTGGAGCATTTTTGGCGTTGGGATGACAAAAATCCAGCAACAAATCAGCAAAATATAACAGTGTTTTTCTGACTGCACCATCTCTCACACGAGAAAAACAAGCTTTTATTGATGCAAAATAAGAAGAAATAGGTGACCTAATTGACAGCAACTGCAGATCAAAGAGAGGGAAAAAGACCTGACTGGGATGAGTATTTCATGGCCATTGCGCACGCCGTAAAAGCTAGAACAAATTGTAGTTCACCTCCTAAAGGCGCAATTCTTGTCCGCAACAAACAAATTATTTCTACAGGATATAACGGCACGCCGCGGAATGTCAAAAATTGCGTTGATGACGGCTGCCAGAGATGTTTAGATGTAAGGGCAGATAAAATAAAATCCGGAGAGAATCTGGACAAATGCGCCTGCTGCCATGCAGAAGAAAATGCAATCGTCCAGGCCGCTCTGCATGGTATCAAGACAGAAGGCGCGACAATGTACACGACTTTCAGGCCTTGCACAACATGCGCAAAAATGATAATCAATGCCGGCATAATTCGCGTTGTATCACAGGAAGAATATCCACACGATCTTGGCATAGAACTGATGAAGGAAGCCGGCATAAAGTTAGAAAAATTTGGTGGCAAAACATGAAAAAGAAACTCTCAGATATCGTTTTCCAAAGAATAAGCCCGCCTGATCATAAAGAAGCACTTGGTACAGAAGATCTTTCCAATGTACTTGTCCGCCGCCTTGGCCTGAAGCGCAAAGAATCCAGAGCCCGCCATGATAAACTGCTTCTGGAACTGATTAAATACAGGAAAGATAACATTCCACTCAGCATTGAGCAGATTTCGCAAATTCTTTCTGTCTCGCAAAGCCAGACCTATGAAGAAATAAGAAAATGGCGCACCCTCGGACTTATTGAATTCGTGAAAATCCCTACAGGAACCAGCTTCGTGAAAGGCTACATGCTTACCAGCAACACAGTAAACCGCCTTCTGGACCGTGTTGAGTCATCAACAAAAGCCTTTTTCCGGAAGACGCGCCGCATCGCCAAGGATTTTGACGATCTTCTTATGTTAGAGATGACACGCGCCGGAAAGACGGTTCCAGACGCGAGCCAGGAAGATGCAGAACCTGAAGAAAATTAGTCCGTTTCACCTTCTTTGCCCCCTCTTTTCATTTCTTATGTGAGAGATGTAGCCTTACCCAAACAACAGACTTAATTCACAGCAGCAAAATATATTTTACATCATCTAAGAAGAAAAATATATAATAACAAATAACTATTATAAAAAATCTGATGAGTAATATATTTTCTGATTCATATTTCTTTTGTGAGAGCTAATAACGGAAACGACACTGAAAAATATATAATTAAAAAGATGTTTACTATTCTATAGTTACAAAAATATATTTTCTAGACACAACACCCGTTTGTGAGGGTTCGGCAGAGTGCCTATATTATCTTAACCATATGGACATCTTTTGTTTTTCTTCCTATTCTTCTCTTCTGCATACTTGAAATATTTGGACAATGTTTTCATGAGATCTTGGAATGATATTTCTTCTGCAACCAGAGGTGCTATATCCTTATCCCACCTGTTCTTTAATCTGTTTGCCCTGTGGAACATCCGTGTTATGTCAAACTCGTATCCCGAGGATTTGCATTTTTTCTTGACAAGCTCCAGATCAATTGGAAGTTTGCTGGAAATTATTTTGTACAGATCAAAATGATCCCGAGGATTGTTTCTCCCTATTGCAGCAGCCATTTTTTCTGCCACCAATTCTCTAACATTGAGCGTGGTTACAGAGAAATCCGGGATGTTTTCCTGATAAAAATGAGGAACATTATACAGTTCGGGTTTCAAAATAGTCTTGGCTCTTTTGTTCAGATCTATAAATACACTGCCGGAATTTCCAAATGGGTCTTTATAATGAGCGATAAGGCGGATAAAGTCACGCACATGCTTGTCTTTTGTAATTTTTTCAAAAAGTCCGCTGTTTCTTATTATTTCTCTAATCCTGTTTTTTAAGAGATCAACGTCATATGTTGCAGTATAATCAATGTCCTCGCTTAATCTAGAATAGTTAAAAAAGATTTTTTGCAGCGCAGTTCCACCCTTGAAATACAATCCTTTAACGTCTTTGAGCAAATACAATATAACTGTGATATAATAATCTTTGACAAGAGACATCTGGTTAAAACCAGTTTTCCCGGCTATATCCTGCAGCTCTTTCTGGGCTATCATCTTGATTTCAGCCATTTTTTAGTCCCCTCTTCTGACAATATCCTAAAGACGTGCCCTTGTACGTATTCTGATACGGATTTCTCAAGCCTATTTTTTGTGGTCCGGTGAAAAACAATTTTTATGTTGAGTATTTTTACGGCTCCTTGGCGTCTTGTAGTATATACATCAATTCTCATAGGTATCTGCTCAGTAAGCCGCCAATAATTTGCAGCTGCCCAATCTCCAATAAAGTAATCTTTGCCATTGCATACCTCATCTGCAATAATAAAAGGATTTTCACTCCATTTTCCGCTTTTTGCTTTGATCGGAACAAGGTAATACTTTGTTCTGTTGAGCCTGACAATCCTCTTTTTCTTAACAAGGTTCTTTATCATGTTATATCTTTGCATCTTATTTTTCGCAAATCCCTCTATTTCCGATGTTGTAAAGAAATATTTCTCATGAAATTCAAGCCAGGAGATAATTTCAATCTCCCTCTTTGATATCCCTATCATTATAACACCATTTAGTATTATTTTAACTATTTGATGTTATATATTTAAATACTTTTATC
>CAYJMB010000081.1:0-3007 GCA_964371455.1 uncultured archaeon | reverse complement strand
TAATATCATCCCACTGCGGAGAATACCCATGCAGTTCGTTGCATAAACTCTCAAGTTCTGCAGACTTTATCATGGTATTTGATAAAACAGTATTCTTTAAATAAATTTATTTGCAAGCTCAAAAAAGAATTAAATACTCTCTTCTCAATCTTATCACAAAAGAGGGCGCGCTTGTAGTCTAACGGTAGCACTTGCCATGATAGGACCACAGCCTTCCAAGCAAATCCCTTTCTTAAAAGAAAGGTCTTTGCAAACCCCAAAGAAAAAGTGAAAAATATTAATAAGGAAAGGTCTTTGCAAACCCCAAAGAAAAATAGAGAAGAAATATTTGGGTAAGATGTCAGCTGTTGATCTGGGTTCGAATCCCAGCAGGCGCATTGTGCGGAACCCATCAAACAAATGCAAACAGATGGAGCACCAGCAGCAGGCAGAAAACTCCCATTACGTCTGCAACGCTCGTTATGACAGGAATTGTGACATTATCCGGGTCTATGTTCATCCTGTAAGACACGACAGATACAATAAATGTGAGAACGACGACTATTGTTGTCAGTATCAAACCTGCGGTCAGCGTGAGAGAAAGTATCTGCACCAAGCCAAGTCCGCCTATTCCTGTGAAAAATGAAAGAATGAAGGCGATCAGGCCTACACTGGAAAAAATCATAATGGCGAGGATGTATGCATTCAAAAATTCAAGCTTGATATTATTGCTGAAGGACATGCGTGCTTCTACTGTTCCCAGATGAAGCTTTGTGGACAGGCGGGCTGCCATGATATTCCCCACATTGCCGCCTTCCTCAAGAAATGCGGGCAGGATGACTAACAGAACAGGCAGAGCAACCAGGGCAGAGAGATTGAACTGTATAATGACACCGGAGAGGGAGTCCAGGAAGAGCGTAAACAAGAGCACAGCAGTGCTCTGTATAACGATCTGGCGGTAAGATGCCTCTTTTAATAGCAGTGACTGTTCTTTTGTTTCTACAGTGAAGATGTCAAGAAATGCAAGCAGCGCAACACCCAGCGCTATTATCAGAATGGAAAAGCTGGATGATACATGGCTGTTGATGACAATGATTGCCCCGATCATCAATGCAGGCACTGTGAAGAGGTCGCCGAACGCAGTAATCATGGGAGATGTGACATTGTCAGGGTCCCAGCCTTTCCTGAACGCGAGAAAGGTTATGCCTATTGTAACCAAAAGCATGACAATGCCTGACAGAATGCCGCCGATGAACGAGATGAGAATGAGGTCAATGATGCTGATGCTTTCAAAGCCAAATGCAAACAAAATTGCTTTTGCCAGAATGCCCAGGACTACTGAGAAGATAATAGTCAGAGCCATTGAAGCGTATATGTTGTTTTTGATCGCCGGATTTCTTCTGTCAAAATGGGAGACAGTACCCATGTGCATTGCTGAGCCGATGCGCGAACCCAGGGCGGCAAAGATATTACCGCGCATGCCCAGGGCAGCTGGGACGAGGACAACAAGCCCGGGGAGCATTGTCAGCAGCTCTTCGGCTTTTCCAAGGAACAGCCCGGCTATGATGCTCGTCACTATGCTCAGGAATATTGCTGCATAACTTTGTTTCAGGCTTGCTGCATTCCCGCGCATGTATTCTGTAATTTCTGAGAATTTTTTATTTTTCATGACAATCCAAGAAAATTATTTTCTACCCTTAGCTATTCTTCTGAGCTTTGCGCAGCCGATCTTGGAGCCTACAGCTATAAGGATATCGCCTTCTTCAACTCTTGCATTTTCCTTAGGGTTGAAGATCCATTTTTTGCTCCTGCGAATTGCAATAATCCTTAGAGCCAGTTCTGAGCCCAGCTTGGAGTCACCGAGGGTTCTGTCTATGACCACTGAATTAGGCCCAACTAAAGCTTTGGTTATTGTCTCATCGCTATGTTCAAGCGCTTCGCGGATGATGGGATGCAGGCCTGTGCCTTTCAGAACGAATTCGCTGAGGTTTTTGGCAGCTCTCCCCACGAATGTCGCGCTTTCCACCAGCTCCAGCACGCCTATCAGTTTTTCGTTGCGCGAGCCGCGGGAGGCTGCGAGGAGATGTATGTAAAGGCTTTGCTCCAGCTCTTTCAATCGCTCCTGCAGAAGCAACACTTCTTTTGCTATGTCCCTGCTGTTGAAGAAGACAGAGGAGTAGCCGAGATCCAGCATGAGCTCCGACAAGTCCTTCATCTCTTCCAGTATGTCTTTCACGTTTTCCATGCAACCACCTTCTTTTATTTGATGCGATAGTATTGCTGTGGAAAGATAAAAACAAAATGCATCAGCTTTAAAAGATAAATATTATCTTATAACATATGGGAGAGCCACTAATGTTGCCGAGAAGAAGAAACGCCGCGCATAATATTTGGATGGAAGAGTCCAAGAATTCTACAGATCATCTCCCTGATCAAATAAATGTTATTACGAAAAACGAGAACATGACCAGGCTGCCGAAGTCCGCCACAGACGTCGTGATCGGGACCAGAAAGTTGTTCGGGTCCTCGCCTTTCCTGAAGATGTAAAGGCCTCCCGCAAATGCCACCGCGCATATTATGCCTATCAGAAGAAGCGTGCAGGCTATCGAGATCAGCAGCACCTTGAAGAAGAGCACATATGTCAGGCTGAATCCCTGTGTCACCGAGACGATTGACGACAAAACGCCTATGTACAGCGACATGATAAACGCTATCATGAAAACAGTCGTAATGAGCTTATGGACTTCCTCCGATTTCCACCATTTGTTCCCTACTTTCTTCAGGAAGAGCATTGTAGCGAACTTGGAGCCGACTATCGTCCCGAAATCGCCGATCATGTCGTTCAAAGCGGGCAGCAGTATTATCAAAGGCATGAGGAGGATCAGCTTCGACTGGATATTCTCAAGCCCCAGGCCTCCTACTGTGCTGATGATGGAAGCAAGGATAAGTATTTTTATGCTCTGCTTCACTATCGCGTGCCAGACATGCCTGTCCTGCCCGTAGCTTTTTATGTAATATAAAGTGCGGT
>CAYJMB010000080.1:0-3062 GCA_964371455.1 uncultured archaeon | reverse complement strand
GCAAATTATCCCAGTGTACAGTGAACCAATCTTTATATTCCGCTTCCCAGATAATTAAACTATGCAGAAGCGCTACATCATGCTGCTTGTTGTTATCGTCGTGGCCATCTTTGTCTACACTGGCAACCGTGGCGTGGAGCAGACAATCTCTGTTGACTCGTGCTCTGCTAAGTTTTTTACAGAGCCTGTTACAGTGACATCTGAGCTATGTACTTCAGGAAAGACCTGCACTGCTGGCCCTTATGAGCAACAAAACAACGCTGTTGTGGACGTCCTGCTCTGCGCATGCGAGAAGGCAAAAGCAGGAAATTACGCAGACGCACAATTGAACCAGAAGATAGAGAATCTTGTTTCATCCTTCTACGGCTACACAGTCACGGCACAGAGCCTCTGCGATCAGCCCGTGATCCTCAGCAAAAGGAATTACGGATGACATCTGCACCACAGAAAAATCTGCTTAAATTCCTTTCCCTCCATCTTATTACCCATGTATCATCCTGCGAAGGTTTTGAAACTGTTCTCACCAAAGGACAAGGAAGTGATCTCAGCAGACGACAGCCTTCATGCCCTTGTTGAGATGTGGGACGAGAACATATTCACTGTTCTGGTAGATGATAAGCTGGCTTCCAAGATAAAGGAAGGCGATGTTGTTATTGTTGATTACTACCCACTTTCTCCTCAGTCGCAAGTCCCTAAAAGGGTTGTGACAAAGATCCTGCGCGGAAAAGGCGCAGAATTTCTCTGGAACACCTACAAATCCTACCACAAAAAACAGATCCTCACAAAAGAAACAATGCACGAGCATCACGAGTACATGGACTAGTTCTGCAGACATCTACTTCCCAGGATTTGCATGCTGTCTGGAATAGCACATCACCGTAACTCAGGCTGCATCTTGATGTTTTATGCCGAGAAAATCTTCCAGTGTCCTAACTCTGTCTCTTTCGCCTTTTTCCAATGATTGATGAGCTAGTGAACCTTCATGTCCTTTTACATAGGCAGCCTGTTCAATCGCAGCCCTAAACACATGAACAGGGATGTCCATAGCTCTGTGCATAGCAGGGTAGAAGTTTCCAGAGTAGAAATTATGTCTTGATGTTAGCAACTCCAGCATAGCGCCAGAAAATTCGTATCCGCTCATATATTTATACAATGATTTTCATCTTCTTAAACATTTTCTGTAAACTGAATGCATGGACTTAGCACTAGGCATGTTGAAGCTGCACTCCATGAATATTTTTGATATCAGCCCGGAAGATGTAATTGACGTGTTCGCTTTCAAGAAGCTGGGCATGAAAAAGCTGCAGGAAATGGGCCACACAGTCCTGCCGGGAGATGACGTTGAGAACATCATGCTGCGCTATTTTTATGCGGACAAAACTGTCTTTGACCGCTACACGAGGACCAAGCTGGGCAAGAAACCGCGCCTCACAGAACATGAAGAACACTATGCAAAGCAGCTGCTGGGGTTTATGAACAAAGACAATGTACTCAAGCTCCTGAAATTATGCCGCCTTTCTTCGTACCTTGGCGGTCCTGGCTCGCCTGACTATATAGGAAATAAAACCAGCATGACACAATTCTTCTACATCGGGGATGAATTTTTTGGCCATCAGCAGCTCTTTATGTTTCTCGCCTTGCTTGCAGGATTTGAGGTGCAAGTTCTTCCTGTCACCAGCAGCATGTTTTCTATAGATACGCAAGATCTTCTCAATTATATGCTCAGCCATGAGAAATCAGCAAAGCAGCAGGCGGCAATTGAACAGGCACTTGCTCCGCTGAAAGAAGAAATCATGACAAAGCAGGTTCTCGATGCAATATCGTATCTTGAAGAAGAAAAATCCATTCTGCCCTTTGCCATACTGAAGAAATGGATAGCCCATGGCAGAGCTTCGAAAGAAGATTTGTTTCTTCTGTTCGAACGAATTGACTACATTCTTGAGAAGCGCGATAGAGAATTTAAAAATTATATACAGAAACTCAAGGATGACAAGGATTTCATCGCATTCGGCCCTGCGCGTGATGAAGCAACAATGCGCAAAAAAGCAGCATACCTTGAACAGAAATTCGGCATCTGCGACGTCAAGTCCAAGGATCTGCTGAATTTCGTGTGATTATTCTTTCAGGCCAAGAATGTATTTTGTCACGATTTCATCTAGCCTTTCGTCTGTCTTTTTTTTGGTGCCTTCTGGTATTGGCTTTTCATGAAGCCTGAAACTGTCTATTATTACTTTCCTTCCGTCACTGTCTACTGTTTCGTGTAAGACATGAACCCATAGATTGTCGTTCTCATGGCTTCCAAAATCTCCATCTCCCCATTTAATATATTTCTCAAGATCAGACCTGATGTTGTTAAAAATTTCCAGCTTGCCACCAGAGTTTTTCAAGAACTCATAAACCTCTTCAGCCGAATTTACAGGCTTGAGCGATATTCTTACATAGGAGCTTTTAACCAGCGCCTCGCCAATGAACGTTTTACCCTCCTCTTGTCCGCCGAAATAAATAACAGCTTTATTGTTGTCGCTGGCATATTTTCTTAATTTTGCTATCGCGCTTCCCTTTCCGTATCCTGCTTCGTGTAAAATACCTAGCACGCCCAAGGCCGCTGCTCCGTTGCGCAAAAATTCCCTTCTTCCCATTACCATATCAAAATCTATCACGCCAAAAAATTTAAACCACTGGAGCAGCACAGAAAACATAATATACTACCTAGCTTATTATATAATCATGAACGTGGAAAGGTGCAACCATCTTATTGAGTATGTCATGGGCAGCAAGGTCTGCAAGCGCTGCGGCTACATGGAGAGGCTGAAGAGCCCTGTTTATGCATAAGTTAGCAGAACCGTCATCAGTATTTGTAAAACTCCTTCTCTAGGTAGTTCTTGAGAATTTTCTCGCTGGGGAAAAATATAGGCCTTGGCAGATCATCAACTTTCATTGGACACAGAGATCACTTTTGCAGATTTGAGAATGAGGCCAGTTTCTTCAAGCACTTCCCTCTTTGCGCCACCGTCATCAAAAATAGCAAAGCGCCTTATCTCCTCAAACGAGTACGGTTGTCT
>CAYJMB010000079.1:0-3095 GCA_964371455.1 uncultured archaeon | reverse complement strand
ATTCCCCTCTTTCATACCTGTTCGCTGTCTGAGCGAGCAGCGAGATCAGGTCGTCGTATGTAATATCAAAGAGCGGCAATGTCCTGGGCACATGCTGCCCGAATTTGCTGAGGAACAAAACAGCGACTTCCCTTATCTGCTCCTGGCTAAGCTTGTGCGTGAGCGCAAATTCCAGGTATGCCCTCGGCGAAGAAAGAGCCGCAAGGCTGCTTCTGAGATCCTGTTTGGGACTCTGTTGTGTGCTCAACTGGGGAAACAGCCTTGTCATAGTTCTCACCTGGGATGCGGGTCAGCAAACAATTCACCTTCTTTTCGTTATTTTCCCAGAATATTATGATTGTGGTAGCGCTGAGGAGATATTTCGCTACTGGCAAGATAAGGAATTTCTGTCAGTAACCGAAGTCAAAGTAAACTTTAAATAGAAGAAAAACTTACTTAATAAAAGAAAGTAAAAATAAATAGAAAAAAGTAAGATATAGAAGAAAATTAACAAAGAAGATCTTTGTGTTCCCCTTTCTTTGGGAAATACAAAGACCTTTCTTTCGGGAAAGAAAGGGATTTGTTATGGAAGAAGCAAAAGTTTCCAGTAAAGGCCAGGTCGTCATTCCGAAGTACCTGCGCAACGCCCTGGGTTTTGCAGAGGGCACAGTAGTCGTGATGCACAAGCACGAGAACAAGCTGATAGTCATGAAAAAGCCCGATGACCCCCTCAGTGCTCTCGCAGAGACAGGCAGAACTGTCGCCATGAAAAATATCCGCCGCGAGATCAAGCCTGAGTAGATGAGCAGCAGTTAAGCGATGATATTGTTGTAGTTTAAAGTGCGTCAGTAAAATGTAAAAAAAGAAATACCAGAGGTATCAGTAGGTTAAATTTAACCTACTCTTACGATGTTGATACATATGACAAAATCAAAAAAACAAAATAATCCGGAAAAAACAGAAAAACCCAAAGAAAAAATATATCTGGACACATTCGTCTTCATGGACATTCTGTCAGGAAATGAGGAATATGCAAAAAAAGCGCACAGCTACCTGCAGGCAATAAAGTCCGGCGAGGTCAATGGCGTTGTCTCTTCCATCCTGCTGACCGAGCTCGCTTTTCATCTGAAAAGGAAGCGCGGCAGGGAGAGGGCAGAAGAAGTGATTTATTATATTGAATCGCTGCCAAATTTGATAGTCATTCCCGTTTCGGACGAGATAGCAAAACAAGCCGGTATTCTTCGTGCAAAATACAGGAGAAAGATAGAAAAAAAACTCACATACTTTGACTGCATCCACATAGCAACAGCCCTGCACGAGCAGTGCACCAAGTTCATCACAGGAGACAGGAGCTTTCGCGAGATCAAGGAAATTGTGGTGGAAATTTACTGAAGCATAGATTTATATATAAAAGTTTAATATAAAAAATATTAATCAAAGGTATGAACATGAGGCTTTCAGAACAAGAAGCAGCTGAAATAAGAAAAAAGCCGTTGAAGTTTACAAGACATTTTTATGAAAGAGAAGCAGGAGGAAATAATTATGAAATGTAGTTGTGGCAAAGAGATGAAAGATACCCAAAAAACTCGATCTGTTCTTCTCAGCAGGCGCAACAGTCTTGGTGGAATTTGACCCGCACAAAATGGAATTAAGAATTAAGAGAGAATGAGATTATTCCTGTTCCCGAAAGCGGGGAAACAAAAAATTCTATTTTTATATACTCTTTCCCAAATTATCAATCATGACAGACTATTCTCCAGAAATCATAAAACTTCTCAAAAAACATAGCATAGAAATAGGCCACCGCATCGCCATAGAAAAAGACAGCGAAGTTTACGAGGGCATCATCATGCCCAACACAGGCGACGCCAATATCTTGGTCGTTAAATTAGACAATGGTTATAATGTTGGCCTTGATGTCAGCGATGCCAAAATTAAAAAATTGCCAGCAGAAAAACACAAGATATTCACAACAAAACAAAAAGAGATTGTGCGCTTTGACAAATCCCTTCCTTTGGTTGCCCTTGTCACAACAGGCGGCACGATCACGTCAAAAATAGATTACACAACAGGCGCTGTCAAGGCCCTCATGACGTCGGAAGAATTCATGAAAAAGACACCTGAAATAGGAAACATAGCAAATATCGATCTCACGCAACCATTCACAAAAATGAGCGAGGATATGGAGCCTTCAGACTGGACAAAATTGGCAGAAGAAATAGCAAAGCAACTGAACAAAGGCGCTCTTGGCGCAATTGTGACCCACGGCACCGACACGCTCCATTACACAGCAGCAGCGCTCTCCTTCATGCTGAAAACACCAAAGCCCGTTGTCCTTGTAGGCAGCCAGCGCTCCAGCGACCGCGGTTCTACAGACAGTGCCATGAATCTCATCTGCGCTGCTCACCTTGCCGTCGGCGACATCGCAGAAGTAGGCACATGCATGCACGCAACCATGAACGATGACTACTGCTTTTTCATCCGCGGTACCAAGGTCAGAAAAATGCACGCATCGCGCCGCGACGCATTCAGGCCTATAAATGATTTGCCATTAGCAAAAGTCCACCCCAGCGGAAATATTGAGATCATGAACACTTACAGAAAAAGAGAAAGCGGCAAAGCAGTTGCAGACACAAAATTCGAAGAGAAAGTTGCGATACAGAAAGTCTATCCAGGCTCAGATCCAGAGACCCTCGAGTACCTTGCAAGCAAATACAAAGGCATTGTCCTTGAAGCAACAGGTTTTGGCCATGTACCGACGCAGGCAAAAAAGCCATGGATTCCGGCAATAAAAGAAATAAGCCAAAAAATACCTGTTGTCGTTGCAACGCAAACCATTTACGGCCGCGTGAACACAAATGTCTACACAAATCTGCGCATCCTCTTCAGCGAGACAAATGCCATCCCAGCAGAAGACATGCACCCCGAGGCAGCGTGGGTCAAGCTGGGCTTTGTGCTCGGCCATACAAGAAAGCTGGAAGAAGTAAGGAAAATAATGCTCACGAATCTCGTCGGAGAAATAACACAGCGTGATCTGGATGAGTTTTTGATTTAACTTTGTCGCCGAGAAGTCCCCTTTCGCAAGATGGGGGATAAGAGGCGACCAGTAGAAAGAT
>CAYJMB010000078.1:0-3098 GCA_964371455.1 uncultured archaeon | reverse complement strand
GCGCAGGGCATGGCAAAATGGTTCATAAAGAATTACGGCAGCCAGTATTCTGACGAGGAAATATACGGCGAGATGGCAAGGTGGTATGCTTTATGGTATCCCGGCCCGACGGTGAAAAGAATAGTCCAAGAACTCAACGCTGCTAATTAGGGCTTTATTGGTGGTACAATGAAAAAAGAAACACTAAACCCAAATGCATTAGCAATGACATTTGCTGTAATCGTATTTATCATATGCGTAATAGCGTATCTATGGCACGGACTGATGGGACAGCCGTCTATGATTGGTTACATGTATCCGGGCTTCTGGATGAGCCCGATGATGATGTTGGTAGGACTCGTAGTCAGCCTAATTGCTGCTTATATACTTGGCTATATTTTTGCTCTTGTATATAACTGGGCAGAAAAGAGATGATCGAATGAAAAGAAAATCAGGCAATGACAAGATGATAGGGATTGCAATCGGCATAGCAATAGCGGTCAGTGCAATAGGAATAATAAATCTTATATCTATTTCATCCGCGCATAGAAGCATGGATGGGATGATGGGTAACATGATGAATAACGATATGATGCACTTAATGATGATGGGCGGACAAAACACGATAGGCGATTCTAACAGCATGATGAATTGCATGTCGATGATGAAAAATTATGGAATGACACAACAAGAAATAGAGAATATGCTGAAATCCATGGATAAAGACAGCGACGGGCAGTGTGATATGTGCGGAATGTCCGTTGAGGTGTGCAGAAGAATGATGGGTTAATAGTGGTGATGAAAATGAAAAATAAAAAGCAAAAGAAAGGATGCTGTTGCTAATGGAAAGAAAAGAACTGCTGATGACGCTGATGATAGGCGTGCTTCTGCTTACGACAGCAATGCAGACGGTAGCACTGGCAAGCCTTAGCAGCGGACCTGCGATAACAGGAAGGACTATAACAAGCAGCCCTGCCCCTGCATCAGGTTCCTCACAGTCTTCCGGCAGCTCAGCGGGAAGCCTGTCAGAACTACCGAGCATGGTAGGCGGATGCTAAGACCATAATTCAAAGACAATCGTGTGGTAGACAGATATGAAAACGTTTAATACGCTTATTTATATATTGTTTGCGCTTACGATAGTGTTCTCTGCTGCAAATATTCTGCTCATAACAGGCAGAATTTCTGTGCAGGATGTTGCTGAGCAGGAAACGCCGGCAAGGCTTGAAATCATAAAGATCGTCGCATCTTCGTGTGAGGATTGTTTTGATGCAGAGCCTGTCGCAGAACAGGTAAGGAAATCAACCTCGAACATTACTTCTGAGAGGTCTGTAGATTTTTCATCTCCTGAAGGACAACAGCTAATTGAAGCTTATCATATAGAAAGACTGCCGACGGTGATAGTGAGCGGTGAAGTCAACAAGTCCGGAGTCTCTAGTCTCTGGAGACAAAACTGGAATTTGACGACTGTCGATGATATCCAGTCGTATGTTTATTCGGCAGTTAATCCGCCTTATGTAGACGCAGAGGGCAACGTCAGGGGCGTTGTTTCCCTGACGCATATAATAGACCCGTCATGCAAGAAATGTGCAAGCCTGGCAGCAGTAATAGGCTTTTTCAAGAAGAACAATGTCAAATTCTCATCGGAAAAGACAATAAACTACACCTCTCCGGAAGCGCAGGAATTGATATCAAAATTTGCCATCCAGAAAATCCCAGCGCTTATAATATCAAAGGACATAACAGACTATGAATCTATAGCTGAAGTCTGGCCGCAGCTTAATGTGACAGAAAAACAGGGCTTCTACGCGCTGCACACAACAGCACCGCCTTACAGGGACACAGCAACAAATCAGATAAAGGGCTTTGTGGATGTCATTTATCTCAAAGACGAGACATGCTCAAGCTGCTATGACGTGCGGCTTAACAACCAGATTCTAGTAAGAAACTTTGGCATTGTCCTTGATAATGAGACCGTAACAAACATGAGCTCTGAGTATGGCAAATCACTTCTAAAACAGTATAATATAACGAAGGTGCCTGTCATAATTGTTTCTCCTGACGCTGCGGAATATGAAAGGTTTATACAAGTGTGGCCACAGGCCGGGTCTGTGGAAAAAGACGGCTGGTATGTGATGAGAAATCCTGGGCTCATTGGGTCCTACAGAGATCTGGCAAAAGGTATCGTTGTGAACGAGATAACGGTATACGGCGGCGAATTTGAATTTCAGCCATCCTCGATCACGGTAAACAAAGGTGAAACAGTAAGGCTGAGCTTTGTTAATGCTGGAACAACTGAGCACGACCTTGTAATAGATGAACTGGGCGTTAAAACAAGCAGGTTGCAGCCACGGGCATCTGAAACAGTAGAATTTGTTGCCAACCAAACAGGCACATTCTCATTCTACTGCTCTGTCGAAGGTCACAGGCAGCAGGGCATGCAGGGCAACTTCACTATAATCTGAGATGAAATTTTTTGATTTATACTTGCTTTGTTAAAGGTTTTATATATGGCTAAAACAGACAACAAAAAAATCCTGTTGGCAGGGTTTGTTATACTCATAATAATTGCTGTTATAGGTGTGGCTTACGTTCAATTGACGCAAACAACAGAGCAATCGTATCGGGTTTCATCGCCTGAAGAAGTAGTCCGGCAGTATTTTGAATCGTGGTCGAAAAAAGACTGGCCGAACATGTATGCTGCTATTTCCGATGGCTTCAAAAATATTGACCCCGGTGCTAAGAATTTAACAGCATTCCGAAACTTTGCAAGCTCGCAAGGCATAGAAGGCGTCAAAATAATAAGCATAAAAGAAGAATCGAATGACGGCAGTACGGCGACAGTTGCTTACTCAGTCGAATTTGCTCTGAGCGATGGAAGCACACGACCTTTCAGCGACAGTTATACGCTGAAATTCAGGCAGGGGGACATAATCCCGGGATGGAAATTGATTCACCCTTATGGGCCAAATGTGGATATTTCTTAGGCGATCATATGAGGAAAAAATTAACGAACGCCAAAACCAAAATCGTCTGGATAGCAATAGGAATAATAGCTTTAGTTATAATTAGTGGTGTAGTTGTAACAAACTTCCTTTTACGTGGCGACATTGAGCAGC
>CAYJMB010000077.1:0-3158 GCA_964371455.1 uncultured archaeon | reverse complement strand
ATTATCATGCTGAAGCTCTACAACACGCTTGCGCGCAAGAAACAGGTCTTCAAGCTGCTCAAGGGCAAGGAAGTGCTGCTCTACGCATGCGGGCCTACTGTTTATCAATATGCGCATATTGGCAACCTGAGGGCTTACATCTTTGAAGACCTGCTGAGAAGGGTGCTGGAATTCAGCGGGTTCAGTGTACGGCATGTAATGAACTTCACTGACGTCGGGCATCTTGTTTCTGACGCCGATGAGGGCGAAGACAAGATGGAGATCGGTGCGCAGAGGGAGCACAAGACTGCATGGCAGGTTGCAGATTTTTACATTGATGCATTCAAGGCGGATATTAAAAAATTGCACATCAAAGAGCCGCAAGTCTGGTGCAGGGCTACTGATCACATTGAGGAAATGACACTGCTGGTTAAGACGCTGGAGCAGAAGGGCTACACGTATATCATTGAGGATGGCATTTATTTTGACACCTCCAAGCTCAGGGACTATGGCAAGCTTGCCAAGCTCCATGTCAGGGGGCTGAAAGCTGGAGCGCGTGTGGAGATGGCAGAAGGCAAGAGAAGTCACACGGATTTCGCACTCTGGAAATTCTCGCCTCCGGACAAGAAAAGGGACATGGAATGGGATTTTGTTGATGAGCTTATTGTTGGTGATGACGTCCTTAATGATGTCATCAGAATTTCAGAAAAAAACAAAAATATCCAGATACTGGAAACATCAATTCTGCCAAACAAGCAGAACATGAAAAAAGCAAAAATCAACTTCCGCGGCTTCCCCGGATGGCACATAGAATGCTCTGCCATGTCTATGAAGTATTTAGGCAAGACAATAGACATACACTGCGGCGGGGTGGATCACATAGCAGTGCATCATACAAATGAGATAGCACAGAGCGAGGCTGCAACAGACAAAAAATTCGTGCGGTTCTGGCTGCACAACGAGTTCATGCTTGTTGACGGGAAGAAGATGGCAAAATCTCTGGGGAATTATTACACGCTCAATGACATCAGGGCCAAAGGCTTTTCGCCCCTTGCTTTCCGATATCTCTGCCTGAGCGTGCACTACAGGAGCCAGATGAATTTCACGCTTGCTGCGCTGCAAGATGCGGAGAACGCGCTGCAGAGCATACAAGATTTTATATTCAGGCTGAAGAACTTAGGCACTGACGGGAAAAAGAATGCAAAGATAGAGGCTGCGGTGAAAACAGCAAAGACAAACTTCATGAAGTCCATCAACGACGACCTGAACATGCCCAATGCATTTGCGGTGCTGTTCGAATGCATGAAGATCGTAAATAAGGAGATAGACGCAGGCAGGGCAGACAAGAGAAGCCTTGGCGATGTCGAGAATTTTTTTGCCGGCATCAACAAAATCTTGGGCATCATAGAAGAAAAGAAGGCAGAGCTGACGCCGGAGGAAAAAAAGCTCATTGATCTTCGCGAACATTTCAGGAGCGTGAAAGATTTCAAAGCCGCAGACGAGATAAGAAGGCAGCTGAAAGAGAAGGGCGTTTTCCTGGAAGACACGCCACATGGCCCGAAATGGAAGAAAGTTTAACTCCAAAAGGCCGCAGAAATCGTAGCTGTTTGCATATGTTTCAGAGATTGAACCAATATTCTGGTTTTGCACCAAAAGAGCCATTATCTAAAAATGCGTAATATCAGCATGAAAAAGCGGATGAGTGAGAAGGACTGGAATGATGCCAGATACGAAACACTAAGATGGTTAGTATATTTGGGAGAATTTTTTGGCGAAGACCTGTACTTTTCTCCTTCTGTTATCGCTGCCGCTATTTCCTATAAAAGGAATTACGGTGCTGTAAAACAATACGAGGTTCATGAAATACTTGAACCATTTGTTGACCAGGGCCTTGTAGCACTGACTGAAATTTATGTCGGCAACAATTCATTACTTCGTTGTTTTCGGGCTAATTTTTCAAGGCCAGATGGCCTGCTGAAAATTTTAGGGGAAAAGTACGAACCAATTCTGAGGTACATTTCTGAGTGATTTTATGGACATTTTTTATGCGGTTGATATCGGCGGGACAAAAACAGACGCAGGCCTTATGACAGGCGGCAAAATCCTCCAGCGGAAAACAACAGCCACACCAAAAAACCCTGACAAGTGTGTGGACTGGATTTACAATGCGCTGGACGAGTTGACAAAGAAACAAGGCAGTGGAGCACTTCATAAAAAGTCTGTCAAAGCTGCGGGCATCGGGGCTCCTGACATCCGCGGCGGGAAAAATGGAGGCTATTTCGAAAAAATAGTTCCCAACCTTCCAAGATGGAGAAATTTCAATCTCAAAGAAAAACTCCAGGATATCGGGGTGCCAGTTGTCATGGAGAACGACACAGATGCAGCGGCAATGGCTGGTTTACTGTTCGACAAATACAATGAAGCAGAAACAAAGAGGCTGCCTTTTCTGTACATAACAGTGAGCACCGGGCTGGGAGCAGGGCTGCTTATTGAAGACAGCAGCTGCTCATGGAAACTTTTCAGAAACAGAGATGGCAGTCATCCTGAATTTGCGCATCTGACATTCGCCGGACAGACAAGCGGCATTGAAGATGTTGTATGCGGCTGCGGAATAGTCAACTGCCTGGAGAGCTATACAGGCGGGAAATGCATCAAAAAGCGGTACAGCATCAGGCCGGAAACTGCAGCGCAGAAAATAAAGGACGAAGTTGCTGAAAATCTGGGCAATGGGCTTTTTTGCATGATTATGCACTATGGTCACTTGCCTAGGCATGTGTCGATTGGAGGCGGCATAACATATGGCTGGGGAGCGGCGTTCGTGGGAAAAGTCAGGGACGTTCTACTTTCAAATTACAAAATGAATTCATGCGGAGCAGCGCCTCGCGGGATCAGGCTCTGTGGCCTGGGGACCGATGTCGGCCTTTTAGGCGCTGGTGCGGTTGCAATGAAGGCGATGCAGCTAACGGCAGAAATGAAGAATTTATGAAAGTCTATTATAAAAGTCATTAAAATAAATAATAGATATGCCAGAGCGCTCGCGGAAGAAGCCAGAGTACCAGACAAAGATAGCAAAGGAACGGATTGAGATACTTTTCAGCGAGGCAGAAAAAGCGCCGGATGATCTCGCAAGGCGCTACATGAAGCTCGCAAAGAAAATCGGCATGCGCTACAATGTGAAG
>CAYJMB010000076.1:0-3173 GCA_964371455.1 uncultured archaeon | reverse complement strand
CTTTGGTTTTGGCGTTCGTTAATTTTTTCTTAATTATAATCACCTACGAAGTATCAATATTAGGTCCGTATGGATGTATCAGTTTCCATCCAGGAATTATGTCTCCTTGCCTATATTTCAGAGTAAACCTATCGCTAAACGGCCGTTTACTTTCATCTGACAAAATAAATTCCACAGAATAATCCACACTTGCCGTTGTGCCGTCATTAGATGTTTCTCTTATGATCAATACGTTAATGACTTCTATACCCTGCGCGCTTGAAAAGTTTCTAAATGTGGCCAAGTCTTTCGCATTGGGGTCTATTTTCTTGAAGCCGTCGGAAATAGTTGCATACACATTCGGCCAATCTTTGTTGTTCCAAGAAGTAAAATACTGCCTAACGACCTCTTCTGGTGCTGCAATTTTATAGTTATCTGCTACTTCATTCTGTTTTGTGAATTGGACGTAAATTAATCCTGCAACAAATATGACCGCTATTATGGCTATGCCCAACACTACGTTGGATTGTGGTTTCGCAGTACTCATTTAACCACCGCTTTGCTGTTGGGGTGAAACTATTTGGCCTGAAGACAAATTTTTATACGTTCCCAATATTTCTGGATTTCTCATTACAAACCATCCATTTTTGGCAACATTACCAACCTGAGGCCACACCTGGATAAATCCTGCGTACAGATTAGCGTCCGGAGAAGCAAGCATAATTGGAACCTTAGTAATGTTATATTGTTTTATGAGTGATTTTCCAGAATCCGAACTTATGTCAACAGTAGTTTCGTTTACAAGTACCAAGCCGAAGTTTCTTTCCAGAATTTGCCTGTTAACTTGAACGTTGTAGCAGCTTGAGCATGTACTATCATTAAGATATATTACTGACACTAAACCTTCTATTTTATTTGTTGTCAAGTCCCTATATGGAGGAGCAGTAGTGTGCAGCGCATAGAAGCCCTGCTTCTCAGTAGCGTTCAGCTGATTCCATACCTGCGCTATAGCCGGATAGTCTAAAATATCCTTAGAAATAATCAGTGCAGGGACTTTCTGGACTCCAAATTTAGCTATCAGGTCCTTGGCTTCTTGGGATGTGTAATCAATTGTTTTCTCGCTCGAGAACTTTGCACCTTTCTGCTTGAAAAAGTTTATTACCTGCGTAAGGTCTGCGCATTTGGGGCATGATTCATCCAAAATATGGGTTAACGTAACCAGCCCCTTAATATTACCGGAAGCGTCAAAGTACGGCAAAGCAACAGCAGAATAGATTGCTGAAACCTGCGTGCCGTTCTTCATCTCTACTTGCCAGTTCTGGTTCCACAAATTAACTACAGAAGACTTGTCGACTTCGCCTAGAACCAGAATAGTAGGTAACTTCTCAATCTTGTACTGTCCAATAAGCTGCTTCGCTTCTGCCGATGAGAAATCTACAGTCTTTTCAGAAGTAATATTAACGTTGGCTTTCTTCAAATTTTCCACAATGGGGGTTATATCAAAACAGTCTTGACAAGAAGAAGCACTAATCTTTATTAATTCAAGTTTAGCAGGCTGATTTTGCTGTTCGGCTAGCCTAATAGCCTCGTTGACTTTCTCGCTGCGGCCTGCGATGAGCGAAACATTTACAATAGAAATTACGATTGCCAACGCTACAAAAATATATAGAATAACATCTAGTGTTTTCTTGCTCATTCATCATCAACCATGTGTGCATAGAAGCACCTTCGGCGCTTCTGTCTGTTTTTCAGCTAACAGCCGCCTACCATGCTTGGCAGGTTTGCTAAACTTCCAGATGATCCGCCTGATGTACTAGGCGCGGCGCTTGTCGTTGGGCTTGACGCAACACTTTTTGCCGGTACAGACACTTGCCCGTTGCTCAAACCTGCCAACGATACCGTTTGCATGGCTGTTGTAAGCAGCAGTACGCCTATCATCAGCGTCATCAGCAATTCTTTTCGTTCCATTAGCAACAGCCGCCTTTCTTTTGCTTTTTATTTTTCATTTTCATCACCATTATGAACCCATCATTTTTCTGCACATTTCTACGGACATTCCGCAATAGTCGCACAGACCATCACCATTCTTGTCCATCGATTTCAGCATTCCGTCGATTTCTTCCTGCGTCATTTGAGGATGATTTTTCATCATCGACATGCAATTCATCATGCCATTCGAGTCGTCCATCATGCTTTCTCCGCCATTCATCATCATGGAGTGCATCATCGGCATCATATCGCCAGACATCATATCATTGCCCATCATGTTATTCGCATCGCGATCATGCGCGTAAGAAACGGATACAGCGCTAATTACCCCTATAGCGCTAATTGTTAATGCTATTCCTATCATGACCCCCAGCATTTTATCGCTGACTTTCTTTTTGCTCGTAACCATTTAATTCACCTAGTTAGCAACCTCTAATTCTTGCGCTATTCTCTTTACAGTAGGTCCAGGATACCACAGTGCGTACCATCTTGCCATTTCCCCGTATATTTCCTCATCAGAATATTTGTCGCCGTAATTCTTTATAAACCATCTCGCCATGCCCTGTGCAGCTGCCGAATGCGCGCAGCCGCACCTTGTTATTATAGTCGGATTCTGCGGAGAACCGCAGCAATAATCGCATGTAAACGAATTGACTATTCTTTCCCACCTTTTCTGCTCTTCCGGGCTTAGCTGTATTGTTCTGCCTTTTGCCCACAGCTGCTGCGCCTGTATAGGATCATCGAAAGTAACGCCTGCTTCTTGTCCGTACCACGGTGTGCCATGCGGGATAACATTGTTTACAAGGTCCTGCACTACATCGCCGGCAGAAGGTGTTATCTCTAATTCGCTTATAGTCGGCAACGGCTTTACTATTGATCTGTAGCCCTCAAATCTCGCGCTTTCGCCAGTCGCAAGTGGCATAGGCTTTAGGGTTACTTTAGGCCCGTATTCAAAACCTGATTTTATGGATATCGTTTCGCCACTGCCACCATTAAGACTAGAACCACTTATTCTAGTAGTTGCAAATGCAGTGGTTATCATAAAATTGTTCACTACTAACAATAAGACCAGAATCATTACTGCGCCGAAAGCGATATTATTTTCATATAAGAAATGTCCGTTTTCTTTATGGTGTGCTTTTTTATTGTCCTTATCAGTTTGTTCTTTTTTAGCAACAATTTCGTATTTTCCATGAAGCATTTCA
>CAYJMB010000075.1:0-3179 GCA_964371455.1 uncultured archaeon | reverse complement strand
TCCTTTACTTTCATTGCCAAACCTCCAGAATGATTGTACTCTTCTTAGCAATTTAGATAACTGGCCTAGGGCTTGATTCTCAGAATCTGATAAAATGTGACGTCGGCCTCATTATCAACAATTGCCCACAACATTTTAGCTCGTATGTTATGTGCCAATCTAACCGAGCGTGAAAGCTCCTGAAATGACATAGTAAAGTCCTCCGGAACAGAGAAGACAATCCATTTTGTATGCTCTTTCGCAGATTTCGGCCCTTTTTTCAACTGGACGCCCCTGTCATAAACGCGAAAATCGCAGCCGAACTTGAACCCTGTCCTGACGAGCAATCCTCGCTCGCGCAGGTCCTCATAAACCCTATACTTATGCGAAAATCTGGAATCAAGAGAGGCGGCATGGTTGAAAAGCTCCTCAAAAGTCATTGGGTTTCCTTCTTTCAGGACTCTAATCCGTCCCCTTTTTAGCAGAATGCATGCCTCCACCAATGCAAGCTCAAGCCTGTCGCCAAGCTGCTTGCCGTAATATCCAGGCTCGTATACCTTGTCAAAATCTTTCCAGACAATAATTTTGTCGCCTTCAAGAATTGTGTCAATTATTTCTTTTGGTTGCTCCCACTGAACATATTCGAGCTTTTCATCAAAGTCTTCAGCTTTTTCTAGAAGTTCCTTATCTTTATTCTGTCCCTGATTATGTTGCTTATGCTTCTTTTTTCCCATTTCAATCACCAAAGAATGTAGCAGAAATCACCCGCAGGTAAGCTCTTATGCTACACATTCAATTCAAATAATATCGCAAAGTTTTAATACTGATCAGTTAACACCAGTCAAGCTTTACCTTTTCACTTCGCCGCTTGTGCAGTTTACAGTAAAGTTGCCGCTGCAAACAATGCTGTTATTCTTAATAGACCACTGCTCGATAGCGCCGCTCTGGAAATCAGAGAAGCTGCAGCACAGTCCCCTCACGGAATTCTTTGCAAGCTCGTCGTAGTCCGATGTCTTTGACACCAGCCGGTTTTCTGCAGTTTTTTTATCTTCTAAACAGGCAGAATAAGATTTTTGTGCGTCTTCCTTTTGAACATTACATAAATTAAGGTTGGTGTTCGCTTTTCCCAAATCTGACTGACAATTATTGAAACTGTCTCTTGCATAATTTAGGTCGCTATAGCAGCTCTCCCGTTCCTGCATTATGAAGTTCACAGAATCCTGCGCACCCTCTAAGTTTTGCTGGATTTTTTCCACGTCAGTCGTTAGCCCTGTTATGTGCCTGCTTACGGTGAACAGCGAGAATACCACGCCGGCAAAGAGAATAAAGACGGATATTTTCTTGCCGTTGTTTATGACAAAATCCCTGCCTCTGCCATAGCCCATGTATTTACTATGCTTGGAATTTATATAAAGAAAGTGGGGTGAATGGGATTTGAACCCATGACACATCCCGCATAGGTAACGTTTTACCTACATCACGGTCTTCAGCCGTTTGAGCTTGAGGAACATGCGTTCGTTCAAAGTGCTCTCCCAGGCTGAGCTACCACCCCTTGTTGCGCTTATCCATTTTTTTCAGATATTTTATTTTCTTCGGTAATTCACTTAAGCTTGTTATGAGATGAGTTGGCGCCACTTTTTTCATGTAGCGCGGTTTATGAAAAAGCGCGTGCCTGTCGCCTCTCTCAAGCATGAATGCATGCACGCCAACTTTCCTTGGTTCAAATAGTAAATACTTTTGACGATTTCGCTCCTTTGAATTTATCAATTACAGAGTAACTGTCAGAAAAGAACTTCTTGATGCCTTCCGCCTTCAGTTTTATTTCTATAAATTCGCGAGTATTCGCAGAAATGACGATAAGCCTGTACTTTTTGCTGAGAACCTTCAGAGAAGGTATAGTATCCTTGTACAGCCTGATGTGATGCTTGAGGTCTTGTATGACGGCCTTGTAATAGCCTATGCCGAATTTTCTGAACCAGAACGACGGCTTATACCATCTTATGTCTTTCTGCCCTACAGCTCTAAATTCTTTGAAGACGATTTTCTTTGCTTCATCCAGTGCAATTTTGTGCTTTTTGGAGTAAATATGGGGCACCGCCTCGTCCCAGAAAGCCCTGTTGTAGTCGAAATCCATAAGTGTGCCGTCGATATCGAAAGAGATGACCTTTATTGCCATGCTGGATTTCTCTGCAAGAAGAAATATAAAGAAAAAAGCGCCCCCGGACGGAATTTCGGGATTTGAATCCTCTCGAACCGTCGACAACCTGATTAACAGTTTCACCCGTTGTTAGAACGACAGGTGCTCTACCTATTTCTCGCAATCCCAATCTTCTTGTAATATCCTTGCATGTTCTTTGGGACATGCAAAGACCTTTCTTACAAGAAAGGGATTTGCTCTGAGCTACAGGGGCATAGCCACTATAACATTTCACGAAGTATTTAAAAACTATCAGATAATGCTATCTAATGGTGCTTTCTGGGCTTGATTTTATAGCAGTTATCAGGTATGCCTCTTATGGACTGCTTATGGAATATTAAGAAACGACTGGGTGATCTTTTTTGGCCAAGGCTTGGGAGTTGTTGTGACTGGAATAATTCTGTTCCAAGTAATTAACTACAGGAAAAGCCCAAAGAGACGGTGCAAACCTTAATCAGTCAAGAAAGTCCTCGTTCTTGATCTTGTCCGGCAGGTATTTTTCTCCCATGAATTTCAGACCCAGATGTGATAATGCCTCTATTTCCGCTTTGACGCCTTTCTCAATCATAAGGTTTATTTCTTTCTGCCACTTCGGATTCTTGGCGAACCATTCGTAGTTCAGCAATTCTTTTGCTCTTTTGATGTCAACTTCTTTTGCCTTGATCGTGGCTTTTTTCAGGTCGTATTTGTAGATGTCGGATATAGTCAGCCCTATGAACCTTGCTTCTGGTGTTGCAATGCGATCTGAAACGTGCGCTAGCGATATCGAGCCCGATTTTATTACGGAATAAATATAGAATCCGTACGAATCCGCGTCCGTCATCACGTATATGGGCAAGTCATGCTCGTCGTTGAGCCTTTGTATCAGCAGCCTTGTCCCGCGGGAAGGCTGCCCTCCGGTTCCGATAAGTATGCACTTGTGCTTCTGCCAGAACTTGTCTTCGTGCAGCCGCTCAAAACCAGCATTTTTCTCTATTACCAAAACAAATTTTGCATCGACCTT
>CAYJMB010000074.1:0-3252 GCA_964371455.1 uncultured archaeon | reverse complement strand
GTCTACAAGGAGCTCATTGACAAGGAACGGAGAGGAGAATTTCTGGGGCAGACTGTGGAAGTGATACCGCATGTGCCTAATGAGATCAAGCGGAGGATAAAGGAAGCTGGCCAGGGATTTGACATTGTGCTTGTTGAGATCGGGGGAACAGTCGGGGATTACCAGAACATGCCCTACCTCTTTGCCACAAAGAGTATGGAGATGGAGCTTGGCAAAGAGAATGTCAGTCATATTCTTGTCACTTACCTGCCTGTGCCCTACAATATCGGCGAGATGAAAACAAAACCTACCCAGCAGGCTATCCGCATGCTGAATGAGGCAGGTATTTTTCCGGATTTTGTTCTCTGCAGGGCAGGCATGCGCTTGGATGATGTGAGAAAGAAAAAAATAGAAGCAAATTCAAATGTTGATGCAGACCACATAATATCTGCGCCTGATGTGGACACAATATATCAGGTGCCGCTGAATTTTGAAGCTGAGGACTTAGGCAGGAAGCTCATTGAAAAATTAAAACTGCAGCCACGCAAACAGCCGGACTGGACGCGCTGGAAAAAACTCGTGGACAGTATCCGCAACCCTGCCAGAACGCTGAATATTGCAATAGTGGGGAAATACGTGGACATCGGTGACTTCTCTCTTGTTGATTCTTACATCTCAGTGAATGAAGCGATAAAACATGCTGCAGCTAATTTTGGCGCGGGCGCAAAGATCATGTGGGTTGATTCTAAGGCATTTGAGAAAAATCCAGCGCAGCTCTCTGTCTTAAAATCCTATGATGGCGTGATAGTGCCTGGCGGGTTTGGTTCCAGCGGTGTTGAGGGCAAGATCGCAGCCATAAAATTTGTGCGCGAAAATAACATCCCTTATCTAGGCCTTTGCTATGGCATGCAGCTCGCTGTGGTTGAATTCGCCAGAAACGTGTGCGGCATGGAGGATGCGAATACAACAGAAGTGGACGCAGGCACAAAGCATCCTGTCATTGACATTCTGCCAACGCAGAAGCACGTCCTTGCAGAAAGCATGTATGGCGCGAGCATGCGGCTGGGCGCTTATGGCGCAGTGCTGAAATCCGGCACAAAGATTCTTGATGTTTACAGGAGAACAGGGCGCCTGGAAAAGGACGTGCAAAGAATTACTGCGATGCAAGACGGCTTCAGGAAAGGCATAATTGAGGGCACGAACATTGTGCTAGAAAGGCACAGGCACAGATATGAGGTGAATCCTATTTTCGTTGAGGCTATTGAAAAGCATGGCATGGTATTTTCCGGCCATCACACAAGGGAAGATGGCACAAAGCTCATGGAATTCATAGAACTTTCGCATCACAAATACTTTGTCGCGACCCAGGCGCATCCGGAATTCAAGTCCAGTCTGGAAGACCCGTCGCCGCTATTCTACGGGTTTGTGGAAGCATGCAAACAGATGATATGAAGTTGCTGGAGTTAACAAAACTCTCGACTTATCTTTTCAATGAGAAATCCACAGCAGCTTGTACTAAAATCTCAGTTGTATCAAAAAGTTTAATATCTGTATGGCTTTGATTGATTGCAAGAGGAATTTCTGTACAACCCAGTACAATTGCTTCTGCGCCTTGTTTAAATACGTAATCCCTGGCTATGTCTTTTAGTACAATGATGTCATCTATTCTTTGGTTGCCACCCATCACACGTTCAATCACTTTGTTTAGAACTTTTTGTTGTTTTTCATTCGGAGAGATAATTTCAATGCCACTCTCAGCAAATTTTTCCTGATAGAGTTTTGTTTTATTTGTACTTTCAGAGGCAAATAGTCCGACTTTTTTATAACCAAAATTCAATATTTTCTTCTTCGTTTCTTCAACAATATTTAAGATCGGTATCTTAACAGCTAATTGCATGTCATCATAGAAAATATGTACTGTATTGCAGCCAATGATTATCAAACCGCACCCAGCATTTTCTAATTTCTTAACACCTTCTATCAACTGTCTTTTAACTGAGTCTTTGTCTACAATGCCAGTTTCATCAAAACCCGACAAAGGAAGGCTGTATATGATTATTGGCGGATAGTCATAATCCTGTACAGCACTATACTTATGCTGAGTATACTTAATCATTTTAATGTATAAATTAGCTGAAGCTTCCGGTCCCATCCCACCAAGTATGCCGATTGTTTTGTTCTTCTTTTGTGGTGTCACTATTAATTTCTCCCTTAGAAAAGCTTCATCTCAGAACTTAATCTTGTGCATATTGAACTCTTTTCCGCAGAAACCGCAGAATATCATGGCGCCATGCCTGATAAGGCGGCCATCCTTACAGCTGTAACAGTGCTTGATCTTCATTTCCACACCCCATTCTGGCCAAACGCCAGTAAATATAACCTACAGATTCATTATGTCTTTACTTTATATTTAAAGTTTTGACCGATGAAAATCTTTTAAAAGGGCAGTTTTATATTTCTGGGTAGTCCCTACAGACTATCTTTAAATACTTGTTGTTTTAGAAACTAAACATCAAACCACGAGGTGAACTGTGAATGAAATTCAAATACGACGATGATGACGAAGACTTGGATAACGAGGACTGGGATGACGAAGGCGATGAAGACGAAGGTGAAGGCGACTGGGAAGATGAGGATGAGTAGATAAGATTTATTTTAATTTGCCTGTTTCTAAATTTTTTCCTATCAATATTGAACAAAAGATACTGTCAGCTCAGCAAATATTTTTCTCTACATGGTTTGCGACTCTTGGATAATTTTTTTTCAGATGGTGCATATATTTTATTGCCAGCCTTTTCGTTTCTTTGCATCTGCCAGAACAGGGGATGTGAAAAATATAAGGCGAGAGGAAGGAGAAAGTGTGCCTGGAATTTTTTGAAAAGAAGAAGCCGCCTGAATTCAGGAAGACAGAGGAGCAGCAGACTGGGAAGCCGAAATGTACGCCATCATAGAAATTGCGCGTTTGTCTTTTTGCAAGTTTGCCTATATGAATCCTGCCATACTTGATTGTGTAAGGTATATCGTACTCCCTAAGAATTTCTATAAGCTGGGAGGAAGCAGAAAAACCCACAGAAGACAGTGGTTTCAGCCCGTCTTTTGCCAGGACGATAAGCGCTGCGTCCCTTGAAGTTATTTCTTTTTCGCGGACAAGTGAAATGAGCTTGGCCTGAAATTTGCGCATTCCTTTTCTTTAGTCAGAGAAATATATAAGGTTTATTTTTCAGCCCTATTTCCCGCAGCATCTTTTGTATTTCTGCCCAGAACCGCATGGGC
>CAYJMB010000073.1:0-3269 GCA_964371455.1 uncultured archaeon | reverse complement strand
AGTTCTGCAATAGCATTCTTCAGGGCAAAAAGTATGTTAAAATCGCCGCACGCCAAACACCAGTTCGGCAATTCTTTTGTTGTCAGGTCTGCTACTGTCGGCATGATTGGTCTCCTCTGTAATCTCTTCTACGTTGTTTTTCGCTGACATACGCGACTCTTCCATCTCCATCCCAATCATATCTTTCTCCATTGGGTAAAGGATGTCTCCCCTCAAATAATTCTCCCAGATGCTCCATCTGAATCCCGTATCGCCTCTCTTCTGCCATTTTTTCCACCTCAATATCTCCTTAGCGCATATCCTGTGCTTTTATGCAGTTTGTCAAATGTCGGGTAATTGTTAGGAATTCTGAATTGATCCAGCCATGATGTTCGCGGCTTGGCGCTTTCCATTATGTATTCGTTTTCCATTCATCTCGTCCCGTCATATTTTCCCGACCTTAAACGTCTTCATCCTGATATCGTCAAGTGTTGTTGCCTCTGCTTCCATATAGCCGTTAATTACAATAGTCTTTTCCGCGCGCCTCTCAATAATATCCTTGATTGCAACAGCGAGGTCTTCCGGCGTGAATGCGCGGCCGTCATATTTCAATATCTTATAGTGCACATCAATCCCTGTGCGCTCTTTTATCAACCCAGCCAGCTGCCCTGTCTTGTTGTTTTCCACATCGACAATTATTTTTGAATTGGAAAGAATTTCCTTTACCCTGTCTGCTGGAAAAGGCGACAGGTAAAGAATCTGCAGGTAATTGGACCTTATTCCTTCTTGCTGTAAAATCTTCATCGCTTCTTTTATCGGTCCTTTCGTAGATCCCCAAGCAACTATGGTCACAGGCGCGTCCTGATAGCCGAGCAAATGCGGCTGTTCAAGTTCTTGCTCTATGAATTCCAGTTTCCTGAACCTCTTGTTGTGCATAGCAACTCTTATCTGCTCTTCTTCCCTTTCCATTCCCTTTTCATCATGCTCATAGCTGCTTGCCACATACATGCCGTTTTTAATGCCAGGTATTGTCCGTGGAGAAACGCCTGTATCTGTGATTCTATACCGTCTGTAATTCTTAGCATCTTTCATGTCTTCATCAGACAACAGCAGCCCGCGGTCAATAGTAATTCCCTGCGTATCAAACTCTTCATTACTCCAGTAGCTTTCTCCGAGATATTTGTCTGTGAGAATTATCACAGGTATCTGGTATTTATCTGAAAAGTTGAATGCCTTTATTGTTTCATAAAAACATTCGTTTACATCTCCAGGTGCGACTACGATTCTGGGAAATTCATCAGTTGCTGCATGCAGGACGAATCTCAAGTCAGCCTGGCCGCTGTGTGTTGCCATGCCTGTTGCTGGCCCGGGTCTCTGCGCCTCTACAATAACCAGTGGCGTTTCTGTGATGGCAGCAAGTCCTAAAGCTTCTACCATGAGAGCAAATCCGCCGCCCGACGTTCCCACCATAGCTCTCGCACCTGCAAAGCTCGCGCCGATGGCCATATTAATAGCGGCGATCTCGTCTTCTGTGTGCTTCACAACCATGCCAAATTGCTTTTCATTCGCAGCCATGAAGCCCAGAATAGAGGACGCAGGGGTCATAGGATATGCGGCATAAAACTTGCAACCAGCTTTAATCGCCCCAGCAGATATCGCTTCATTGCCCGTCAGCAAAATCTCTCCTTTAGTTTCTTTTTTTTCTAGCTTGTAATTGAATGTCCCTGCGTAATGCTGTTTGACAAAATCATATCCTGCTTTTGCTGCTTTTACATTCGCAGCAACTATATCAGGGCTCTTCTTTCCAAATCTGTCTGCTAATACCTGATTAAAAAGCTCAAGATCAAAGTCGAGTAATCCTATAGTCGCACCCATTGCAATTGTATTCCTCATAATCAAGCCGCCATATTCATTAGCGACCTTCTTTAGAGGAAGAGAAAATAAGTGAACATCTTTTCTTCCAATAGACTCCTCTGTAAGCTTAAGCTCATCGCCATCGTAAATAATAGCGCCGCCAGGAACTATCTTATAGGCATGGTAGTCTACAGAATCCTGATTAAGTGCAATAAGCATATCCAGATGTTTTGTGTGCGCATGTATCTTTCTTTCGCTTATGCGGACATCCAAATGATTATGTCCGCCTCTTATCAGGGACGGGTATTCTGCTGTCGCAAATACGCTTAGCCCCCCGTGCATGCATGTCTTGGCAAAAAGCATGCCTGCGCTCAGTATGCCATCACCGGCAGCACCCGCAACTTTCCAGGAGAAGTTGTTGATTCTTTTGTCTGCCATGTAAAAAACTCCGTAAAAGCCCCGACAATGGGAAATATATTAGCCAAGCACCTTAAAAAGCTTTCTCAATTTTTAGAAAATTAGAAAAATTAGCAACAATTAAATACATTATGTATACATTATAATGTATAGATGGGATACATATGGCATACGTGAGGTTCAAGTTATCTGACGACACACACAAAATTCTGAAAAAAGTATGCAGTCGCCTTGGCATGAAAGAATCAGAGATAGCCCGCATAGCTTTAATAGAATACATGAAATCTCTTTCTGTTCTGTCGTATGAAGTGAAGAAGCACAGAAAGTTCAGGATATAAAAGTTGCTGTAGTGATGTTATCATGAAAGTAGTTATAGTCATGCCAGCGCACAATGAGGAGAAAACAGTAGGCGCCGCTGTGAAGGAATGCAAAAAATATGGCACTGTTGTAGTTGTGGACGATGCATCCACTGATAAAACAGCGGAAATGGCAAAAAAATCTGGGGCTACAGTCATAACGCATAAAGTTAATCGCGGCTTGGGGGGAGCTTTGCGCACAGGCTTCGCAGAATCGTTGAAAGTGAATTGCGATATTGTCATAACAATTGACTCAGATGGACAGCACCACCCGCAAGAGATCCCCAAATTCTTAAATAAGATAAATGAAGGGTACGATTTTGTTCTTGGGGCGCGTGATCTTAAAAATTATCCGTTTGTCAAAAAATTCGGCAACTTCTTTCTCAATGGTACAACAAACTTGGTCGCAGGCACAAATCTTAAAGATACAGAAAGCGGCTTCCGCGCATTCAGAAAAGATGCTCTGAAAAAACTAAACTTAAAAGCAGAGCGCTACGAAATAGCAGCAGAAATAATCAAGGAAGTGGGCAGAAACCACTTGAAAGCAACAAATGTCCCTGTCCAGAGTCCGTTTTATGTAAAGGGCGTCGGCATAAAGGACGGGATAAAGAACTTTTTGTATATACTGAGAAATTGAGTGGAGTATAGCAATCGTCTTTAAAA
>CAYJMB010000072.1:2249-3366 GCA_964371455.1 uncultured archaeon | reverse complement strand
AAGCCCGAAAATCTTTGCTTGCGAAGCGGCAATAACACTGCAAAAACCGCCGAAACTAGAACCAAAAAACCAGCTTGTCGCCCTTGCTATTGGCGAAAAAGACTTTCTTCTTCATATGATCGCCTGCACCTGCGGGCTTCCGAGAATGAACGCGATCAGTGCAATCATCATCGCGACCTTGCTGAGCTTGCTGCTGTATTTCACAGGCGCGCCTATGGCAGAAACAAAAGCTATGTCAGCGAGTATCACAAAGAACAGATAAACCTCATTCATTGTTCCTAGAACATAAGGAACAAAGCTCAGCAGCACAGCCGCAAGCGTGAAAACAGAAGCAGCTGTCCTGGCCTTGAATGTGCCAAGCCTGAGAGCAATGCTGTCAACATGCGCTGTTTTGTCGCCGAGCATGTCTTCTATTGTTTTGTAGACCTCTCTCCCCATGTTTGCAAGAAAGGCCAGTAATCCAAGCCAGAGAGGTGCTAAAAGATTGCCCTGAATCAGGCCGCCAAAAAAGAAGCTAAGCGCGACCAGGAAACTGACAACAACATGCCCCACAAACAAGACCTTCTTGAGCTTCCATGCATAGACGATGAGCAGAACAGTTGCCAGCAGTGTTACGTAGAGTGCCTCTCTTCCCAGCAAGAGGCCGAAGACATTGCCAATAATAAACAATAAAACAGCATACACATTTGCCTTTGTGACAGAAACCTTCCCAGAAGGCAGCGGCCTGTTCGGCCTGTTGTGCTTGTCAATGTTTATGTCAAAAATGTCATTCACAACCATGCCTGCGCCTGATACCAAGAAAACAGCAGCCATCCCATAGATTATTTCCCTGCCCGGAATCACAGCGCCGCCAGCAAGAAGCGCGCCGATCCACACTGCGATCGCAGACATGATGCCATTGGCTGGCCTGAGTAATTTGATATAAGGAAGCATGAATATGACTTTAATTGCTAGATTTAAAAAGAGTTATTTATTCTGATGGCAGGCTCTACTTCATAATTCCCCATAAATTCAAAGAAACGATTGTTGGGTACATTAAAAACATTTAACAGTCCATCTGCATGTAAGTGACCACAGGTATAAGTTTGGTCATTTATATCATAAATCGGATACAATT
>CAYJMB010000072.1:0-2149 GCA_964371455.1 uncultured archaeon | reverse complement strand
GAAGCTTTATAAAATGCTTCTGGCAGAACTAGGCCTTCTGCCCTCTCCTCTCTTTTGCCTTCAGGCGGAGGTTCTTGGACCCGCACTTCCTGCACTTGATTTTCTTCTTCTTGACTTTGTCCATCGTTGTGCGCATGTGAGCATTGCAGTTCATGCAGATGAACATGTTATGGAACAGCCGCTTCGCAACAGATTCTGGCATTTTTTTTGGCATATAGTATCCACGCTTTCTTTTGGAAAGAAAGGATTTAAAATAAAGAATCAGTTGTTGCTGGCCTTTTGCCTCAGTTTATTTCTCCATCATTTTGCAGCATTCCAGAGAAGTGAAAAAAAGTTGTCATAAGAATCTGCGAGTATTTTGTTATGAATAAGGACACCTATAGGTTTATCAACCCACAAGATTATGCCTACTTTGTCGTTTCTTATTATGGTTTCTGTAAGAGGTTCAAAACCTTGTTTTGTATACTTTACCTGTGATTTAGGATATTTTGCTTCTGCTCTCCATTGTTTGAGCGACTCGTTGAAAAGCAGTTTTGCACTTATACCCCTTTTTGCCCTCTTCCTATGATAGCTTACCCACCACTCATCGCCCATCATCAGCGATTTTACACTGGAACCGAAAGTGTGGTGCTCTTTGCCTCCTGCATCTAGTAGTTCGTAAAGAAGCTCTTTTATGCCTTTTACTCCTTTGAAGACAGTGACTTCTGGTTTTTCTTTTGCAATGGCTTGTTGTGCCAATAGCTGTGGCAATAGTTTCTCAAACCTCTCCTTTTTTTCTTCTAAGAATTCTATCAGATGTCTCGGGTTCGCAGCCTGATAATGGTTTCTTTTTCCCTCTTTGACAAAGGAAACAAGGCCCTTTTCAATCAGTTTGTTCAGCGTCATGTGCACAACAGAGCTCTGCAGCCCTGACTTTTCTATTATCGGACCTGCTGTTGCCGTCCCTAGTTCCAGCAGTGCCAAGTAGACCTTAATCTCGGCATTTGTCAGCCCTATGTCCTCTAGGATCTGCGTCTCCATGATTTTATTTGGTCCTGCTTCTTCTTAAATGTTCTTTTTATCCTCCATTTTTGGAGAGTGAAGATTTATATTCGTACGAATAGTATATTACATATTAGTAGTAACAATGGGGTGATTTTATGAAGAATGAGGAATCTGAACGAGATTTGACTGTACCAAGGTGTGAAAAATGAAAACAGTATCCAGATCAGTAGAATGGGGACAAGTAAAAAAAGAGCTCGAAGCGGAGCAGATAAAGCTGCAGTCGTATGATCCGTCGCTGCTTGCGCTCTGCGGCGGCGTGAAGGGAAAGAGGATTCTTGATTACGGCCCCGGCCCAGGAATCTTAGCGTATGCTTTGCAGAAGCTTGGAGCGGATGTCCAGGCATTCGACATAGCAGAGGAGATGAGGCAGGCTTGCGGCCGGAAAATAGGAGTGGAAAATGTCTACGACAGCGCTGCGAAGATCTCTCAGGATGCATATGATATTGTTGTGTGCAACCTTGTGCTCTGCATAAATCAGGAGGAAGAAGTTGCATTCATAGCCAGAAATATACGCGATGAGCTGAAGCGCGGCAGTTTCGCCCTTGTGGGTTTCTGCAATCCCAGAATTTTCAATGTGCCCGAATCCGCGCTGGACATCAGGTTCGCAACAGGTGCGCAATACGAGGAGAATCATATCTACAAGAAAATCAAGAAAGAGGGCTTCTACCAGATCCTGGAGTGGCACAGGCCGATAGAGTGGTATGAAAAAACATTCAAAGAAAACGGCCTGCGCGTCGCAGGAATTGCATTTACGCCTGAATATGAGTTCAAGGGAAGAAAAATACAGGACTTCGTTATAATGAAATTCGAAAAAATGGAGGTAAAGAAGTGATTGGAAATGCAAGCACTAAAAAATTTTTCAGGCAGGATAGCGGATTACTTTGACTTCAGTAGCCACAGGACCAGTTTCAGGACTGAGATACTGGGAGGAGTTTCCACTTTCCTTGCCCTTTCTTACATTTTTGTGGTCAATCCCGCAATTTTAAGCGCAGGCGGGATGGATAAGAGCGCCGTGTTCTTCGCGACGATAGTAGCGTCATTCATAGCTACGCTTGCGATGGGACTCTGGGCAAAGAAGCCGTTTGTCCTCGCACCAGGCATGGAG
>CAYJMB010000071.1:0-3439 GCA_964371455.1 uncultured archaeon | reverse complement strand
AAGGGTGTCCACATGGACACTTACCAGCCAAAAGGGTGTCCTTTTAGGGACACCCTTACCAATGAGCGTAGGATAATTAACGCCAAAACAGCCAGACCCCGTTAGTTTTCTAACACTCTTGCCAAGCCGTTAAGAAACCCAATTTAACCCGTTAAATTCATAACGCCTGGAGATTAAAGCGCCGAGAAAATTGAATTTTTAAGGTTATAGGAAATTTATATTGTATGTCATTAGGACCCTTTCTGGCTGTAGATAGTTCATTAAAGTACAAAGGCAACAAGCTGTTTTCACAGTTTGATGAAGTAAGAAATAAACTGGCACCTAACATGTCTTCACGTCACCTAGATCTTGTTAAAGACAGTACCAGATGGAAAAATCTCATAACTCTCTATGACAACGTAATTAATGCTACAATAGACTTTATGCGCAATGATGGTGCGATTTTTTTTGATATTCCTATAACAACAAGAATGATATCCTCGCCTGGAGCATTAAACGGAAGAATACCATCAGATGTCCACCCATTTAAAATAAACATGTTTGAAAATGAAACATTCCTTACACAATCATCCCAGCTGTATTTGGAATTTGCTATAACCACTCCTGGCATAGACAAAGCTTATTGCATAGACAAGAGCTTTAGGATGGAAAGAGCCAATTTCAGGCACCTTCCTGAATTTACACATATTGAATATGAGGCAAACATAAATTTTGAGCAGAATCTCAGGCTTCAAGAAATGTACCTCAAATTTCTAATAAGGCATCTATTAGAAAAATCCAGCGACGCACTTGGATTTTTCCTGCATGCAGACGATATAGAAGAGCTTGCCAACCTTTCGAATAATAGTAGATTTGAGATAATATCTTTCTTAAATGCATTCAAGCTGTTGAAAAAAGCTACAGGAAACGCAAGATACGATAATGCCACAATAGGCAATTTCGAGGCCTACGACGAAGTGCTTCTTACGCAGATTTTAGGGAACAAACCTGTGTTTGTCACACATTTCATAGCTGACGAGGTTGCATTTTACCATGCGCTCGATGACAAAGACAAAAAGCTCGCCGTAAATGCAGATCTATTCTTCCCCGGATACGGAGAGATAGTCGGGGGTGGTGAACGAGTCCACACACTTGAAGACACTGAAAACAAAGCCAAACACTTTGAATTGAACATGGACGATTACCGCGTATATATAGAATCCCGTGGTCATGCGACTTCAAGAATCCACTCTGGATGGGGAATGGGAATAGAACGATTCCTGCAGGCTGTGCTGAAAATGCCATTCATATGGGATGTCAAGCCTTTTCCCCGCGTTGATAACTCCACTAGACCGTGATAATCATGCCGACTATCGAAGAAACTATCGATTATTTCAGGGAAAAAGCACAAGGGTACGACCTTGTTGAGACGCAACTTTACTGGAAGTTTTCTGATGAAATTCTTTGGTACCTTATGAGGATACATGTACTTGACAAACTAAAGGACAGAGATATAAAGTTCATGGACGCAGGTGGTGGAACTGGCCGGTGGTCCATTAAGATACTGGAATATCTGCCTCAGTCCGAAGGCGTTTTATGCGATATATCCGACGAGATGATGTCCGAAGCAAGTAAAAAGGTAGCTGAGAAAAAACTTGATAGTAAGCTTAGCCTGCAAAAATGCAATATAGAAAAAATGCACGATCAGAAAGATAATACATACGGCCTAGTAATAAATTTTCACAACGTCCTTGCTTTTACTCAAAATCCGGCAAAAGCATTTTCAGAGATGTTCAGAGTACTGAAAAATGGCGGATTTCTCGTATCAGTGGTGCCGAACAAATATCACGGATTGTTCTTTAACATCGCTACTGGAAGATTGGACGATATAGAAAATATAGCAGCGAAGTGCCAAGGCAGATTTACCGACAGTATGCCGCGTATAAACTTCTTCACACCAAGCAGTTTGAGACAGATGTATAATGCACACAGAATTAAGGATTTAAAGATTTTAGGATTTCCGGTAACCGTATTCCCTGATACCCAAGAAACTAAGATAACAGGAACATCAAAGCATGTTGAGGGTGTGTTTGGTGATGAAATCAAATATAAAAAACTCCTTGAAATAGAAAAAAATCTCGTGCTCGAAGAAGAGGCGGCTGCAAGGGGAAATAACCTGTTTGCAGTAGGCCAAAAGTGAATTTATAATGAAAAACAACCTCAGATTAGTTCATTCGGATTACGTGATGCCTGTATCACGAAGTCCAATACATGATGGCTGCATCGTTCTTGATGGCAGCGGCAGAATTATAGACATTGGCGAATTCGAGGAAATAAGACCGAAATATGGAAACATAAGGCCCCTCTATTTCAGAGGATGCCTCCTTCCGGGATTCGTAAATTCTCACACTCATCTCGAATTGTCAGCCCTTAAAGACTGTATCAAACCCTCTGGCAGAGGCCTTCCAGACTGGCTGAAAGAATTCAATAATGTAATTACGGATACGGATATTCGCGGCAGCATATCTCTAATAGAATCGCAAGTTAAGAAATTAAAAAATAGCGGGACAGTCGCTGTTGGCGATATATCCAATACAGGCTGCACCCCAGAAATCCTTGGCAGAAATAAAATGATGGGCACTGTATTCGTTGAATACTTCGACATTTTGGGCGCTGTAGAGTGCAAAATCAGAAAACCCCCCAGAAATACCGGAGAAATAGGACTTTCACTCTCCCCTCATGCGCTTTACAGCACGTCCAAACACGTTGTGAATAGCATTATAAAACTAAACCGGTCAGCTTCCAGAAAAACATCCATACATTTTTGTGAAGACATGTCAGAAATTAGATTCATAAAAGACCGTTCAGGCCAGATGGAAGAATTTCTCGCTTCCAAATGGCCTTCCGTAAGAAAATTTTATGACAACGTTCTGGACACAGAGGATTTTGTTGAGATCGTATCTGAGGATTTTATTCTTGTTCACTGCGTTTGTGTCAGCAAAAAAACCCTTAGGAACTTAAAGCGGAAAAATCCCAGCATAATTGTGTGTCCAAGATCTAATGTTTTCATTTCCGGCGTATTGCCGCCTCTTTATGACATTAAAAACAGCGGCATAAATGTCGCTCTTGGCACGGACAGTTTGGCGTCCTGTTACGATCTGGATATAAGAAACGAAATTGCGGCTGTCAGAAACAATTTCAAAAAACTGTGGCCTGATTTTATTTTGCGCATGGCTACTATAAATGGCGCTACCGCACTTGGCATAAGCCATAAGGCCGGCTCACTGGAAATAGGAAAACGGCCCGGCATTATTAACATAAGCTTTGACGAGTCCCCGGATGATGCAGAAAGGTTTGTTATTGACAATATTGAGAAGCTACCTGTCAGGAGAATTGCTTGACGCATTTAGGCGCTCCACAAGGCGCTTGCATATGTTCAAGGCGCTTGGCAATTTGAAGT
>CAYJMB010000070.1:2182-3506 GCA_964371455.1 uncultured archaeon | reverse complement strand
GTCACAATCCCGTACCCAACTAAGTGCCACCTGCCGCCGACCTGCATGCTTACAGCTGCCTTGTCACCTTTTTCAACAACAACAGGAAGCTTTAGTTTTGTCTGTACGTTTTCTCTGGCCGCTGATGTCACAGTGCCTACTGTCTTTGCAATTGCTATCGTGAGCATGAGAACATCACCTGTCTTTATAGGCTTCACAACCTGCTTCCCTTCTACCCCGATAACATGATCAAACAATGTTATCTTCATTTTAATGTCATCAACTGCAGCAGGAAGTTTTCCTATACGACCTGCGACAGCACCAGCCAGTTCGTCAGCCCTTGTAAGCGAAGGGTCTAATTCTGTTTGCAGTGCAACAAGGCCTCCAGGTCTTGCCTCCTGCTGCTTGTCATTCTGAACGATCTCTACAACTTTGCTCTGCAGCGGCACCCATTTGTCACCTTGTTTCACGCCAGGCTTTATCTCTATTTCATCTTCCACAGAAATCACGCCTTCTGTCAGCGAACCGCCAATAACCCCGCCCTTGAGATCCTTTATTGCTGTGCCAGGCTTGTTGATATCAAATGATCTTGCAGCATAAAATCGCGCAGGCTTGCTCTCATCACGCTTTGGTGTTTTAATGCGTTCTTCTATTGTTTCAATAAGAATATCAATATTCGCGCTATGAATAGCGCTTATTGGAATGATCGGAGCATTCTCTGCAATAGTCCCTTTTACAAAATTCTTTATCTGTTCATAATTCTTCTTGGCATGCTCTTCGGGGACAAGGTCTATCTTGTTCTGAACAATGATGATGTTTTTTATTCCGACGACATCCAGAGCCTTCAGATGCTCTGCTGTCTGAGGCTGTGGGCATTTTTCGTCTGCTGCGATAACAAGGATTGCACCGTCCATGAGCGCTGCTCCTGAGAGCACCGTCGCCATTAGCGTCTCATGCCCTGGCGCATCTATTATTGATACCGTCCTGACGGGCTTTGCATCTTCAAAGCAGCGCGAGCATTTGTTAGTGTTGCTGTATGATTTGCACTTTTCACAATAATAGAACGTGACATCAGCATAACCCAACCTTATTGTTATCCCGCGCTTCATCTCCTCGCTGTGCGTGTCTGTCCATTTTCCTGTCAGCGTCTGCGCAAGCGAAGTTTTGCCATGATCAACATGTCCGACAAGACCAATATTGATTTCAGGCAAAAGCTTCTGCTCGTTATTTTTTCTTTCTTTTTTTTCATTTGCTTTCTCTTTCTCATTTGTTTTTATTTCTGTTTTCTGTGCGAAAATTACCACCTGCCTTTACTTTTTCTTCTGGTCTCAAGCAGCCTCCACTT
>CAYJMB010000070.1:0-2082 GCA_964371455.1 uncultured archaeon | reverse complement strand
TCTTCCTTGGCCTCATTTTTCTTTTTCGGTTCCTTGGGTGTTATTCCAAGAAGTTCGTACATATTCTTTTCGCCTGCCTTCACAACCTTGCAGTTGATCTGTGCGATGTCTGCACCGACTGTGTTGCCGCGAACTATTCTTCTTTTTCTCTCGCCTTCTTTATTAGCATGAAACCCAATACCTTCTGTTAATATCTGCTTTTTTCTTATCTGGCCTTCAACATCTTTGTGCATTGGGAATCCGTCTTTGTCAGAGCCTCCGGTAATCAAAAGCTCATAACCAGCAAGCCCCAGGAACTCGCCGCTAATGCTGTCGCCGATTTTCTTGCCGAAGACAGGTGCATCTTTCTGGTCCTTTTCCACCTGGACCGAGCTTTTCTTGTCCGATATCACGAATTTGAATACTGCCATACAAATCCCTTTCTTTTCCAAAAGAAAGGTCTTTGTATTTCCCAAAGAAAAGGGAACACAAAAACCTTATATTTATCATAAACCCAACTAACAAGAAGGAAAGTTTCTGATCTCCATCCTCCCAGTTTTTCCAGCCGGGTTACAATTTACATTGAAAGAAAGATATTAAAAAGCAACATTAGTATTATAAACTCAATCGTTCCTTCAAGCAGTTGTTGCACTTTCTTGATAGACTCTTCTTTATAGAACTGTATGCCAAAAACGCATTTGAAGCTATCCGGAAAACTTGGGCTATTCAAAAAATGTTTTCTTTACTTAATTGCGATTGTATTTTGGCTAAAAAAGTCTTTGCTCTGCTGATATCTTTTTCAACAGTTCGTTGCAGTCGGAAACTGCCCTTGAGAGAGTCTATTAATTTGGGATCATCAAGCACTTCCAGCGTCCGGTTCATCTTGTCTTTCAGCAGCTGCATATCACCTCTCTTCAGGTGTTTTAATGTTTTGTCCAGGTCACAGCCCTCGACTAGCATGATCATGTCCCTTATGTCAGCCTTCCTGCCGGCGTGAAGCTTCATTGCAATCAAAAGCTCTTTCTCGGGAACAATGCACATTACAGGAGGTGTGCCTATTCTTGATTCTACAGAATGTTCCTTTATGTAATCATAGCTCCAAGAAGCATTCGTATCTCGTGAAACAAGTGCATTGATAAGCAAATCAACTGTAACAGATGTTTTGTTAATTTGTTTTATGTAGTTCTCAAATCTGCCGCCATAAAGCGCATCAAAGCCCTCTTTTTTTGTATGAAATGTGTAACCTTCTTGCTTCAGCAGTGTTTTTATCTCATTTAGAGATTTAGACACAACTAAATCACAGTCCACAGAAAACCTGTGCAATGTCAGGCTGCTGACAGCATATCCTCCTACGAGTATAAAATCCGTGTCCTTGATTTTTCTCAGGATGTTTAATATCTCATTTTCCCGTTCAGCAAGCTCCATGCAATCACATTTGATTCAGATGTTTGTCGCAGATTCCTTGTATTCTACATTTAATCCTAATTTGTACATCTCATCCAACATTTCCAAAGCAGGCTCATAGCTGTATATGCGTTTTTTGCAAAAATCCACAGTTTCCTTCAATGGAATGACTTTGAATGCGCCAACTTGTTCTGTCTTGAATTGATCTTCAGGATACAAAACATAGAACACGCCGAAAGCTGTCTCCTTTATTGGACTGCCAAAAACGTAGAAATATTTGCCTTTAGCTGAAAAAAATGATTTCCATTTTCTCAAATCTTTTCTTCTCACTTTTATGCAAATGGGATAAAAACCAGCAAACCTGTCGACTTGGTAGCCACCCTGTGTCCAGATAAAAACAGCATCCTGTTCTGTAAAGGCATACTTCATTTCTGCCTCGTTTACTAACTCATAAGATTTTGTGGCATTCGTTCTGCTGTTGAATAAACTCTCAACATTTACCACTCTATATTTTCCCCACCCCATTTTTTCCAAGAAGCCTTTTTTCGTCATATCATGCAACACCTTGTTGTAATCAGGGCTAACAAAAACCCTGCTAAATTCTCTTACTGTGAACTCCTTTTTCCAGTTCAACAACACGATCCACAATTCGTAATAGCTCATAATTATTACTATTATGGTAATAATTATTTAAAGCTT
>CAYJMB010000069.1:0-3524 GCA_964371455.1 uncultured archaeon | reverse complement strand
GCTGCAAGGATGATGACCTTCACCTTATTCCGACGGCAGAAGTCCCGTTGACAAATCTTCATAGAGGAGAAGTACTGGACGAAGGGGACCTTCCACTACGATATTTCGCTTACACGCCAAATTTCAGAAGAGAAGCCGGCTCCTACGGAAAGAGAGACAGGGGCCTCATGAGGCTTCACCAGTTCAACAAAGTTGAGTTATATTCAGTTGCATCACAGGAAAATTCAGACGCCGAGCTTGAAGTGCTTGTTCGCCAGGCAGAAGAAGTGCTAAAAGGATTAGATTTACACTACAGGACAACAAATCTGGTATCATGCGACCTTGCACATCAGTCAGCAAAAACGTATGATATAGAAGTGTGGCTTCCATATGCAGACTACTATTCAGAAGTTTCATCAGCCAGCAATTGCCTTGATTACCAGGCACGCAGGGCTGATATAAAATACAAAGGAAAAGGCCACAAAATGTTTGTACACACACTCAATTGCTCAGGGCTAGCCACACCAAGATTATACATTGCGCTTCTTGAAGCAAATCAGACTGATGACGGGCATGTCGTAATACCGGAAAAATTAAGGAGATATACAGGATTCGAACTTATTTGATGAGGAACGGGTCATTTTCGACAGTTATTTCCTCGCCATCCATGAATACAAGAGCCGGGACAGAGCCGAATGAAGTCAGGCTCTTTCCATAGAACAGAACCCCGGATTTTTCTGTAAGTGCAATAACAGGAGTTTTGTTCTTCCTGATAAAATCTAGAACACTCTTCTTTTGGCGATTTTTATAATGACACCATACAGAAAATCCATTAATAAGATCTAGACCATTAAAATCTGTTAAGCCAACATCATTGCTATCTGAAGTTGTGAGAATATTCTTACCCATTATTATTGCTCCGGCGCTTCCACCATAGATAATACCATTGTTTTCTGCATGTTCTTTCAATTTTTTATCAAACCCTGTTTTTCTTATTTCTTTTAGTAGCTTGAACGTATTACCCCCACCAATATAGACTGCATTATCAATATTACGAATCAAATTCAGATTCGTAACCATCTCTATGTCGGTTATTTGGAAAACAGAAAATGTTGATTTTATCCAATTAAGGCAGCCAGAGTAGTCGTCTGTTTCCATTGCTATTGGCACATATAGAATCTTTTTCTTGTGACCTATGCTATCAGAGAAAGCTTTATCGATGACAAGTGAGTCTTTTTCCGAGCCACCGCCTGCCAAGAATATTCTCATTAAAAGACTATAATTTTTACCCTTAAAAAACTACAAAACTGCAGAAGATAAAAATTTTTCTGTAAGGTTGAGTGGGTTATATCTGGAGTTTCCATAGCTTAGAATATTCTCTCTTTTGATCCCAAAACACTTTCTTGCCGAGTCCTCTAATGCATCTGCAACATCTTTATCGGATGCACCAAGAGGAATTTTGTTAACATGCCCGCCCTCATTGTCTCCTACAGCCTCGACTACAGAATCATTACCTTTCCACGTCATTCCGGCTACAGGTACTCCTGATCTTATGCATTCGCTTAAAACAAGTCCTGCAGCCTCTGTCCAATCAGGTGAGGACGTGTATAATGCACATTTTGCTCCACTTATCAGTTCCATTTTTTTCCTTCCTGCCAGAACACCAAAATGCTTTACACCATGCGAAAATAATAGATCCCGGTAGGCCTCCTTATATTCTGGCTGGTATTGGGAATCACCGATTACATAAAGATCCATGCCAAGATTTCTAGCAGCCAGTACAGCATAGTGCGGTGCCTTGTCTCGGTCCAATCGTCCAATCCACACTAAATAATCTCTGGCATTTGATGGTATGGGATCTTCATTCTCACCTTCACCTACAACAGACATTTTTTCTGGATTTTGGTCAGAATACAGTTGCATCATTTCATCAGAAAAACAAAACAGGTGGCATCGCTCTTCAAATGCTACTCTTGTATATGGCTTCGTGGTCAATTGGTACGTAAACATATTTTCTGCTACTGACATAAAATTTTTTACTATCTCTGGATTGTCAAAATATTCATGACCCGCAACAAGAAAATCAAATCGCCCATATGTTCGGAGAAATTCTGCTGCATTATTGCAATATTCAAGACGGCCTGTAAAATGATTGGTTTTAGGTAGAAGATATGATCTCCACTGTGGACCCGATAATACAACCGTATAGCCTAACTCGTCTGACCTCTTTGCAATGGACCACAACCATCTTTCTATTCCCCCATAACCGGTCGGCGGGAAAAGAAACTGGCTAGGAAAGTCACAGACAACAACACGACCCTTTGATACCATGTTTATAAGTGATTTCAGAAATGGATTTATAGAATAATGATCAGGGTTTTTTGAAGTCGCCCTTCAAGGTGTATAGACCCTCTGTAAATGCCTATTGCAGTATTGAACCGAAACAAGACTCGACCACTTAGCCAGTAACCCATCTCCGGCATTTATTTTGACTTGAGCACATTTTGCCTGATTTCAAGCAGCTTCTTCATCACCGGTTCGGCAAATTTTATCGCTTCTTCCATGTCTTTTTCGGAGCAGGATTTGCCATAGTATTTCATGCCGTTTCTTTTTGTTCTCATCCTGTTGAATTCTGTTATTTCCTTTGTTGAAAGTTCTTTGAACTGCTGCAGGAAAGAAATTGTGGCTTCATGCGAAAACGACTTGTAGCCTTTCAGAAAGAGAATTGAGTCGGCTGCTTCCCTGAGTGCTTCGTATACGTTTTCATAGATGAATTTCGGCTTTCTTCCTCCATTAAGAGAAAGTTTTGCATCATCAAATCTCTCTTGGCAGTCTTTTGCAAGGTCTTCTGATAAGTTCCTGTCAGGCTGCTGCCTCTTCACGCTGCCATCCATGAGAAAAATAGAAAAATTCTTCATGCAATTGCACCTTCCAGGATAATACCATTGATAAGATTATTATGAAATTCCTTGCTTACTTTTTTAAGATCGATTTCATGAATGCTGATTTTTCTTGAAAGTATCTTTTCGAATTTGTCAGTATTCAGTTCTTTATGATCTTTAGTGACTATAGCAATGTCTATATCCGAGTTTTCTATATCATCGCCGCGGCTATATGACCCGAAAAGAATTATGGCTTCAGGTTTTTCATATGCCTCATTAAGATAGTCGACAATTTTTGAATCATACGCCTTTTCTAAATTTCTGATTCTTTTTGCTCTTATGAATGCAGTTGAATGTGACGCCTTGACAATTTTCATGTTGCCCTTTTTTTGGACGGAAATAATACCTTCTTTTGAGAGCTTTTTTATCGCTTCCAAAACAGAGAATATCGAGAGGCCGGTATTCCTTGAAAGTTCTCTTGCATGAAATTCCTTTGTTGGATTGTCAAAAAACATGTCCAAAACGCCAAAAATGCTATTTTTATCTATCATATGCTATTTTTATCTATCAAATGATATTTAAAACTATCGATCTACTATAAGCCATGTTGTGCCACTGATTCATTACCCCTACCTTTTATAGAAAATAGATAACTTTATATAT
>CAYJMB010000068.1:0-3555 GCA_964371455.1 uncultured archaeon | reverse complement strand
GAAGAGCTCTTTGACAAGCGCATAGCCATAGATGCATTCAATTGGATATATCAGTTTCTCTCCATCATACGCCAGCCAGATGGCGAGCCCCTCAAGGACAGCCAGGGCAGGGTGACATCGCACCTGTCAGGCCTATATTACAGGACATTAAAGCTTCTTGAGGCAGGCGTCAAGCCTATCTATGTTTTTGACGGCGAGCCCCCTGCATTCAAGAAAGCCACTGTTGAAGAGCGCCGTTCTGCAAGGGAGGAAGCTGCAAAAGAATGGCGCGAAGCACTTGCCAGGAAAGACTACGAAACAGCGCGCAAGGCTGCGCAGCGTTCAACGATGATCACAGAAGAGATTATAACAGACAGCAAGCAGCTGCTGGAAGCGATGGGCATTCCTGTTGTCCAGGCAGAGAGCGAGGGAGAAGCGCTCTGCGCCATCATGGCAAAAGAGGGCGATGCATTTGCAGTTGCGACGCAGGATTATGATTCCCTTCTGTTCGGCACTCCACGGCTTGTCCGCAATCTCTCCATAACAGGCAGGCGCAAGCGCGGTGATTCCTTTATAGAAGTAAAGCCGGAGATGATCGTGCTCAAGGACATCCTGAAATCACTGGGCATAAACCAGGACCAGCTCATTGTGCTTGGCATTATCATCGGTACAGACTTCAACATAGGAGGCATTCCAGGATATGGCCCCAAGAAAGCGCTGGAACTTGTGAAAGAAAAAAAAACCCTGCACGCTGCGCTGAAAGACTTTGCATGGGACTTTCCTGCAAGCCCGGAAGAGATAGCCCAGTTTTTCAGGAGTCCCAAGAAAACACACTACAAGATTTCTTTCCAGCCCATAAACGCCGGGCATGTAAAGACAATACTCTGCGACGAGCATGATTTTTCCGAGGAGCGCGTGGAGAATGCATTGAAAAAAATCTCCACTTCTAACCAGAGCTCACTAGGCAGATGGATAAGATAAAGCACTTTTCAAAACTGCTTCTTGGAACCAATGTCCTTGCCGTCATGGTTCTGTACTTTTTCCAGATCATGGCGGCGGAGGCGGCGGAGGCGGCGGAGTGCTTGTTGATGGCGGCGCTGCTATCTCGCAGCTGGTTGCCAGCCCTTGCCCGCTTTCTCCCTCTAAAGTCTGGCACCCACACAATTTTGCGCACGCCACTGTATCTGAAGCGCTCTTTTGCCTGCAGACATAGCCCAGGTTGCAGCCGCCTTGTGAGCCTGCAGGATTATAGCCCGGTATTCTCACCGCATTGACGCTCGAGGACTGGCAGCCGTAAAGAGCCCGCAGATTTGTGCAGCCTGCAGCAAATGCCTGTTCCAGGCCGATGGTCGCCGTCCCGCTGCCAAAATTCGAGATGAAAAATGCAGACGTAACAACAAGAACCAGCACAGCGATTGCAATAATAACTATCACACTGACAGGAAGCTCAAGCCCTTTTTTGCCCATTTTATCCATTGGTCTTTTGCGATATAAATAGGTTTGAGAAAAAATTCACGCAGACATCAAGGCGTCTGAATGTTGCAGCCGCAGGCCTGAGCGCATTTAACTTGATCGCCTTGGATGTTTCTGTCTTTCAGGCCGCATACTGTCAAAAGAGTCTCGCCCTGCGTGCTCGTTGATCCAGGCTTTTTGTAGTTCGTTGTTATCGAAGATGTATCAGCTGGGTCGCAGTTGTAGTTCACAGATCTCAATATTCCGCATCCCTCATTGAACGCATTGTTTACCGCCACAGTATCGAATCCTGATCCTGTCTGCGATGCAAAGAACGCCGCAACAACAATGAGCACCAGCACTGCAATGGCAATGATGACTATCATGTTTATAGGAAGAGAAAGCCCTTTCATCAGATTCACTTTATTACTTATGCCATCTTGTGTATAAATACTTTTTTTGTTTGGCGGCATGAAAAAAGAGAGACAGCCATTTTTTATCCGATTTATTGTCGGGTTTTTCATCCTGCTATCGTTTGTCGTTAAGAAGAAGAAATATCGAAGCAGATAAAAGGCCAAAAAAGTAAATTCAGCCGTCAGCTCTATCCCGAAAATTCCTTACACCTTCGCCAGTGTTATCTCTATCGTTGACACATTTACCTTTTCATTGTTTTTGTCCGCAAGCTCCTCTGTTCCTATGGATATGCCGCTGACTTTTGCGTCTTGGATAAATTTGTTCCTGACAACCTCTGCCACATCCACTGCCTTGGAGATCGTCATGCCCCTTGCCTTGAGCGTGACGCTCTTCTGTCCCTCTGTGAACTGCGTCACCACTGCCAGCACATAAGACATAGTTGGTTTCTATTAGGAGGCATATTTAGCCTTTTCCTACGAAGACAACATTGTCAGGCGAGCGCAGCCGTTTTTCTATTTTCTCTGTCATTTATTAATCCTCCATACAACGGTTTGCCGTTTCGGGCCAGTAAAAGTCCTGCTTCTTTCAATAATTCCGTGTCATTGGAAAAACATTTTACATGGCGTGTAGTTTGAATTCGTCCGCCGCTTCTTTTGAACAGGTATAGATTAACGCTGCCCTCAGCATCGAAAAAACCACGAATAAAAGCACATTTCGTTTCAGCCTTTCCATCTTTATGCCCAAAATGCCCATCTCCGTAAAGTGAACCTAGTATGTAAGCGAGCTTAGAATCTTTGCTGTCTGTTGCTTTGTTCGCCATCGCTATCACCTCTGTTGCTTCCGTACCCAATAGGTTGCGCTGCCGGCGACATCACTTTCTGGCACAGAACAGTCTGCAACATGCAGCATAGCACTTTGCTTTGTCGCCTCCATCGCATGGCTTTTTTTCCTCAGGTGTTTTCCCTTCAGGATTTGCTGTGCCAAGTTTCTTGCAGATATCCTGGAGCTTGTCCAGACCTTTTATCTTGCTTCCCGAACCATCACTGTCACAGAGCGGCGCAGCCCTCACGTAGTCGCCGCAGATGATATTTCTCTGGCTTTCAAGAGCGACCCTGTCCTGCGCAGGCCCCCCTGTCCCTGTCAGGAAGAGCAGCAGCACGCTGAGCACAGTGACAGCAAGGATAATGAAAATTATCGTCTCTATCGCCAGTGAAATGCCTTTCATGCATTTCTTTTTCTTTCAGTCCAATAAATAGGTATAATACTACCATCTTTATGTCGTCTTGATATTTCCGGCAATAGTGTCGGCACGATGAAAGAACACAATCACTCCTGCACCTGGCAATTCAGGCACACTTCCTGGAAAGTCCCGGATTTGCACTGCAGGACCCAGTCTTTATTGTCTCCTTTGCTGCTGGCAAGCGCATTTGCACATACTACGCCCCGCGGATCCTGGTTTTTTATATTCTCCCCTTCCTGCAGGGCATGATTTCCAAGATTTGGAACTTCAGGACTCGCGCTGCACGTCCACAGCGACCCGCCGCAGCAGATCATATCGCCCTGCGAGTTCCATTTATAGATTTTGTGATATTGCCCTGGCAGCAGATCCTGTGTGTCCTTCTGGCAGTCCAGCACATTCAAATAATCTTCCACCTTCATCTCCAGCGAGAACGGCCGCGGCGTGAATGTGTTTTTTTGTTCGTCGTTGTA
>CAYJMB010000067.1:1393-3590 GCA_964371455.1 uncultured archaeon | reverse complement strand
CGGCGACAAAGTTAAAGTTTTCATCATTCCAAATACCCCTTGAAAATTTTTATATTTACACTTATTAATTTTTCTATTCAAGTCCTTCTATGAACCTCATTGACTTCATAAAAGAAGCTGGCATCAGGCCTGACAAAACAAAAGACCAGTTCTTTCTTACTGACAGCAAAATCCTTGACTACGAAACATTGCTCCTGAACCTCAAGGAGAAAGACGTTGTGCTGGAAATCGGTGCAGGCTTCGGTTCGCTGACTGTCAGGCTAGCGCAGCAATGCCGCGTTCTTGCAACAGAGATTGACCCTACACTCTGCGATTTTCTCAGAAAGATAAAGAACACTGTGGCGATGAACAACGATGTCATAAAAATTCTTGAAGAGGCAGGGCGCGATGGCAGGACAGGAACATTCAACAAAGTGGCGGGCAATATTCCGTACAGCAGATCGCAGGACATTCTTCTCGAACTGCTCAGGCACCCGTGGTCTCTCGCAGTGCTATGCGTGCAGAAGGAGTTCGCAAACAAGATTTTTGATAAAAAGGAGAAGCTGCACTTTCTTGTTGCTGACTGCTGTTATGTCGAGATTGTTATGAATGTTCCTGCAGAAAAATTTTATCCGGCTGCTGTTGACTCAACAATTATTTTATTAAAACAGAAAAACCCAATGGACGAGAACTACTGGAAATTCCTGCAAAAGCTTTTCAGGGCAAGGAACAAGAACATCGGAAACGTTTTTCCCAACGCGCCTGCGAAGTACAGGGACAAGAAGGTGGTGCAGTTAAATGCAAAAGAAATAAAATGGCTATTTGAAAAGTGTAAATAACAGCTATGATATTTTAGTCTTTTATCTCCGTGTCCGATAACTTCGTACCAATTTTCTGTCTGCAGCCATTTAACTTCCAGCCACGAAACTTACCAACCGCCAGACTTACCATTCAGAATTTGGCAGAAAACCAACAGTTCCTTTAACATATATTTTTGAGATTACACAACGCACTTAAAGGCATACCAATAAGAACTCTTTGCCTACTAATAAGCGTGTGGTAGATATGGCTATGACCTTTGATCCGCTGACGCAGGAGCTGTTTGATGCAAGACATGATTACGCCGGAGAACACCCGACTGCTGCAGGGCCTGTCAAGGCATATCTGAGAAAGTTGGGAGAAAAGACAGGAATAATTACCGGCTACAGGAAAATGAAGTCATTGCTGCAGGACGAGCCGCTGGAAGAGCCTACATATCTGAATCACCCCACAGTCATTGGCAAATATTTCAGGCCTCTTAGCAGAAAGATAAAGCGCTATTTCGGCGAATCTATGGATTTTGCACCTTATTTTAAAAACCTGAATATCAGCGTTGAGCCCCTCCCTACCTATGCGAGGCGCTTCCTAGAGATAGGACGGGGCTACATAAGAGAACATATAGTGCCTGTGGGAAAAATATTTGGAATGTACAAGCCAGAGACAAACGAAGTCAAGATTGATCCAATAGTTTTACCGGAGATCAACGATCCGAAGACCTCTGCATGGCGCAACTTCTTAAAACGCTACGGCATTTCCAACGACGGCGAAAGCGTCCTGGCGCATGAAATGATGCACTATGTCCAAAAGGTCACAGGGACACTAGACAGATATACGGAAAAAGCAGGCAGTTATGCACGCGCTTACATAGAGGGCGCAGCAACTGACATGTCAGAGGACATGTTAGGTAAAAGGCAAGGCGTTTACAGCAGAGAGACAGGACTGTTCAGAAAGTTAAGACGTGATTATGGCAGAAAAAAGGCATTTCTTGGGCATGTGCCAGCAGCTGATCTCAACCCTGCCTATGCTGCTTAAGAAACAATAATCCTGTTCTTGCCCTTGAATTCCATGCCGATTTTTGATTCAACTGGAATGAAGCCTTCTTCAAGCATCTTGATTTCGCGCATGGCCTGCACATGGGATTTGAGATGAGCTTTCAGCGCCGTTCTGGAAGCAAAGAGCACTTCGCAGCGCGTGCACTTGTTGTACTCTTCAAGTTTCTTTGTTATTTTCTTTATTGCCTGTTTTTTCGTTCTTAGTGCCAGGGATTTTTTAGCTGCCTTGATTCGTGCCATACGTATCATATCACAGCAGCAAATATAAATATTTCATTTTTGTCGCGGCTTCAGAAAACAAAAAAGATTAAGCTGTAAAGTTCACTGCTGCGTAAGCATCTACCCTG
>CAYJMB010000067.1:0-1293 GCA_964371455.1 uncultured archaeon | reverse complement strand
TACTAGCATGCTTCTGGAAAAATATACGCCAAAAACAAGCAAAGAGATAATCGGCAACAGAATCGCTTTACAGGAACTGATGAATTTTCTGAAGAACTGGCAAAAGGGGCAGGCTGCGCTGATCGCAGGAGAGACAGGAGTTGGAAAAACCCTTGCTGTCAGAATAGCGGCGCATGAACTCGGCTACGAGATTGTTGAAACAGGCGCTGATGAGGAACGCGGGCAGAAGAATATGGCTTCTCTTATTCAGGCTTCCAGACAGCACAGCCTTATGACAAGAAAAAAACTCTTCGTGATAGACGAGCTGGACCAGCTGGAATCTGCAGCAACTGTCATGCAGTTAATAAGCACAAGCGAGCACCCTGCTGTTCTTATAGTAAATGACCCCTATGACAAAAAACTCTATGACCTGCGGCAAAGGTGCAGGCTCATAAAATTCCAGCGCGTCCGTACAGACACCATTGCGAAATTTCTCCACGGTGTCTGCGCAAAAGATGGACTGGACTGCGATCCTGCCGACATTGACCAGATAGCCCAGATGAGCAATGGAGATGTCCGTGCAGCTCTTATAGATCTGGAGATATTATGTGCTGGCGGGTACATAAAGAACATAGGCTCGCGCGAGCATGTCAGCAGCATATTTGAAACACTGAAAGTCATCTTCAGGACAAGCAGCCTTGAGAATGCGCTAATAGCCCTGAACAATGCAGAAGACCCAGAAGAACTGCACAGATGGGTTGCTGAGAATATTGCAGAAGAGTATGATGCCATAGAGGATGTTGCAAGAGCATATGACATGATTTCCAGGGCTGACATTTTCTACTCAAGAATTTTAAGGCGCCAGTCATGGTCACTGCAGAAATATTTTTTCCAGCTCAGCACTGCGGGCGTAGCACTCGCAAAGAGAAGGGATTACAATAAATTCGTAAAATACAACAAGCCCAGATTTCTGCCAAGGCAGGGCAACGGCGTCCTGAAAAAGATTTCGCCAAAGCTTCATGTATCAGCAAGAAAAGCTGCTGTATACAGGCTGCTGCTCAAAAAACTGTCCAATGACCAGAAGCTCCTCGCAGAGCTGGGCCTGTCAGAAGAGGAGATGAAGGAATTATGAAACCCTGGAGTAGACGTACCGACAATATACAGGCTTCACTGTTCTCCGAGATTAGTCAGAACTATTAAACATTTGCCAGCGGGTTATGAGACAGTAGAACCGGGCAAGGCTGACTTCTGCGACACGCTCAAGCAAGCCGCGGCGCAAAGATGCTCAAAGATGCAGAGGCGCTCAAGGATTAT
>CAYJMB010000066.1:0-3652 GCA_964371455.1 uncultured archaeon | reverse complement strand
TATGCCATTGGCGAAGAAGACCCTGCAGAAAAGATATTAAAGATATTGTACCCAGTATGAAGCAGGCACGCTTCAGCAGGAGAGGGAGTTTGAAGACTAATGAATACTGTGATGAAGAATCTTGTAGAGAAATTCAACGAAAAAGAAGGGAAAGACGCAGCAAAGCTTGTCGGCGATGATGGCGATTCATTTAGAATGGAATTTAGTGATGAGCATTATGTCAACAGCTTCCAGAAATTCATGCAGCAGGCGACAAAAAAATCCATTATCACCGAACCGTTCGAAAACATCTTTGGCAAAAACAATCTTGTTCGCGTATTCTTTGAAAAACCTGCTGCCACAGAAATCATAGAAATCCTGAAAATCTATGAGGAAGGGACTTTGCCACGAAAGGTCGAATGCTGCGGAGATGGCTGCGCGCATCAGGAATAATTTTGCCTTTAAAAACCTTTCCAGCAAATTATACTGAAGGACATTGATCACGATCATGCATATCAGCCAAGAAGAAGTAAGAGTCTCTTGCTCAAAGGCAGATGGTATGCGTGGGCTATTTTTCAGCAGATAATAGTTCGCGCTTTTTGGAGCGGTTAGATGATAAAAGGCGTTTGTTTGGACTGGGACGGAACTCTCGTTAATTCCGAGCCTGTCTGGTTTGAAGTTCATAGGAATGTATTTGCCAGATATGGCATTCAGATAACAGAGGAAGACCATAAAAACTATTGGATAAGTACAGATAGCCGCAGAAAGAAAGCGGCTGCAGGGATGAGTTTTATTGCTGCTCCAAATAAATGGACAGAAGATGGTGATTTTTCACGCGCTGATGCGGTAGTTAAAAGCTTAAATGAAATAACATTAGAGATAATAAAGGAAATTGAAGCTAACAGAAATATCACAATAGCTGAATTTTAACAATAAATTATTAGATTTCGAAAAGGGGGCGACAAATAGTGCCATTACCATCAGGGATAAAGAAAATAAACGATCATTTGTGGGAATTTCCTAAAGTGACAAAGCAAGGCGTGCCTATGCAGGTACCAGCGAGAGTGGTTGGTAGTAAGTCGATTATAGACCAGATGGATGCGCAGGTCTATGACCAGCTCACGAATGTCGCAACACTTCCAGGAATAATCAATTACGCCTATTGCATGCCCGATGGCCACAGCGGCTATGGTTTCCCGATAGGCGGAGTCGCAGCGATGGATTTGGAGAAAGGAGTGATAAGCCCAGGCGGCATTGGTTTTGATATTAACTGCGGCATGCGCTTGGTCACGACAAACCTCACAGAAAAGGACATCAGGCCAAAATTAAAAGAGCTTGTCAATCTTCTGTTCCAGCGTGTCCCTGCAGGCGTGGGGAGCAAGGGGTTTGTCAAGCTCAATAAACAGCAGTTCCGTGAGATCATTGAGCAGGGAGCAAACTGGTGCATTGAGCAGGGCTATGGCTGGAAAGAGGATTTGGAACGCACAGAAGAAGATGGTTGTGCAAAAGGTGCCGACCAGACAAAGGTCAGCTCAAGAGCAATAGACCGTGGTCTTGAGCAAATAGGTACACTAGGCTCAGGTAATCATTACTTAGAGATACAGACAATAAAGCCTGGCCACATTTTTGATAAAGAAGTTGCAAAGAAGTTTGGCATCACACAGGAAGGCCAGATTGTTGTCATGTTCCACTGCCTGCCTGGAAATGCAAAAGTCTTAACAGATCATGGATGTTGGGTACAGATAAAAAACTTGGAAAACAAGAACTTCAGGGTAAAATCTTTTGACGAGAACTCTCATGAAATTATAGACGCCGAAATTGAAGATTTTTATAAGGTGAAGAATAGAGAAAAACTCTTTAGAATAAAGACAAAAAGTGGGAAAGATATCCACGCAACCGGTGATCATCCAATCCTCACCAGGGAAGGCTTGAAGGTTCCGGCCGAAATACAGGCGGGTGAAAATGTGGCTATAATGCCCTTTGAAGGAGTGGAGTACGAAGAACCCTCGGATGAAATAATTGTAAGCGAGGAAGACATCCGAAAAATAGAAAATAATGAGCGAATTATTAATAACCTCAAAAACCTGAATCTATTGCCTTTGAGGCATAACTCTCCATACCTGCCCATTTTGGCCAAACTCTTGGGTTTTTTGACAGGCGACGGGCGGCTAGGAAAATCACATGACAGTCTTGCTGGCAAAAGAAGAGAGAGGTGGACATTGAAATTTATAGGTAAGCCGGAAGACCTTAAAGTCATCCAAAGGGACATAGAAAGGCTCGGATATAAGGCTGCAACATATTCACAAAAGTGCAAAAGTAAAATAACGTATACCGATGGAACCACTGGATTTATTGAAGGCCAAACAAACACAATTGTTGTGGGCGCGACGAGCCTTCCAATACTTCTTTTTGCCATGGGTGCGCCGTTTGGCAATAAGAGCCAAAGTCCATTTGAGGCCCCAAACTGGTTATTCAAAGCGCCGTTGTGGATTAAGCGTCTTTATCTGGCAGGGTATTTCGGTGCTGAAATGACAAGGCCGCCTGTTCGTAAAAAGGAAAAATACAGGTTTGGAAACCCGACTATTTCTCTAAACAAACTAAAGTCGTGCAAAAATAATGGCTATAGGTTTCTTAGCCAGATAAGCCAACTTTTAGAAGAATTCGGCATCAAAACTGTAAAAATCACCGAACATATGGGAGTTAAAACAAAGTCAGGACCTACAATAAAACTTCGCCTGAAACTCTCTTCAAACGAGAGAAACTTAAGAAAATTATGGTCTGTAGTAGGGTTTGAATACTGCCAAGACAGAACGAATCTTTCCAGCTACGCCCTTCAATATCTGGAATTCAAGAAAAGGCTGCTAGAAAAAGACGAAGTCTTTGCAAAAAAACCTCAGGCAAAGATATCGATAACACCATATGAATTCAGGTCTGTAAATTATCCAACTTTTGACGAATTTAACGACCAGTTCAAGCTTAACCCGCCTACTCCTGTAATATGGGATGAAGTAGAAAATATAGAGCAGATAGAAAACAAAGAAGAATTTGTTTACGATATAAGGGTCAAAAATAAAAACCATAACTTCGTCGCAGATAATTTCGTTGTAGGCAACTGCGGCTCGCGCGGTTTTGGCCATCAAATTGCAACAGATTATCTTAATGTTTTTCTTGATGTCATGGAAAAGAAGTACAGAATCAAGATTTTAGACAAAGAACTTGCATGCGCGCCATTTAGCAGCCCTGAGGGACAAAATTATTTTGCAGCAATGAAATGCGGTCTTAACATGAGCTTTGCAAACAGGCAGGTTATCCTGCACCGTATCCGCGAGGGCTTTGAAAAGGTATTGGGAAGGACTGCTGAAGAGATGGAGATGCATCAGGTCTATGATGTTGCACACAACACAGCGAAAGTGGAGCGCCATCTTGTTAATGGGCAGATGAAGGATGTGCTTGTGCATAGAAAAGGCGCAACGCGTGCATTTGGTCCTGGCAGGGAAGAAGTGCCTAAGATGTACAGAGATGTCGGTCAGCCAATAATAATTGGCGGTTCCATGGAAACAGGTTCTTACTTGCTTGCTGGAACAGAAAAAGCAATGCAGGAAACCTTCGGCAGTACATGTCACGGTTCAGGCAGGACAATGTCCCGCACGCGCGCAAAGCAGCTTTTCAGAGG
>CAYJMB010000065.1:0-3689 GCA_964371455.1 uncultured archaeon | reverse complement strand
GGAAAAAAGAAGGAATTGACCTGAACGAAGACGACACGGCAATGCAAAGAATCCGTGAGGCTGCTGAGAAGGCAAAGATTGAGTTGTCCACTGTTTTGGAAACAGAAATAAACCTTCCGTACATAACCGCAACAGGCAAGGGGCCGAAACACCTTTTGCTTAAACTATCAAGGTCAAAGCTTGAGCAGATAATCGAGCCGATAATAGAGCGCTGCATACATCCTGTCGAGCAGGCTCTGAAGGACGCGAAGCTCACGAAGAATGATATCAAGAAGATAATTCTCGTCGGCGGCCCGACAAGGATGCCTGCTGTCCAGAAATTCATCGAGGAAAAAGTGGGCAAAAAGGTCGAGCACGGCGTTGATCCTATGGAGTGCGTTGCCATGGGCGCCGCCATCCAGGGCGCTATTCTCGCCGGAGACATAAAAGACATTGTGCTGCTTGATGTCACGCCGCTCACGCTTGGCATAGAGACGCTTGGCGGAGTCATGACGCCGCTTATCGAGAGGAACACAACAATACCGACGAAGAAAAACAAGATATTCTCAACTGCCTCTGATTTCCAGAACGCAGTCACCATTCATGTCCTGCAGGGCGAGCGGGCCATGGCTGCTGACAACACAAGCCTGGGCCAGTTCAACCTTGTGGGCATACCGCCTGCACCCCGCGGCGTGCCTCAGATAGATGTCACTTTTGATATCGATGCGTCAGGCATCCTGCATGTTTCTGCAAAAGATCTTGGCACAGGCAAGGAGCAGAAAATGACAATTACAGCGCCAACAAAGCTCTCTGACGCCGAAGTAGAGAAAATGGTGAAGAGCGCGAAGGAGCATGAGGAAGAGGACAAAAGAAGAAGAGAGGAAATTGAGGCGAGGAATAATTTAGATTCTCTGGTATATACTACAGAGAAAACACTTTCCGAGCTGGGCGACAAGTTAAGCAAAGAACAGAAAGAAAAGATAGAGGCTGCGCTGAAGTCAGCAAAGCAGGAGCTTGAAAAGGAGAAGCCTGGCATCGACAAAATAAAGAAAGAGACAGACAATTTGCAGCAAGTCTTGCAGGAGGCGGGCTCTGCGATCTATCAGGAGGCTGCAAAGAAATATGCAGAAGAGCAGGCAAAGCAGGGCAGCGAAGTCGGCAAAGATAATGAGAAAGGCGGTGAGCAAAAAAAGAAGCCGAGGAAAAAGAAAAGCGACGACAATGCCGTGGACGCGGAGTTCCAGGCAGAAGAAGATAAATGAAGAGGTTCAAGAATGAACAGAGAGATCAAATCGCTGAATTCGCAGGCGGAAAAATACTCGCAAAGGCTTAACTCGGTTCTTGACGAGGCAAAAAAAGTAATTGTAGGCCAGGAAGACGTTCTTAACAAGCTCATAATTGCGCTTGCAAGCGACGGACATGTTCTTCTGGAGGGCGTGCCTGGCCTTGCAAAAACGCTCATGGTGAAGACGATAGCCGACACTTTCAGGTCGTCTTTTTGCAGGATACAGTTCACGCCTGACCTGTTGCCTGCAGACATAATCGGGACGAAGATATATGACCACAAAAAAGGCACATTTTATACACAGAAAGGCCCTGTCTTCAGAAACTTTATTCTTGCGGATGAGATAAACAGGGCGCCGCCAAAAGTCCAGTCAGCGCTGCTTGAGGCTATGCAGGAGCGTCAGGTCAGCATTCATGGCGACACGTTCAGGCTTGAGAGGCCTTTTCTTGTCATGGCCACGCAGAACCCGATAGAAACAGAAGGCACCTACAAGCTGCCTGAGGCGCAGGTTGACAGGTTTGCGTTTAAGCTGCTTATAGGCTACCCTAAAAGGGATGAGGAAAAAGTCATTGTGCAAAGAAACACGCAAAAAAATGAGATCAAGACAAAAAACATTCTTGCAGCCAAAGACATTATTGAAATGCAGGGATTTGTCAAAAAAATTTATGCTGATGAGAAGATCGAGGATTATGTTACGAAGATAGTTGACGCCACAAGACATCCGGATGACTACAAACTTGACATCAATGGAATGGTCGAATACGGCGCGTCGCCAAGGGCTTCCATATGGCTTATTCTGACCGCAAAGGCGCACGCAATGCTGGATGGCAGGGGCTATGTGATGCCAGAGGATGTAAAGGCTGTCGCGCACGATGTCCTGAGGCACAGGGTGATTTTAACCTATGAAGCAGAGGCAGAGGAAATGACAAGCGACAAGATAATAGACATGGTTCTTTCAAAAATTCGTTCGCCGTGATATGCATGCAGAAAATAAGGGAGATTCTAAAAAGAGTGGAAAAGCTGGAGCTGAAGATGAACAGGCCTGTGGAGGGCATAATAGCCGGAAACTACCGCTCAGTTTTCAGGGGCAGAGGCATAGAATTTTCAGAGGTGCGCGAATACATGCCGGGTGATGACATAAGGTCCATAGACTGGAATGTCACGGCAAGGTTCAACCATCCTTACATAAAGGAGTTCATCGAGGAAAGAGACCTGAACGTTTGCATAGTCTTTGACGTCTCAGGGAGCAATGAATTTGGGCATTCCAGAAGCAAGAAAGAGGCAGGATTCGAAATAGCAGCCTCAATTATGTTCGCAGCGATGCGGAATAACGACAACGTTGGCTTGTGCCTGTTTACCGACCATATCGAAAGATTTGTCAGGCCGAGAAAAGGCAGAAAATTCATTCTCAGGCTGATGAGAGAGCTTATCTGCTATGAGCCCAAAAGCAGGAAAACTGACATAAACACGTCCTTAACATTTCTCAGCCGCATAATCAGGAAAAAGAGCATAATATTTGTTATATCAGATTTTCTTTCGGGCGATTTCGAAAAGCCCGTGAAGTTCCTGAAAAACAGGCACGACGTTATTCTCATAAACCTGCTGGATCTGAGGGAGCAGGGCATGGAGGACGTGGGCTACGTCTACATGGAAGACGAAGAGACAGGGGAGCAGCTTCTGGTTAACACCGCAGACAAAAAATTCAGGGAAACGTACGCCGGATACGCGGCTGAAAAAAGAGGCACCGTTCTAAGAAGAATGAAGAGGCTTGGAATAGATATGGTAATGATCAAAACCAACGAGCCTTTCTACCTGCCCTTAAACAGGTTCTTCAGGTCCAGGGAAAGCAGAATGGTGAGGTAAATGGCGCTCAGTTTTGGGCAGCCGGAAGTTCTTGCCCTTTTGCTCGCGGTGCCTGTAATAATTTATTTCTACAGGATTCATGCCAGAAAGAAAAAGGAGCTTGCGCTGAAATTCAGCTCTCTTGATTCTGTGAAAAAGGCAGCTTCCGGAAAAAAGGTAAGAATGCACCTGCCTTTCATTCTTATTCTGCTGGCTTGCGGAATTATGATATCAGGGCTGGCTGACCCGCGAATCCCGCTTAAGACAGAAAAAGAAGGCGTCAACGTAGTGCTGGTGATTGATGATTCCGGAAGCATGGCAGCTACTGACTATACCCCGACAAGGCTGGAAGCTGCAAAAAATTCTGCTGAGATACTGATAAACAGCCTCAGGCAAAAAGACAATGTCGGCATAGTTGTATTCGAGTCAGGTGCCACCACTGCTTCGTATCTGACGCCGTTCAAGGACAGGGCTGTTGAAAAGCTGAAGTCAATAGCACAAAAAGACGGCAGGACGGCTATCGGCGACGGCCTGAGCCTTGCTGTTGATATGGCTGTGTCCATACCAAACAAGAAAAAAGTTA
>CAYJMB010000064.1:0-3757 GCA_964371455.1 uncultured archaeon | reverse complement strand
TGTGCTACAAGGCTGAAAGAGCTGGTTGCACAGTCGTGAAGGTTGAGCCGAGAGGAACGACACAAAAGTGTTCAAGCAGGAAGCCCCTTGCGACAGCTGGGGGTAGTTCACATCCTGAACTTTGCCACGCTTGCAAGTGTATCCCTGTGCGTGAGGAAAAGTGCGCGGCAGCAGTATCTCTCCAACCCAAGGTCATCCAGCACTTTGCCCGCATGTTCGCCTCTGGCAGTGCGTTCCTTGAATTTCTCCCAGAGCCCGCCCACAGGCTTACCGCATGTCGTACAGCGAACAGGAACAATCATAACTATCTCCTAATCAGTTATTCCATAAACTTAAATATTCCATCGAGGGCAGTTCGCGAGAGAATAGCACAATATCGTGAGCGGATGGTTTTTGGCTGGTTAAGATCAAATAAGTATCGTCTCGGTATTTCAGAGGAAGATATAGATCTGGCAGAACGGCAGTTTATGATGAATATTAGCAGCGTCGGATGCCAATAGCTTTAGGAATTCTGAAAGAGCGGGAACATTGGGAAGGACTAAATATAGGAAACTACATTTCTCATTTAGTGGAGAATCCTCGTGTTTTATTCAGATATACAGATCCTGTGGGTACTGGCTTGAGTGATGTTATTCCTCGTATTGAAAACGCAATTTTCGAACTCTGCTATCCAGCCGGATATAAAACAGTTGAGAATGCAATGCGCCGGTTTCAGAGTGCTGAACAAAAAGAGTTGCATAATGCCCATGTAAAGGGAACCTGGAGTTGGAAGACTTATCCTCAAGCTGTTAAGTATTTCTTGGAAATAAGTAGTTAGCGCAATTGTTATTTTCAGCATTACCTCTTGCTCTGTTGTTTCGTCCTTCTCGGCCCTGCCGAAGACCGTGATGGCTTGTGAGGCTCTGTTCTTCTTGCGTCAGAGATGAGCAGCGTCCTGTCGTAGTCAAGATAAGTTTGTTTCAGATTATTGTCCTTGTAAAATCCAACAAGCGCATTGGCTATCGCTGTCCTGACAGCGTCAGCCTGGCCCCAGATGCCGCCGCCTTTCACAGTGACATCTATATTTACTCCTTTCGCCTGCTCCTGTGCAAGCATGATCGCTTCCTTTATCCTCATCTGCCTGTAGCGCGGCTGGATGTTATCAAGAGGGACAGAATTTATTCTGATTCTGCCATTGCCCTCGCGAATCACAGCGCGCGCTATAGCCCTCTTTCTTTTTCCTGTCACCACCATGGTTTTCTTTTTCTTCTTTTTTTGTTGCGATGGTGATGTCGGTATCTGTTCTGGTTGTGTTTCTGGCATAAGTATCACGTCTTCCTTATGTACTGCCATCCCAGCTGGCGGGCGAGCGTGCCAATCGTAATATAGCCTGTCTTGATGCGCTTTGTGGCGACCTGCTCGCCTTTGTCATTGTCAGGATTACTGATCTCAATGCGCAGTTTCTTCAGCGCATTCCTGCCTTTTTTCGTTTTCGGCAGCATCCCTCTTACAGTCCGCTTCACAAGCATGTCCGGCCTCCGTGGATAAAACGGACCATGCTGCGGGCTTCCTATTGCCTTGAACCGCAGGTAATGCTTTGTGATCTGTGTAGGGTTGCCTGTGATGATGACTTTTTCTGAATTGACAATTTTTACTTCCTCGCCTGCCAGCAGCCTCTTCGCAGTCGCAGACGCCAGCCTGCCCAGCACAGCATTTGTTCCGTCTATAATCATGCTCATACCACAACCCTCGCCTTCTCCTCTAGTTCCGGCAACAGCTCAAGCGGGAAGCACTTGCCGCCTGCTTTTTCGATTTTCTCCTTTGCCGCAGCTGAGAACTGCCATGCATAGACATTCACAGCCTTTGTGATCTCGCCTGCGCTCAAGACCTTGCCAGGCACAGCAACTGACTCGTGCTGCCCTGCAACCTTGTTCAGGTGGCTGACATTGACTGCATCCTTGCTCCTGCGCGGTTTCGCGAGATGCCTAACTAAACGTGCATATTCCTTGTTTCTGCGCAGCTTCTTGATCAGCGCCTGCAGGTTCGGATCAGTTGGTCCTGTAGGTTTTGGCATTTTATCACCCAAAAAATCTTCTTCCTGTAGCAGCATTTTCTACTAACACATCATCTTAGAGCCTTCTTGAACTGTAAACGGGTATACACATACTTGGGCAATCGTTCTTTCAGATTCTCTATGAAAATTTCCAGGAAATCTGCTAAATATATTTTCAATGCCGCCTCTGTATCGTCCAGTCCTCATTTCTGCAAACATTTCTCTTGCATCCATTTTCTATCAACCTCGCAGATATTTTTCCTTCAGCCTCTTCAGCCACAGTTTTTGCTTTTCTGTAAGTCCGCCGCGCTGCATGCGAGCTTCAGCATTCCTTATGAAATCCTTTTCCCACTCCAAAAGAGGTTGCGGCTTCAGCCTTCTTATCGCAGCCATTGCCAGCATCTTTTCTTCTTCAGGTTCCTCGTTCATTATTATTTTTCTACTCTAAAGGAGAGAGTAGATCGGTAGAGAGAACCTCGGTTCTCTCTGCGCATGCGGGGAGTCGGATGTTCAGTGCACTGCGCTATTTCCCTGAGAGGGGAGATAGAGCGGTAAGAGAGGACTCTTCCCCTCTTGCGCCTTTGAACCGACGAAGGCACTAAGCCATAGGATTTCTCAGTCATGGTGCAAAAGTTTGCGAGCACTCTTGACGTAAGATCTCTTAAGTCTGGTCGAAGCCGATTTTTCTTCGGCCCCTCCTACCCCTTTTCCAGGCTCGGGCATCCCCGCATCTTTGTTTTATTTCTTGCGAAGCTTAAAAGAGATGCGACTGCACTGATAGATAGTACAGATAGTTATTTTGTTTGTGGCGTCATGACAAAAATAAAATCAAAAACACCTTGTCGTCTTTTCGTGCCTGCACAATCATTTCAAAGCCTTCTTCACATCGCCTGCAAATTCGGATGCCCTCGCTTCTAAGGCATCAAGAGCGCTTTCTACAATATCTGTTGCCGGAAGCCCGCATACACTTTCCACTGTAAATATAAACGAACTCTCATCGCTACCTATATTCACCCCATCGCTCACTTCTGTGCAGCGCATGCACAGGATGCAATCCTCTTCGCGCGCCACCTTTACTCTGCCGTCTTTTTTCTCAAACACGCGGGTAGGACAAATGTCCACTATCTTGGTGTCCGCTTTTTCTGCATTCACCTTTACGATGGGCGCATTTCTGTAGCCGGTAATGGAAGCCTGCCACTTGCTGTGCTGTTTGCCCAGGCCCAGCTGGGCTGTGGCATCAAATTTTACTGCCTGGCCCTCTAGAAGTTCAACAAGCGGGATTTCTGCGTCCGCTGGCTTGACATCATCTGCGCTGGATTTCATATCCCCTGCTTTTACTACACACGGCCCTTTTTTATCAACAACCAGAACAACTTCACACTGCGAGCACCCTTTGCCCTTGCATTTGCACTCAGACTTCATGTTGTAAACATCCCTGCTGAAAGTCAGCGGCACAAGGCCAATTCTGTGCGCAAGGACCTCGTCAAAGAGCCCTGACATGTTCACTTCAAAGTCCACGAACTCAACAGCCATGGTTGGCACTTCATTTACCATGATCCTGCGCAGCGCGTTCGCGAACGCCGGGCTCACTCCTTCAATGATAAATTTCAGCGTCGTGTCATCTTTTTCCAAGATTTTTAGTTTCATTTTATCATCTCTGCTATAGCATAATTTCCATCAACAAAAATCTTCTTTAACTTGAATTTTATGTTTTTTTGCTCACCA
>CAYJMB010000063.1:2674-3772 GCA_964371455.1 uncultured archaeon | reverse complement strand
CGATTATTTGAATATAGACGGAAGGCGCTTCGTGGTATCAGGAAAGCATCTTATAGTTTACGAGCCTTGTAATTGATTGAACAGAAGGTTTTCTGGGTGTCAACAAAACAGTTGAATAGAAGAACATTTTTGTATGCAATAACTTCTTTAGGTGCTGCTACGTTAGGAATAGCTGGCTATTTGGCAATTAATACCACACCTAAACAGCATGAGTGGGTATTGTATAAGATGGGACCTGGGACCATATGGAATAGCTTAGACAGAGGTAAGCTTGATACTGATATACGGGACATCATTTCTCAAATAGAGCATGTTAACAGAGAGCGGTCAAAAAATCCAAATTTCCAAGCAGGCAGAATCGCAGCTGGTGCTGAGATATGGATGCCAAAAGAATACCTGCTGCATCCTGAAAATATTGTCTCTGATCCTAATTATCAGGCACAGAGCGGTGTGAAGGAGGGCAGATGAACTGCTGGATCCGACAAAGGAATAGATTGAGACATTCACAACGAAGAAAGAGGTAGAGCATCTGAAAAAAGAATTAAGCAAATTAAGAAAAGAATAAAAAGCCCCTATTTCTATACAGGAATCAAACTGAAGATAAACCCTGAAACATACGTCAACAGGAGCAGATTAACGGCGTAGGCTATCACTGCAACGATGGCTTTCTGCTTCCTGTCTGCTTTCAACAACAGCTCGCCCAGGATTATCCAGGCAACAAGCGGCAGTATTATTGCCACAGTGGCAAGAGCTGGCACGAATGTTATCAGATAACCCAGCGCAAGCGGCAGAATAAAGTATGCAATGAAGGCCATTATGAGGCTGTGCTTGACTTCTATTTCATGGGTGATTATCTTGTCAGCTATCATGATTGCAATTGCTGTGACGATGACGTTGACAACAAGCGATACAATGCCTCCTAGGCTCAGAAGAGAGGTGAACAAAGACTCAAATGCCATAATTAGTATTCTTGATCGGGGTATTTATATATAGAAACTGGCAAAAGTGCCAGAACTCATTTCAGTTTTTCAATGGTGCCCAGCACCTCTCTGTATTTGGCTGCTGACAAATAAAATCCTAAATCAATCATTTTGTCCA
>CAYJMB010000063.1:0-2574 GCA_964371455.1 uncultured archaeon | reverse complement strand
TCCACTCCCGCGATTTCTGCTGCCTTGGATATTGTTGTCCTTCCATCTGCCAACAGTTTGAGTGCATATTCCTCCCGCCACTGCTGAAGGGATTTAATGAGCAGTTTCCTTACAGCAGTAGATTTTTCCAAATGCTCTGTCTTCATGTACTCCTCCAGCTCTTTTTCCAGGGCCTTCGGAGGTTCGGGCACTAATTTCCGCTTTTCATTGCATTTTCTTTCTGACAAGCTCTGCTACTAGCTTGCCATCGGCGCGCCCATGGAGTTGCTGCATTGTGAGGCCGATGAGGGCAGATTCACTTTTGCCTTTGTTTTTTGCAACAACATCTTTTATGATCTTTATGATGTCTTTTTCAGAAAGTGTTTCAAACTGTGCAATAACCTCATCTACCCCGGCTCCTGACGCGAGCTGCTCAAAAATCTGCGGCAGTGCTGTCCTGGAGAGCCTGCTCTTTTGTGCAAGTGAAAAAATCTTGAACAGATGGTCACGCGTGATTTTTTCTATAGAGAAGCCGCGGCGGCGCAGGTCTGTGAATGTAGAGAGGAACGTAGTGGCAACAAGACGCGGGCCGAAATTCTTGAATTCTTCAAACAATGGGAAATAGCGGGAGCGAATGATCTGCTTTGCCAGCTCTTCTGTGAGCTCTTCACTCAATTCGGACTGGATTTCTTTCAGCGTTTTTGGGAGCTCCAGCTTTGCAACATAATTTTTATCGATCGTGATAGCAGGGATGTCGGATTCCGGGTAAAGGCGGCCTGAACCTGGCAGAGGGCGCGTATACTTGGAGCCAATGCCATCAGCAACGCGCGTTTCCTCAGGCACACCGATGAGGCAATGCCGCGCACGCTCCAGAATTGTGTTCATTGCCTTTTCCACATTGTCGTGACCCGCGAGTATGAGGATGAGATCATGTTCCTGGACTTTGAGCATCTTTTTCAGTTTTGCAAAGTCTTGGGTCACTTTGTATTTCTCCAGATCCTCATCACTATGGATGATGCCGCCAAAACCGTAGGCTTCTGCATAGGCTGCGAGCTCCTTGCCGAATGTGCGGTCGCCGCAGCCTTTTCTGAGGAGGCTGGAAAATTTGGGAAGCTTCAGGGCAAACACTCTTCCTCCTCCTGCAATTATTCTTTCTATGAATGCTGCGCGCGTGCCTTTGAAAATTTCAGTAACATCCCTGGGATTCTCCTTTATTTCTTTTAAGCCGCGCTTTTGTAATTCTTGCTTGATCTCCAGCAGCGAGAGCTGTCGCTCGACTTCATTATCAACAAGCTGGGGGATCTTTTCCAATTCCTGAAAACCCTTGAGTTCCACGCGCGCTCCTGACTCAATAGAAACATTCACATCCTGCCTGATAGAACCGATGCCGCGCACAACTGGAAAGCTGCGCAGAAGCATGCCCAGGCTTTCGGCAACTTCCTTTGCCTGCTGGGGCGTGTGCATCTCTGCGGATGTTGCAATTTCTACCAGCGGAATTCCCAGCCTGTCAAGGCGATACTCAACAAAATCATGCCCTTTCTGCAAAGCTGTTGCTGAGTCTTCTTCGAGTGAGATAGTACGGGTGCCGATTGTTCCAAAGCTTGTCTCCAGCGAGCCGTTCATTGCTATGAGCGTTGTGCGCTGGAATCCTGATACAGATGAGCCATCAATGATAGTCTTGCGCATCACATGAATTTCATCGGCAATAGATGCGCCGAGCATTTTTGATATTTTCAGCACAGTATCAAGAGCTTGCTGGTTGACAGGATCAGGGGGTTTTTCGTCGAGCTCAACCAAGCAGGAAGATTCAGGATTGTATTTGTAGACGAATTTCTTGTTCCTTAGAAATTCATAGATTGCAGCGGGGTCAACAATATCCAACTCGCCTGCTGCGGGGCGGAGGCGGCGCTCAATAGAGAAAGGAAAATCCTCGCTTTTTTTTATAGGGCATTTGCAGAAGAGCTTTGTCCCGGAATCCAGCTGCTGGTGTATTTCAAGCCCGACGCGCAGTCCGAGGGATTTGTAGTCTGGTTTGTGTTCTGGCATAAGGAATTATTGAAACGTGAACTTAAATCCTGTATTCGGCAGAAGCGAAATCTTTTTATATTTATTTATTACTATATAGTAGTAACTAAATGGGGTGTTTGTGACATGGGGATCAACGTAAACAGAAATCAGTTAGAAATTATCATTTATCTTTTTAGAAATCCGAGCTCAACTCTGGGTGAAGTATCAAAATACACAGGCTTACGCAAAGGCACTCTTTTTAATGACTCGCTGGAGTTAATACACGCCGGTTTAGTTATCAGAAACGGCAAAAAATATTCTCTCGCGAAAAAAACACCATCACGCGTAAAGGCCGATTATAGAGATCCTAGTGAGAAACCTGACGCGACACCTATGACTGCCTACGATGAGTGGCTGAGGACCAACGATGTTGTCTACGTAGGCGACAGGGAAGGTCGTGTTTTGCCTGTAAATGGTGGGGCTGGAGCGATATTAGCCTCAAAACCTTGGACACTAATGGATACGAATGGAAAACGCTTCAATGTTGGTGCGAGATTTTAATGTGAACTACCCCCAGCTGTCGCAAGG
>CAYJMB010000062.1:0-3922 GCA_964371455.1 uncultured archaeon | reverse complement strand
TTGGCGAAATAAGGAATGGCCTCAGGAAAAAATGATCTGCAGCTCAGGCATGCACTACTTTAAATAGTACAAAAATAATATAAAATTGTACTATGAAAGACATAATAAAAACGATCCTGTACGAATGGAAGGGGAGGACGCTGCCTGAAACACTTGGCAGGGAGACTGACATTTTTGATTACAGCACAATAAAGCCGCCAAAAATTGCGGTGGTAACGGGATTCAGAAGGGTCGGGAAAACGTACCTCATGCTGCATCTGGCAAAAAGACTGCTGGAAGGCATGACAAGAGAAGAAGTTGTTTATGTAAACTTTGAGGATGAGAGAATTCCTTTAAAAACAGCATTCTTAACCCTGCTGCTCCCGACAATGAAAGAAATATTCGGAGCGAAAAACAGATTCCTGCTTCTGGATGAAATACAAAATATTCCCAACTGGAGCAAATGGCTGAGGAGAATTCATGACACCGAAAACATCAGAATATTTGTTTCCGGCTCGTCTTCAAAGATGTCAAGCAAAGAGATCCCCACTGAGCTCAGGGGAAGATTTCTTGAAGTCAGGGTTTTCCCGCTTTCTTTCAGGGAATTTTTAAGTTTCAAGGGGCTGGCACTGAATTTGAAAGAAGCAGAGTATGCAGAAAATGAAAAGTCAAAGGTGCTGAAGGCTTTGGGGGAATATCTCACATACGGCGCACTGCCAGAAATAGCGCTTTCGCAAGAAGACAGGAAAGCTGAAATAGTGCGCTCGTATTACCAGACAGTCATAAGGAGGGATATAATAGAGAGGCATAACATAAGGAATGAAGAATCGCTGAAGGCTTTATTAAGGCTGCTGCTGAATTCCACGAGCTACTCCATAAGCAGGCTGCACAACATTTTAAAAAGCCTGAATTATGAAATAGGAAAAACAACTTTGCAGCAGTATTTGGGATATATTGAAAATTCCTATTTCATGTTCAGCGTCCCTATTTTTTCCTACAAAATCAAGGACCAGATGCAATATGCAAGAAAAGTTTACTTTATTGACAACGGCTTTATCACCGCTATATCCACGAAATTTTCCAGGAATTACGGGAGGCTTTACGAGAATATTGTGGCTGTTAAGCTCTCCAGGAAATCCGGCAGCAGCATCTATTACTGGAAGAGCCTGCAGAAGGAGGAAGTAGATTTTGTTGTCAAGCAGGGCCTGCGGGTCAGGCAGCTCATCCAGGTCTGTTACGATATAGAGGATACAGACACAAAAGAACGCGAAGTAAGGGCATTATTGAAGGCGAGCAAAGAGCTGAAATGCAGAAACCTGCTTGTCATAACAGAAGACTACGAGTCAGAGGAGCAGGAAAGCTGGTTTGGCACCAAAAGAAAAATCAGATACGTCCCTTTATGGAAATGGCTGCTTTAAAAGCTTTTCGCCAAGATTATCCACAGGCATAAATTATGGAAGCAGGCAAAAAAACCGGAAGGAGAGGTTTTCTCGCACTGGGAGTGTGTACTGTGAGCCAGGCGGCTGTTCCCGGAGACCGCCATGCCCGGCAGCCAGAAATGACACTGAGAGATTACATGCGCTTCATAGAGCCTGTCGCAGACAGGGATACTATGGCAAACTTCGGCGGCATAATGGACATAACGCTTTTTAACAGGCCCAGACCAGCTGAGAGGTGCTATGGCGAAACTTACGCAAGGTCAAAGGACATGACAGATCCGGCAGTATTTGTAAACCGTTTCACATTGCTTTTTGAGCCGTTTCCTGAGCTGATAGAGGCCCGGCGTAACGGCTTCTATATCGAGGCTGAGCGGCTTAAGAGCCGTGTAGGCGGGAAAGCACTGTCAACAGGACGCATGCAGTTCGATGCAAAAGGCCTGGAATCCTCTGAAGGCCTGTTCTCCTATGTAATGAGGCCAAATGATTTCGAGGTCTATGAGGCGATGAAAGGCGCAGCCCCGGGCTCCGAGAACCGCGAGCATTACGTGACAATAAGGCAGCGCAACAAAAACCAGCTGGCGCAAGAGTTCGGGCCTGCATATGCTGCCCATTTTGACTGGATGTATGGCTTCATCTGGCAGATACTTTACGAGGAGCCTTATGTCCCATTCTGATATGTCGGCAACCAGGCGCAGTAACTAAAATGGCGTAGGATGGGCTTAAGTAATTATTTCTGCCACGGCATAAAGATCCTTGCAATCCGATACGCGGAGTTGCAGCAATTGCATCATACCTCCATCCCGGACAGCTTCGCCAATTTTTCCAGCACGCCTTCCGGGATTATCTTCTCTTTTTCATTAATGTCATACAGGCTCCCGAGGCAGAAATAAACAGCCCTGTGATTTTCTTTGTAGTATTCCTTTGCTATATTCACAAACTTTTCCCACTCAACCTCCGCGCTTCTGATTAGCCTGACGATGTCTTCCTTGTCCTGCGGCCTGTCTGCTGCCCCTTTCAAGAAAATCAGATGCTCCGGCCTTGGGAGCCTTATTTTCAGCAGGCCGAATATGACAGATTTGTCAGCGTCCCTGAAAATGGGTTCTGCATCTATGGAAAAGACATTCTTGTAAAACAGGTCAAATCTCGGCACGTCTTTGCTGCCGATGAAAACAGGCCCGCCATTTTTTCTCAGCTCAGGCCTGATATGATAAGGTATTTTTTTTGTCTGTTTGACGCCCCTGTAAATCGGGTGGCCTTTTATTATGTTGATTACAGACGCTATGTCCTGTTTCCTGAAAAATATCATGTCCAGGTCTTTTGTCTGGCCACGCAGGCCGTAATAGAGCATCGCATTCCCGCCTATAATCAGGCAGTCGACTTCGTGCTTCAGCCTCTTTCCTATATAATCCAGCAATGTCTCAAGGAAGGCTTTGTCGGCAAGCATATCAAACGCCCAGCAGCCTTTTGTAAAGCCTTGGCATTTTCGGGACCTTTTTGATGCTGCTTCTCGCATCCAGGTACATTTCCTTGAAAGCATCTCTGGACTGGTAGGCTTTCAAAAACCTGTAAAGCAGCTTCCAGTCTCTTATCTTCTTCACCATCTTTTTTGCTTCGCTGTAATATCTCGTATTGTCTTCTTCCCTGAATTTTTTCAGGAAAAATGCGATCTTTTGCTCGTGGCTTACTTTCTCTTTGCTGAATTCCTGGGAAGGCGCAACCATGTCTGTCCCTTCGTACATGCCTGAATGCGTATATTTTACCGGGAAAGCGGATATCAGATACATAGTCCCTCTCGGCTTCTTCACTTTTTGCACAATGTGTCCGCTTTTGCCGAGCTTATGAAGGTAAAGGTAAGCAGTCGATTTTTTGATGCCTAGCTTTTGCTCCACGTCTTCCACAGTGTTCCATCCTTCCAGTCTTTTCAGGTTTCTCATAATTTCCAGAATTATATAAAATCACCATATCAAATATTTAAAGCTTTTGTATGATATATAAAAGGATTATATCTAATCTTCGTATGTGCGGGTAGTGAGGACTGGAACATCTAAAAGAGGTTTCGAATTAGGCAATTATGAATTATTCGGCAACCTTCATCTAAAACTAAAAGCTTATATGCGCATAATTACTATAGAATCAAAGCTAACTAACATAGAAAAAGAACTGAAAGAAATAAAGAGAAAAGTATATTTGCCCAGCTCAAAAAAGCGCTTTTTCCGTGCAGCCGGCTCTTGGTCAAAAGTTGATACAGAGAGATTGAAAAGAAATATATACGAGTCCCGCGGAATGCGCACAAGAAATAAGGTCGAGTTCTGATGATGCCAAAGATAAAGAGACTGTTAAAAAGTCATTTGTAAAAAATTTGGCGAAATAAGGAATAGTCTCAGAAAAAAAGGAGAACTTATAGGCGATTTTGATATCTTAATAGCAGCAACTGCAATTGTGCATGCGCCTACATCGTGTGCGGGAAGATTGCGTAAAAAATGTGCGGAGTCTCATAGCTAAAC
>CAYJMB010000061.1:1543-4048 GCA_964371455.1 uncultured archaeon | reverse complement strand
TATACAATTATATGATACATATAAGTATTTAAATTCAGAATTATAATGGGGTCGGGGAGAAGCAATTGTCAAGTATAGCGGGCGCCGGTATGCTCTGGGGATGCATCTTATTTATATTCTTCTCAGATAAGCAGTAGTGTACATGACAGATCAGCAAACACATTTTATTGAAACATTCAGAAAATCGGCAAAGAACGTAATGACCAGAGATATAAAACTACTCAAAGAACTTGCCAAATACTAATTCTGCATAATTTATACATAAAACATTTATATACCTTTAGGTACATTATTATACCATATGTTACAAAAATGTAGCCTGTGGAAAGTACTCTCGGTATTCTTTAAAGAACCGACCAGCATACACTTCATCAAGGAGATTGGCAAGGAAATAGATTTAGCACCAACGTCTGTCAGGAACCATATTAAAGAGCTATTGAAAGAGAATCTCATTGAAAGAAAGAAAGCGGCACCCTTTGACGGTTTTGTGGCAAACAGGGAAAATCCAGATTTTGTTTACTATAAAAGAATCTATAACCTGTACTCGCTTAAGGATTTGAGAGAATTTATTATTTCAGAATGCTATCCTAAAGCCATTATTCTGTTCGGCTCATATTCTCTCGGCGAAGATGTGGAAAGCAGCGATATTGATATTGCACTACTATCTAAGACAAAAAAAATGATTGATGTTAAGAAATATGAAAAAGGATTAGGAAGAATTGTAAATATTATGTTTATTAAACGTTTGAATGACCTTGATAGCAGCATTCAAAAAAAAGTCATAAACGGCATAATCCTTCATGGCGGAATTTAGGTGGACGAAATATTCAGGATAACTCCAGACAGGGAACGCGCAGCTGATTTGTTTGAAATGGCAAAAGAGCGCATTGAACTGGTAAAACTGATTCCAAAAGGAATGGCATACCGAATTGTGGAAGAATACTATGAAATCGCTAAAGAACTTCTCACTGCAATAATGTATATTGACGGGCACAAGACACTAAGTCATGTCAAACTGATAGAATATTTCTCATTGCACTATAAGGGTTTGGACGACCAGCAATTACGACTAATCGACGATCTCAGAAAACAAAGGCATGGCATTGTATATTATGGAAAGAAAGTACGTCAAGAATTTCTCATAAACCATGAAGAAGAAATAAAAAAGACCATAAAAATACTTCTACTGATTGTCGGGAACAAATTGAAATAAAAATGGGGTTGGAGAGATTCGAACTCCCATTAGCACGTTTCTCTGTCACAGCCAATGGCTCAAAGCTCCATATCAATAATAGTTCTTTGGGATTGGTCCAGACCTTTCTTTTAAGAAAGGGATGGACACTGGAGCGTGCCGTCCTGCCTGGTTAGACTACAACCCCTCTGCACGTCATTATTATCTGCAGCATTGTTTAAAAAAAGGTTTATAGGGCTTATAGTTTAACAAGAAACGGCCATGCGGAACAGCCTTAAGAAGATTTTAGTTTTATGCTATCCATGACACCTGCAGCAAAAAACGATACGCGGGAAGTTATGACACTGAATTATGTGGTTTCTGTGAAGAGAGGAGGTGTCGTTTACACGTTCTCCACTGCAGCGGATACCGTGGCAGACACCTATGTCAAGTCGCCGAAGCTTCTCAGAAGGATTCTTGAAAGGGAGCAGGCTCTGCAAAAGTATAGCCCTCCTTCTGATTCGCACGCACGCTGGAACAGGGAATATATAAATGATACGGATTTTTTCCGCAATTTCCGGGAGGCTGTGAAAAAAAGAGAAGGAACATATGTTCTTGTGGACACAGCAGTGGGTGATATATTCAGAAACTTGAAGCTCCTGGGCAACAGGGCACGTGGTGTTGTGAAGTCAAAAAGCGCTGAGCCTGGCCAGAAGGCCTATCACGTTACGCTGAGAAATGTGTTTCTAGGCAAAAACGGAAGGATGGACCTTCGGGAGGTGCACTGCGGCTGTCCGTACTTCAGCGAGAAAACGTCATCCGGTGCTGAAGACGAAACCTATAGAAATGAATGCATCCATATAAGCCTCCTCCGTCATGAAATCGACAAAAGACTCCGCCATCCTGAGTGGAGAAAGGACAGGCTGGAAAAAGAAGGGGATCAGCCCCTGTGGGCGGCATTGTAATAGCTGACTATCCACAGCTCGCTTCTCTGGAGCATGCTGCCTTGTTGAAGCACTATATGGATGGCGATACGTATGCCGATATCAACAAACAACTCCTGCAGAAGATAGAGATTTACACGCCCGTCATGATGGATGAAATGAAGCGTAGAAATCTGCGCTGGCGCATCATCCGCAAGGACACAACTGAGGCTGAGATCTCAGCATCGCAGGCAAGCGAGCTTGCCAATCTCGCCAAAGCTACAGCAGACGAGCTTAACAGGTGCGGTTTTCACCATAGGGGCTATTCCCTGCTCATGGACAGGAACGCAGAGCGCTATGAAAAAGGATCGCATGCCTTGGAAATTGTTTTTTCACAAGATCTGCCGCCAT
>CAYJMB010000061.1:0-1443 GCA_964371455.1 uncultured archaeon | reverse complement strand
TGAGAGTCCTGGATAACAAGCGTGTTGATCCGTTCGCAGTAGAAGAAAAAGCATGGGATGACGATTTCACAAAGACCTGCAACGTAGATTTTAATGTTGGTCCATTGTTCAGGCTGGAGATCCCCGGCGCGGGCGTGCTGAAGACTGATATCAGTGACAGCCTGCGCGGCTGGTACCTGCGTGCTGTGCCGAAAAAACATCACCAGAAATTCGGGTTACTCTGAAGCGGGGTAAATACCCGGTAACGAAACGACGCGGTTCTTGCCCGCTCGTTTTGCCTGATACAGCATTGTATCCGCAGCTTTAACAAGCCCTTTGGGGGTTAGCTCGGGCTTAATTTCTGGATCCCCGGAGTCGGCAAAATATGTGGCCAATCCGATGCTCACTGTGACCGGCACTTCATATTTCTCCGTATTCACCGCTAAAATATACGGCTTATCCGAGATACCATGGCGTACCTTGTCTGCCACGATAAATGCGCCATGACTTTCAGTAAAAGGCATAACTACGCCAAACTCTTCGCCTCCATAGCGGCATGTAATGTCAGTCTCTCTCGTAATTTGTAATATCCTTTCTGCAGTTTCTTGCAAAACAGAGTCGCCTGCCAAATGCCCATAAGAATCATTCACACTCTTAAAATTATCGATATCGATCAACGCAAGGGACATACGTTTGTGATGTCTGTGAGTGAGCCAGAAAAACTCTTCCAGCTGTTCGTCAAAATATCTCCTGTTATGAAGCCCTGTCAGGCCGTCAGTCAATGCCAGACCGCGAAGCCTTTCATTATCGCTCTCTAGAGCCTTCATTTCCCTCAATAGTTCTGCATTTAAGTTGCATGTCTCTAGGTATTTCTGGCCGATTGTGGTGTGCCGCAACGCCAGATTTTCAAGATACTTCTTTATTCTGTCCATAAACGCACCCTAATGTAAGCATCAAACAGTAACAACACTACGAAAGCTACTTAAAGCTTACGCTTGGCGAAATGCTTAAATACCAGACAGGAAAGAAGATAGTGGGTGTGTTAAAAATGAAAACTGCTAGATTAGGCGAACTGGCATTCCTGGCGTTTGTCATCATAGCCATTTTGGCTGGACTGTCAACATCCGCATATCCGACAGGCGATTACGGCGCTGTGACGGGTGTGCTTGTTGTGCTGGGAGTGATAGTCGGTTTGCTGAATGTTTCGGAGAAGGAAACGACTCCGTTCCTAGTGGCTGCCATTGCCTTACTGGCTGCGGGCACTGCAAGCTTCGCTGCTATACCTGTTGCCGGCAAGGTGATAGACAACATCCTTAACTTCATTGGCGCTTTTGTCGCTCCGGCGGCAGTAATAGTCGCCATTAAGGCTGTTCATGCACTAGGAGCAAAGAAATAAGCCAGGGCTGGGCTGTTTTTCTGTGTTTTTTCTTATTTTCTTTTTATTTTTACGTTTAGGACTCTGAG
>CAYJMB010000060.1:2921-4053 GCA_964371455.1 uncultured archaeon | reverse complement strand
TTTCAAACTCTATCTTGAATCTGCTCAGCCTGTTTTCAAATTCTTTTACATCGAAGCCCTGGCCGGTGAAATCCAGATCTTCAGAAAATCTGTTTAGCCCGAAACATTTTTTCAGCGCAGTGCCGCCTTTGAAAACCAGCTCATTGCCATAAATCTGATAAATGATAAACAAGATTATATTCTGAAAGTAGTCCTTCTCCGCCTGGCCCAGATTCAGGCCTGTCGTTTTTGCATACTCCTTTAGTTCTTCTTTCGTCATCATATCCTAACTCTCCACTTTCTGTCTATTTTATTCCACTTTCCTGAGAATGGGTTCAGAATAGCATAGTTCTTGTCAAGCGCGAAATCTTCTGATAAATCGATTCTTCTCAATTTCTCCAGCAAATATCCCACTTTTTTAATGATATTCTGGTTGCCTGCATCATTAAGGTATTCAGCAAGCTTCTCGTTATTTATATTGGCTCTCTTAAAAATTTTTTTAATTTCGTCAAAATTGCCGCATTCCCTTGGTCTAAGAAGAGCGTCAATCAGCAGCTTCTCATCCTCTGCGATGAATATGTCTCCCTGATTTGTCCTTATTTTTCTGTACCCGAAAAAATGCTTTATCGGAACGAATTTTATCTCATAATTTTCAAATTTTACAGTTTTCTTTTTCACAGTTGTGGCGACATGCACAGTATTGACTATCTGCTCTGTGTAACCAAGAAAATATGAAGCATACCAGAAGGAAATATAAGAAGGAAATACTATATTGCTTGCTATTGCGTTAATGTCATCCTTTGTCGTGTAGGAATTCTCAGCGATTTTTTTTATTAAGCCCCGCTCTTTCAGTCTGTTAAGAATAAGGCGAGCGTACGGTCTATTAGCATTTGCTATCCTTTCTATGTCCTGGACATGAAAAACGGCTTTTGAGTCCAGTTTTTTTAAAATATCAAGCGCTTGCATAATTTTATTTCTTATTTTATGTATTTAAACTTATCATTTTTGATAATTTTACCTCATTAAAATAAGAAATTCCCCTATTGAGAAAGGTCCGTTTACTACACGCAGTAAAAGATAAAGCTGAGTTCGAAACAGCACTTGAGAATTTCCTTAAAAGAATATCTTTCTAAACAGCTTACGATTATTTTGC
>CAYJMB010000060.1:0-2821 GCA_964371455.1 uncultured archaeon | reverse complement strand
TTTGCTTTTATTACGTCTCTTATTTCCTTAGGCAATTTTTGGTGAACGACATTGCTGTATTGTTTTATGGCAATTTCCAATATTTCACGCGGTTGCAAATCCTTGTTAATAACCAAAATATCTCCCACCCAAGCATAGGTTTCTCCTGGCCTAAAGAATTGAGAACCTTGAGTAGGGGATTCAAATACAAATGCGATGCCATATTTTTTATAAGTTCCGGGCCCTAACTCCTTAAGCGCATTAATAACTTCAGACCTACTCAGAGAAGATCGAGAATAAGTTTTAGCCAGATGCCTAATCCCGGCGCTGTACTGTGAATATACACCTATAACTTTTTGTATTTCGTTATTCAGCAGTGTGCCTTGCCCAAGCCTCCCTGGAACACCGCGCCATGGTTTTGCCACAATGGATGCCACTTTTCCTTCAAGCCTAAAAGGTGGCGCAACTGCTAAAACAGGTAAAGCCGCCTCTCCTAAAGAAGATGGATCAGTAGGTAATCCTTTTAATGCCCATTCTTTAATTGCGTGCACCGCATCTACAATCGGCTCGACATATCCGCCGTATAGAGCAGCAAAGAAGAGATCATCGCCGGTGACTTTCTTATTTGCATTCCCGCTCGGATCCACATACTTCACCGGGTTATTATTCGCATAGACATATCTGTTCCAGCTTTGCGGGTTTGCCATGTCAGGCTTGCCAGTGTCTACTGAGAGAAACACTCCCGACGCGGAAGTATAGTATCGCGCATTCATGTAGTCATTGCCTGTCTCCTTGTCGCGCTCATGGCCTGTGAATTTTCTGGTTGTTGTGTCCTGGCTCTGGGTTTCTTCCTCACCGTACGGGTAGAAGCTTCTTTCTGAGATCACGTTTCCTTTTTCGTCTGTTATCAGCCTCACGGAACCAAGATGATCCCGGTGGTAGAATTTTGTCCGCTCTTTTTCAGTAGTGTCAGATGATTTTTCAAATTCGGACAGCAGCAAGCCGCTGGAATCCCTGATATAATAAATCTCATTCTTTCCGTTGTTTGCTATGATGCGCTGGCTGCCCATGTATGTATATTTCATCTCTGTGTCAGATGTCGTGGCGGAGACAAGCCTGCCTGCGCCGTCATAGGCATACTTGTTGCGCCCGTCTTCTATGACATTGCCGTCATCATCATATGCAAAACCATTTGCATGATTGTTCGCGTCAAACCTCACATTTTCCTCTATTGCCGCAACACCGCGCTGGCTGATCTTGTTGTAGTTCTCGTCAAACGCATAGCGCAGCTGCCAGTTTTTGCTGCCTGGCGCTTGCTGGCTTCCGGTTGCAAGCTGCTGGCCGCTGCTGTCTGCAACTGCTTCCTTCAGCCTGTCAAGGCAGTCATAGCCGTAGAGAAGCCTTCTTTGCGAAGATAAAATTTTCTCATCAATGGTCCCGATGTTAGCGCCTTCCGCAGCGTTGTAGAACCCTGTGCCGCCGCATTTCTCCGGTGCTGTGATGTAGCTGTAACTGTAGCTGGCAATGGAGCCTGTTTGCTTTGTTGTGGGCAGCAGGGTCTTGGGATCAAAATAAAGTGTTTCCTTGATGCCGTTGCCATATGTCTGGCTCTCTGCTGCGCCGTGCTTGGAGTAGGAATTTATTGCAATTGCTGTTGTGGTTGTTCCTTTACTGAGCATAACAGATTCCGCTAGATTACCAACATCATTGTACTGATATTTCAATATGCGGCCGTCAGGCAGTGTAAGGCTTTGAAGGCTGCCAATGTCATTGTAGGCATACCCTGTGAAATAAGAATTCTCGCCGATCTTCAGCGTTTCTGTTTTTGTTCTTCCCAGTGAATCGTATTCAAATGCCCTTGAAATCGCGCCCTCTGTGATCTTTGACGTCTTGCCTGTTCCTTTGTAAGCTGTGTCGTAAGCGTAAGCAGTTGCAGAGGTTGGAACAGGACCTTCATAGCTTACTGTTAGAGGCCTGTCCAGAGCATCGTACGTGGTTTTGACGATGTAATTGCTTGCTGTCCTGACTGTCACAGGATTTCCGTTTTCATCATATTTCTCCACAGAAGAAACGCCTGCCTTTTCCGGTATTTGCGCAGTCAGCAGCCTGCCAAACCCGTCATAAGTAAATATCCTCTCTTGTCCGCTCGGGTGCAGCACGCGGAGCAGGTTGCCATTTAAATCGTATTCATACCGTGTCAGCCGCTCATCCTCTGACCTGACTTTTATGAGCCTGCCCAGCGCGTCGTTTTCTGTTTCCTTTTCCCTGCCGTAGATATCTGTGCTTTTTGTTCTTCTTCCGTCGTACGAAGCAGAAGAAGTGGCGCCATTCGGCAATGTTATCTTCACAGCCCTGTTGAGCGCATCAAATTCTGTCAGAGCTGCAAACCCGTACGGGTTAGTAGTCTTGTATTTTCTGCCAAGAGCATCGTATTCAACAGTTGCGGAAACTTTTTCCCTGTCAAAGCCGTTGGGATTTGTGGAGTCTGTCCTGACCGTTCTCCCATCACCATCAAAATATGTTGTTGCCTCCATTTTCAGCCTGCCTGAAGAAGAAAAGAATTGTTCTGTCTCTTTTCTGCCAGCATCATCATAGTTTGTTGTTGAGAATGTGCCGTCAGGGTTCGTCACTCTTGTTATCCTCAGCAGCGGGTCATTGTATTCTGCTCTTGTTGTCAAGCTGTTCGGATCAGTTATAGAAGTAATAACTCCGGATCCGCAATAATAGCTGGTCATTGTTCTGTGACCCAGTGCATTCGTAACTTTTGTCGCATACACCCCGCCGCATCCTTTGTCAGGATCGTATTCTGTTGTCGTCGCATAACCTCGTGGGTTGATTGTCT
>CAYJMB010000059.1:2694-4064 GCA_964371455.1 uncultured archaeon | reverse complement strand
CAGATTGCTGCAAAAGAGGCAGGTGAAAATATTCCTGTTACAGGTGTCAGTGAGGAGGCAGCGCAGCACAACGCAGACAAAAAGATAGCAGTGGAAGGCGCTTTCTCAGACTTTGTTGTTGTAAGATCCGTAGGACCAGAGGCCTTCAATACAAGCGAGATCCACGTCATAGTCGGCAATTATGAACAACGATGTACCTGGAGCACAGCACTTGCAAATCCCGGAGACAGGTTTGCATGCAGGCTGCCGAGCAGCTGCACAGGAATGGCAGTTCTTGTTATTGCGCCTGGGAATATGGAGCAGGGACGGTGCTGAAACCGAACGTGCGAAGTCAGGATAACCTTCGATGGCATCTCTGTTCCATATCTCTTTCTACAATTTTACAACAGGTGCAAGAATTCTCGTCTTCAGCGTGTCCAGATTCAGCTCCATGAAATCACTGGCACTGATGCAGCGTGACTTGGTGGCTTCCTGAAAGATGCGCTCCTGCTTGTACATGTTCGCGCGCAGGATGAATGGAGACAGATGCGTGAGGACAGAGAGCCTGGGCTTTTTTCCCATGTTTTTTACGAGGGAGATTGCGTCGTCAAGGGTCATGTGAATGCCTTTTGGCGCAGCGTGGCCTTTTGGCCATGGGACATTGAGGATGAGCAGATCGCAACTTTCGTAGGACTTCTCTTGTCCTGCATAGTAAGATCCGTCAGCAGGGTAGCCGATCTTGAAATTATCATAGCTCAGGACATAGCCAAGAGTGTATGTATAGTGCAGCGCTTTAACTGCCCTAATTTCTAGGTTGCCTATCTGCACATGACTCCCTGCTGCGACAGGAAACAATTTCTTGACCAGACCCTGATGGTATTTCGTGATATAAGGGTATGGGTCAGCTGGCCTGCCTTGCTTTATGCAGTGCTCTTCAGCGATCAGAAAAGGAAAGGTTGTCTGCTTCTGCTCTTTATTGCTGCTCATGGCATCTATGATAACGTTCGCGTCGTTTACAGCATCGAGATGATGGTGAGAAACAACAATGCCGTTCCATTTTTCAGGGTGCAGGCCGAGAGCGATGGCATGCACCAGCGAGCCTGGTCCTGGGTCAAGGCAGAATGTGAAATTGCTTTCTTCGCCCAGCCCAAATTCAAAATACAAGCCCCCTGTTTTTCTTGTCTGGCTGGCTACCATGAGGCCCCCGCCGCCTGATCCCAGAAAAACAATGCGGTCCATATACATCACAGATTTTATAGTATGTTTAGGTATTAAAGTATGCAGCTGTAACATTCCTGGGAGAAATGAGCTTTTGGTCAGATGAATTTCATGCTCTATAAGACTCTATTCCCAATTCACACAACTCTTCCACAATCTTTTGATACTTCAAT
>CAYJMB010000059.1:0-2594 GCA_964371455.1 uncultured archaeon | reverse complement strand
ATAAGACTCTATTCCCAATTCACACAACTCTTCCACAATCTTTTGATACTTCAATTGTGAAGATGCCTGCTTCCAGAAGAGGGAGTGTAGGATTATAATTAAAGCATAGCTGGTCCAGTCTGTATGGCAGGAACTTGCCTTTTTCGTATGCAGGAATATTTTTTAAAAAGCTTCTGACTTGTTCATCTGCAGAATATCCGGCATAAACATCTGCAATACGTTGTCTCCTTACTTTATAAAATTCTCCGATTTGTTGAACAGTTTGTTTTTTGCATCCAATGCCGTAATATATTTTCGCAATACCGAATTCTCTTTTGGTCAGCATGGGTTTGATAGTTGCTGAAAGGCTTGCGCCAAATTCAGCACTTTGAGGCATCTCATTTTCTAAGCCCCAGAGATCAGCATGCAGTGTATTTGTGTGAAATCTGTAGCGTGGTAGCAATCCCAGCACCTTTCTCGCGTCATTATGGCTTTGGGATGCTCTCTCAAATACGCCAAAAGGCGATGTTTTCTCTCGTGTTTGGGGAGATATTCCAATTTACGCTGCATCATTATTGGATGAAACTAGAAAACTTCTTAAACTTTTGTAAGAACCAGAAGGCTCTCCCTCAAAACACCTTTCTTTTTTGTTCTTCCTTCGAGTGCAAAGCGCTCATTCAGGACGATAATATCATTAAGAGAAAAGCCCATATCTTTTGCCAGGTAGGCAAGGATGAGATCGCTGTCTACAATCTCTCGGACATCAGGAAAGTAGGCATTTCCCACTACCATTGCAACATTTGAATGCGGTTTTAAGGCACGATGGATTTCCTTGAGGACAGAAAACATGTCGCCGAAATATGCGATGGCAGGCGCAGGAAGCTCGAGTTCTGGCACGATTTCATTTTCTATTTCTTTTTCGAGGCCGATATAAGACCGCAAGCTTGGCTGTTCTTTTTCCCCCAGAATAAATTCCTCAATTTCATAGACTTTTGTGTAGTCAATGTTATTGAGATAAGGCGGGCTTGTGATTATTGCGTCTACAGACTCGGGTTCGATTTTCATCTTCCTTGCATCACATTTCTCAACAGCTATTTCTGCAGGTCCCGACTGGAAATGCTCTATGTCCCGTATCATATTGTACATCACACGGCGGAGCATAATCCTCAGCGGAGGAACCGGCCTTCTCTTTACCTTGATAACGCCGCCATCTTTCCATGCATAACTGCACTTCATTGCAGCATTTATGAGAGCAAGCAGGAAAAAATCACGGAGTTTTTTGCTTTCTATTTCCATGATAGCTGAACGAAACAGTGAGATGTCCTGCAGGGCAAACCGGCTGAATGCCTTTTTCAGAAGAGGAGGGTAATGGTAATCCAGCTGCCTGAATTTTATCTTGAGCAAATGCCTGGCTGCTTCTTTCAGATGCTGCAGATCGTAATCTGTCGTTTTCACCCTGGATGCAAAAACTGCAATGGGCAGGACATCAAAACCGATTGCAGATATGCCTTTCTGCTTGCAGGCAAGAAGCGTTGTCCCTGAGCCACAAAAAGGGTCAAGGACGATGTTGTCGGATGTTATGCTGAACCTATCAATGACAGAAAAAACCAGATCTCTAGAAAACCCTTCCTTGTAGTAGAACCAGTTGTACACAGGAAGGCGCTTGTTGGGGACAAATGTTGCCTGCTCGCCAGGCGCTGTTGCGTACTTTGGCTTGACAGAGCGCAAAAAATCCTGGTAGGACATGGTTTATCATTTTTGCGACAGGTTTAAGAAATGAATAATTTGTCTGTTCGCTTACGAGAAAGCTTAAGTGAATCTTGCCTTTATCGTCATATTACGATAACAGAAAGCCTTATAACTGTTTAAAAAGTGTGCAAGTCATTGTAAATAAAAGAGGATGAAAAATGGTTGTGATAGCCCTTTCAGGACAGCCGGGATGCGGATCTACCACAGTAGGGAAGACGCTGGCCAAGAAGCTGGGCATAGAATTCTTTTCTGTCGGCAACTATACAAAAAAATTCGCCCTTCAGCTATCAGAAGAGCCGGAAGAAACAAAAAGGACGTTAGACTACTGGAACAGCGAAAAGGGCAGGAGTGCAGAACATAATAATGAGATTGACATGATGCAAAAGGAACTCGCTGCGAAAGGAAACATCGTGATAGATGCGAAGCTTGCAATTCATATGCTAAGAGGATTCGCGGATATTTCTGTCTGGCTCAAGGCTGATTTTGATGTCAGGGTAAAAAGGGTTGCCAAAAGAGACGGCATTTCCACAGAGGCGGCAAAGAGCATACTAAAGGAAAAAGAAAAATTGGAAAGGGAAAATTTCCAGCGGCTTTACACATTTGACTATTTTGACCAGGAAGAGGAGGCGGACTTCGTCATAGATGTAGGCAACAAGAAGACTGAAGAGATTGTTGACATAATTATGAAAGAGGTTAAAAAGAGAAAACTGATTTGATTAACCAAGCGGCAAGAAATCCACCGCTTTGACGAGATTCACAGCAAGCGGTGGATGAATTGCCGCCGCATACAATCTATTTCTGCAAAAAAGGCGATTTCATGGAAGTTGAACTGATCAGGCGAAGCCACAGCGTTGGCAAAAACACAT
>CAYJMB010000058.1:0-4107 GCA_964371455.1 uncultured archaeon | reverse complement strand
TCCAAATTCTAATCATGGTTCTTTCTGAATTCTTTGCGGGCCTCATAGCATGGGTCTTCGGTCTTGTGAAGGCCTATGGAGTCTGGAGCGTGTTTATCGTTGTGCTCATGGAAGAAGTTTTCATCCCCCTCCCCTCACCTCTTGTTATCATGGGAGCAGGCTACATAATAATTCCAGCCGGCATTACAGTCAATGAAGCACTCTGGCAGTCATTCTGGCTCATAGCTTTGCCCGCTTCCATTGCTTCTGCAATCGGATCGTTCTTTGCTTATGGCATCGGCTATTACGGAGGCAGGCCATTGGTCCTTAGGTTGAGAAGATTCTTAGGTGTTTCATGGGAAGACATCAAGAAAGCAGAAAAGCGTCTGGAAAAAGGCAACAAAGTCTGGATAACAATTGTTGTTCTGCGCGCAATTCCGTTCTTTCCTATAGCAATTGTATCGCTTGCTTCCGGAGTGCTGAGGCTTTCCTGGAAAAAATATGCCATTGCAACATTCATTGGCTCGCTTCCAAGAACATTCGTGCTGGGTTTTTTGGGATGGTACATAGGCGGCGAGTTCGTGACTTTCGCGAATAGGCTCAATATCCTGGAAAATATTGTCGCTGTCGCAGTAATCGCTGTCATTGTCTACATCCTCTACCGCTACAGGCACAAGTACAGGCACCATTACGAGCGGCTGGCGCAGGCAGGGAGAAAACACCTAAATAAATTGCCAATAAAGAAGAAATAATAGTGCAAGGCCTCACAAATTCTTCAGCAGCATCTCCAGATTCGTCTGTATTTCCTTTTCTTCCTGCGTCTCGCCGAAATTTGCTTTCAGTACTGATAAATCATATTCCTTCTTCTTTTTTATGTTGATGAGATTTATGACCTTGGTCTGCAATTTGTGCAGTTCAGCATCTATTTGTGCTATCTCTGATTCCAGTCTCAGGATTTCATGCCTCATCTCTTCTTCCAATGTCATAGCAATCAGCAACGGATTGTATACGCAGTATGGCACCGAATGCACCCTGTATATGTAGGTCAGAACACGTCATCATTCCAAGATAATTATTATGGAGGAAAGATATTTATAGCGCTTATTCGCTGCTTTACACTTCAATCACGTCTTCTGATGAGTACTAAAGGAAATTCTTATAAAACTTTCACCATGTAATTGCCGTCAAGCACATACCCCAGCTTTCTGTAATAATCTCGCACTCCGACACCACTAGTCACAGCAACCATTTTCTCCCCACTTTCAGCCGCAATCTCCTCTGCCTTCTTTATTAGCTGCTTTCCATAGCCTGAATGCTGGTAAGCAATCTTTGTTCCGATAGGCGTCATCTGACCATACACATGCAGTTCTCGTACTTTTGCGATGTCGCTGCTGTCAAGACGAAGCCTGAGAAATGCTATGATTTTGTCTTTTGTTGTGTCTTCAAAAGAAACGAAAAGTTCTCTCCCTTCTGAAGCGACATATTCTCTAGTTTTCATTGTGGTGTCGTCAGCATTAATACTATTCAATCCGACCTCCCTGCAGCGTATGCATCTGCACTGTTTTCCCTGCGTCTCCATAATTTCCTTTACAATCTGCCTCAGATTCGTCGTCCTTGCGCCTGCTTCTGCTTCATGCTCTGAGATGTCCCGCATGATCCTCTTTATTCTGATGTATTCTGGCACGCACTCTTTCATTTTTATTAATAACTCAATCATATCGTCTCTTTCCAGCGGCTTGTACTTGTCCGCCTTCCATAATTCATACAACTTTGTGCCAGAAATAACAAGTGTTGGGTATATTTTCAGTTCGTCTGGTTGGTATGGTGAAGAAAATAATTGCTTAAACAATTTCAATTCCTCATCGAGATCTACATCACCATTTAGTCCAGTAAGTCCCGGCATCCAGTGTGCAGTGAATTTCAGCCCGCTCTTTTTCAGACGCTGTATTGCAGCTACGTTTGCCTGGGCATCATGCCCGCGCTCTATTTTCTCAAGCAGCTCATCGCTTGTCGTCTGCACGCCGATCTCCACGCGCGTGCAGCCGAAGTCAAGCATTTTTTCTATCTGTTCCTGACCACAATAATCAGCGCGCGTTTCAATAGTCAGACCGATGCACCTGTTTCGCGCAGATTCATTTTTCAGCTGCGCTTCTTTGAGATTGCAGGACTCTTCTTCATTGAAAGCATCAAAGCATTTCTTTACAAAATTTTCCTGAAAGCTGGCAGGCATCGCAGTGAACGTTCCGCCCATTATTATGAGCTCGCACTTGTCTGTATTGTGGCCGATGATATGGAATTGTCTTAGTCTGTTGGTGACCTGCAGAGCAGGATTGTAATTTAATCTCTTTGCGCGCATGGTTGTGGGCTCAACGCCTGTGTAAGCTTTCGGTGAATTCTCGCCCTGCGGGCAGTAAATGCAGTGAGCAGGGCAGGAGAAAAATTTGTTTCCCATGTCAGGGCCCTTCCACATCACAGCAATATTTGCGATACCGCTCGCTGTGCGCACAGGCTTGGTTTTCAGGAATTTTGTCAGGTGCTCCCTGTTGTTATGTTTTGCATATTCAATAATATCCGCATTCTTCACAACTGAATGTATGCCATGCTTTTTTCCAAGAACAAGCTTTTCAACTTCTAGCTGCTCTTTGTTTTCTATGCTGCCTTTTTCTATTGCCTGCACTAGTTCGGCAAACAACGATGCAGACCTTCTGTCTTTCTGTAACATGAACATAAGCAACGTTTATTAATGGGACAAAACAAATTAAAGTATGCTTACAGGTTTTGAATTCGATCTTATTATCAAATTAATTGTCGCAGCGTTTCTCGGAGGCCTGATAGGCCTTGAAAGGCACGTCCACAGGAGGCCCGGCGGGCTTCGCACGCATGCGCTGATCTGCATGGGCTCTGCCTTGTTCACGCTTGTCTCAGTGAACTTCCCGATCACCAATCCGCTGCTTGCTGCAGGCATAGTTACCGGAAGCGGCTTCCTCGGTGCAGGCATCGTATTCAGGGCCGACGAGAAAATTCGCGGGCTCACAACAGCAGCTGAGATCTGGGTGCTCGCTGCCATAGGCATCGCAATCGGGATAGGGCTTTTCACAGCCGCATTTGCAACAACAGTGTTGGTGCTGATAGTTCTGGGACCAATGAAAAAATTAGAGGACAGACTCCCGCCAAAAAGAAGGCGGAGGTAAGATTTTACTGCATTAATAGAATTTGCTGTATGTCTTGCAGTATCATAGCAAAAGCCGGCAGCAAGAAACGCTTCTTCCTATGATTATTTAACAGGCTTTGAACTCTTCCATACAAGCTCAAAGAACGGCTCAAAAACATTTGCGCTGGCATGCGGGCTCTGTGTCCAGAGATGCACATCCTGTGTGTGGTGTGTCTTTGTATCGTCTGTAAGGCCAAGAATGAACTCCTCGCCGTCTACAACACAGAATCTTCCTAGCGTCTTTTCTACAAATTCAACCTCAGCAATGTCCCTTAACTGCGCGTACTTCGCAATTTCTTTTGCAGTGTCCTGCACATTCTTTGTCACAGGCGCTGCGATCTGGATCTTGACGCCAGAATCTGCAGCTTTTTTGAGAATAGAAGCATGATGTTCTGCAAGCTCCATCAAACCTGGTTCTGTTGTTATAAGCTTTACAGATTTCTTTGCTTTCTTTACCATGCTCTCCATCTGCTGGAACATGGCGTACCTTCCTTTCAGGGCTCCGGAAAGTTCTTCTGGCTTGACAGTCTTGATATTTTCTTTGTGCACTCTTTCCAGTTCTTTCAGGGAATCGCTTTTGGTGAGCCGATCAATTTTGTTGACGCGCTCAACTGCATTTTCCTGTATTTTTTTCTTGACCCTCTCCAGAGCATCTCTCGGATTAATGGCAACATACTTCATAGGCTTGCCAGGCTGTACCACAACAAAGCCTCTCTCAGCCAAAGATTCAAGAACATCATAACATCTTGACCTTGGCACATTAGAAATATCAGATAGCTCGCCTGCAGTTGAAGCTCCGCGAGAGAGCAGAGCTACCCACAGATGCCTTTCATACTTGTTGAGCCCTATAGTTCTCAGTGCATCCATTGTTTTTGCGCTTGCAAGTGCCATTTATATACCCCATTAGTAGCAATTTT
>CAYJMB010000057.1:0-4240 GCA_964371455.1 uncultured archaeon | reverse complement strand
CATCACAGCCCCGTGGTGTAGAACGCACAAACGTGCACAACGGCAAGCATGAAAGCCTCTGGAGCTTTAGACCCAGGTTCGAATCCTGGCGGGGCTATCACTAAGTGATTTTATGAAACTTTTGCTGACTTCGAACGGCTTAAGCAATGAATCTTTACGTAACACTCTAAGGAAATTAGTGAAAGGTCAGATCAAAATAGCATTCATTCCTACTGCTTCGAATGTTGTGGATGAAGAAAAAAGTTGGCTGATTAATGATCTTAATAATTGTAATAAAGTAGGCTCTGTAGATATTGTAGACATCTCTGCTTTACCGAAGTCTGTTTGGTTGCCGCGTTTGAAAAAAGCAAATGTGATTGTTGTAGGCGGAGGAAATTCTATTTACTTAATGGAATGTATAGTTTCTTCTGGATTGAAAGAAGAAATTTTAGCGCTTTTGAAAAACAGAATATACATTGGCATTAGTGCTGGAAGTACTGTTTCGGCTAAAACACTTAATACGTCTTCAAAAATTCTATTTGCTGATAAGAAAAAGAATGCTTCAGAAGGACTTGGACTTGTAGATTTTTATATTCGCCCCCATTTAAATTCTCCAAAATTCCCGAAGTGCAATGACAAGAATTTAAAGAAATTAGTAGGAAGAATTCATGGAAACGTTTACGCTATTGATGACAAGTCTGGTATACTTGTTGATGGCGATAAAATTTCAGTTATATCAGAAGGGGAATGGAAGTTATATAAGGAAAAAATGACAGCGTGATCAAATGAAAAAATCAACAAAAAAGACGCTTATGGCATTGGGAATAATTTTTGTATTTGGCCTCTCTACAATTGCATTCGTCTTTCTGGGTTTTGGAGGCTCTCCGAGTGCCAGCAACCAGCAATTCAAGCCTCTTGACAGCTACATTATAGACGAGCCCATAGGTCCGAACATTGAAAATGTTTACATACAAAGCCAGTATACGTTCTTGCGTTTTTATTACAAAGACAAGGATGCCCTGTATGAATATGCTGCGCAATTGCCCGATATAATGGCCTTGCCAAACGGGCAGGTGCAGTTAATTGTTAACAGGCTCGGAGCGAATGAAACAAAGGCAGAGATACTAAATCTTGGAGGGAGTATTGAAATAACTGATTTAACAAGTAATGGGATTTTTGATGCACTATGTCAAAATCTTTTGTACACACCAACAGATTGCCTACTTCTGAATATAACTTCACAGGGCACTGCAACACAAATATAAAGAACTCAGCGAATAGCCTTCATCTCTTCTATTTCCATCTTGAATCTCATTATAGTTTTTGGTATGTCATCCTGGCTTACGCTTAAAATAGCGCTGATCTCCCGCAGTATCCTGCCATCTTTCATAGCATCAACTTTTTATCATACTTCTCACTTTGTCTATGTTCGGTTCTTTTTTGTAAACACCCTGTGCAAATGTTGGTGACCCGCCGCCTTTGCCATCAAGCTCTTTCACAATACTTCTTACAAGTGCGCCAATATCCACTTTGCCATTGCCTGCTGCCACAATAGAACGGTCATTTTCGCCGAACAAGACAATTGCAGTTCTTTTGAAGTCCCTGGTTATATTTTTCAATTCAGCTGATGTTGCTGGCAATATTTTGACTATTATATCATGGCTGAGATCTATTTTCTCCATCATCGCACTAGCTTTCTTTTCCCTTTTCCTCTCCAGGTCTTTTCGCATCTTTTTCCATTTTTCAAACAGTGTCTGCGCCGCCTTTATTGTTTTCTCTCTTGTTGTCCCGAGCAGCGATTCAACTTCTTTCATTATCCGTTTTTGTGTCTTCTCATATTCATCAGCTGCAGGACCTGCAACAAAGGTGATTCTTGATATATTGTCTTGTATGCGCTCTGAAGAAATTATTATTATCTTTTCAGTTTCTGCTGTTGAGTCCAGGTGTGTCCCGCCGCACGCCTCAACATCTGTTCCTGTGATGTTAACGATCCTGACTTCTTTTCCAGGAGCAACACCACCCTGATAAATGCCTGTCCCGTATTTCTTCTCAGCCTCGTTTCTCTTCATGAATCTTTTGTCAATCTTTATCGCTTTTCTGACTATGCTGTTGGCAATCCTTTCAATTTCATCCAGCTTTTCATTTGTAATAGCAGCATAGTGTGTTACATCCAGGTGAGCCTTGTCAATATCCTTGAATGCGCTTGCCTGGTTTGCATGGTTGCCCAAAACGCGCCTCGCAGCCTCGTTCACTATATGCGTTGCTGTATGATGTTTCGCCAGCTGCAGTCTTCTTTTTATGTCAATCTCTACTTTTACTTTGTCGCCTTCTTTGAATCCAGGTTTTTCTTTCATCTGATGCACAATCAATGGGCCTTGCTTGAACACATCTACAAATTCCTCTCTGTTAATTGTTCCTGTATCGTGAAGCTGCCCGCCAGAAGTTGGGTAAGCAATTGTCTCATCCAGAATTACATATTTATCAGATATCTTCAGGACTTTTGCTTCATTGTCTTTCCTTTTATAATTATCAAAATAGAGCGCCTTTGTCGCAGGAAGATCGCCAAAATCTATGTCCACTTTCTTCTTTGTTGCATGCTTTTGCTCCTCCTTATCGTGAAGTTCAGAGACAAGCGCGTAAAAATTATCTGGTACGTGTATGTTCTTTCCAGATCTTTTCGCTTCTTCTGCAATTAATTCAGGCTGTATACCCTGTGAATCATAGAGTTTTATAAGATCTTCTGCCGAAACGTCTTTTAAAATAATTCTTGCTATTATCTGTCGGGATTTTTCCCCTGTTCTTTGATATTTTTCTTTTTCAACATCATAGATATTTTTCACATTTTCCAGATTTTCTGAGAGCTCTGGGTATTGCGGCTTCAGGTATCTTGCATGAAGGTCAAATAACTTGTGCACATCTATATCCCATCCATACTTGTCAATAAATCCCAGCATTCTTCTCAGAATTATTCTAAGATTGTAAGCATCTCCGACATTTGACGGCAGCGCACCATCATTGAACATAACAAGCAGGGATCTGCTGTGCTCTGCTATTGAGTAAACACCAGCGAGCGGCAGAATATTGTTCTTCAATGTTTCAACATCAGTTCCTGTTTTCTTTGCAACTGTTTGCCATGCCTTGTCTATGTCCTCAACTTCATCCAGATTGAGCAGACCGCCATATGTAACATATTTGCCAATGAGTTTTTTGTCAAATTTCAGGCCAGTTCTTTTCAGCAGGTGTGTGATTACTGTGGGAAATGATGCATCATATAATGTATTCACACCCCGAGAAAACCAAGCATTCCTTTCCTGCCCCATACCCATATCCAGTACCTTAAGATCCAGTCCTCTGATCCCTGTTTCCGTCTGCTCATACATCATGTAAACCTGGTTTCCTAGCTCATTGCCTCTTGAGAAGAATTCCATGCACGGGCCAAGATTACCGCCACCAGCCCATGCATCTTCATGAAACGTTATTTCTTCATTAGGCAATCCCAACCCTTTTTTGAGCCATGCATGTATATGCCGGAAAACAAGATTCTGGTCCCATTCGCTAGGCCGCACAAACATATGCTGCCCTATCATGCAAAATACAGTGGCATGCGAGCCTGTTATACCCACATTATCGATGTCCACAGTTCTGAAGCAGAGTTGCGGAATAACAAGCTTCTTGGCCGGCGGTTTAGCTTCGCCTGAAATTACATACGGCTGGAATGCAGCTATGGATGCATTTGTGTACTCCATTGTAGGATTCCATCTTGCGATGATTGGATATCTTTTGATGGGAGTGTAGCCGAATTTCTTGAACATCTTTGCAAATACCTTCCACACCTCTATGTAGTCCATTGAACGCTTTGCAGGTGTGTTGCCTATGAATGCGAAAGGCACCTCGCCGCAAGCAGGATCTCCGCACACTTTCCTGTCAGGATTGACATTCCAGAATGGTTTCTGGCAGTTGCTGCAAATTCCACGATGGAAACCTTCTTCTTTTAGGACTTCAGTAGCGTAATATTTATCAGGATTTCTGTAAAATTCCTGTACATATTTTTTCTTAGCTTCCTTGTCTGTGAGCATTTTACCACTCTATCTCAGTTGTTTCTTTATCAACTATAAAACTTTTAGTTTTTGCGCTGCAGAATTTTTGAATCAAGAGTCCAAGTTCAGCAGCAGCTTCATCTGCAGATTCGTCAAATCCCTCTAAAACAACAATAACAGCTATCCTCATATCCGGATATTTCTGTATCATTCTACCAGAAACG
>CAYJMB010000056.1:0-4548 GCA_964371455.1 uncultured archaeon | reverse complement strand
TACACCGCCTTTGCCCGAAGCGACAGTAATAAAGCGCGCCATTAAGAAATTTTAGTCTTCCAATGTTTATATTATTATCATATAGAGCTACGCCACTGTTTTCAAGTCTTATTCCGTTTAGTGTCAATATTCAAATTTCATAAAAACCGCCAAGAATCCGTTATAGATTTAAAGTTTATATCGCAATTGGCGACGACCCGGCATGCCAGCTCTGCCGCGGCCGCATTCTCACTTTGTAGAGCCGCTCTGAATTGTCATCAAGGATTATCGCTGTTCCTTTAAGATGCGGCAGCTCGTTTATGTATTTCCCGATGTCATAGAGCAGGTACGTCTGCATTATTGCCTTCAGCGCGTCTATGTCCGCCTTTGCTGTGAGCCTATGCGAGATTATCATGTCCGCCTGCGCGACAGCATCTGGGTGCAGCTTCTCCGGTTGCTGCGTCGCAAAAACAAGCGTGATGCCAGGCTGCCTGCCTTCTTTCACTATTTTGCTCAAGGTCTCTGTTGCGGCAGTCGCGCCCTCGCTGGGCAGGAAGTTGTGCGCCTCGTCTATAAAGAGCCAGGGCATGGGCACTCTTCTTATTGGGGACAGCTCTATGTCAGCAAGCTCTTCATTGCGTCTTGCTCTGATGCGCTCCTGCAGGAGTTTTCTGCTTGCTATGCTCACAAGCAATGCCCTGACATTCTGTGGCGTGAGGCTCACGTCTATCACAGTGACTTTTCCCGGCTGCAGCATATCTGGCATCTTGGGCTCGCCAAAAATGCCCCAGTCCTTTGCAGCAATGAATCTGTTTTTCAGCGCAAGCTTTTCGTTTTCGCTGAATTGCCGCTTGTCAATGTTCGCAATAATATCATCAATAGAATACGCGCCCTGCATTTTTGAAAGCGTTATGTGAAGTAAAATGCCCAGTGCCTCATTTTCATTCAGACCGAAAACGGACAACCAATCTTCTGCAGAGAGCTCGTGCGCAGCAACAGAGAAGGAAGCATCAAAATCAACGCCTGCTTTTGTGAAGAGTTTTGTCTGTCCTTCAGGCACATAAACATCAGCATCAAAACCCTGCGGCGCAACGTCCCATTCTTTCAGCAGCAGCAGATCCTTCTCATTCGCAGATTTCATGGTCCAGAATATGCCCTGCGTGTCTATCATGACAGAGCAGATGTTTTTCTTGATGTTCTGCGGCAGCTTTGTCAGCTCTTCTGCTAGTATGCCCAGTGAAAATGAGTTATGGACTATGATGTCATTAGCAATAAAATTATTACATTCAGGTACAGATATATCATAAACTTCAAATTCGCCCTCCATCAGTTCCATGGCGACAATTTCGTCCCAGAAAATGTCCGATTCGGCAAGCAATTGTAGACCTTTATGATTTTCAATCTTTGCTATTTGAAGTAGCTTTTGTCTAGAGGGCGAATAGTACTTGCTTTCTCTCATTGCCTTCGGGTACGCGTAATTAAATCCTCTTCCAATCTTTGCCCAGTTCTTGGGATTATAAGTATCCCATAGCTCCTTTGGCACAGTATCTGTATTTGGATTCCTTTTCTTCTGCCACTTCATGGCATCTTTCTGTCTTTCCTCCTTGCTGCCGTAAAAACTGATTTCTTGCAAAAATATGTCTACGAATTCACCATTTATTTCTATTTCAAAGCTGACAAAAGGTTTTCCGGCACATTTCATCTTTCGTGTTCTTATCTTGGACAAAATTCCGAATCGAAGAAGAAGGTGCTGTACCTGATGAATCATCTTTTCCGAAGCTGAAGAGTAGCTTATTTTGTATGAACCGCGAGTATTGTAAATGCTCCCGTCACAACTGAAAAGCCTGTTCAAGAAAATACGCAACTGATCTTTATTAAGCTTAAAAACTATGTTAGGTAGCACTTTATGTTTAGAAAGGCTCCCGTACGCGCCTATCTCCTCAAGCCAAGAAGCTACAGGATTCTCATAGGATTTTTTGGAAGTTTTTTTAACTTGTCCTTTTTCATTCCTTTCAATAATAGTGGTCAAAGGTTTTCTCGTATCAATAATAGCAAAAGTACCTTTGCTGTGCCGAGAAACATGGAGGTTCGGGTCAAATTCTTTTGCGCATTCACTGAATTCTTGTATTATTTTCTCATCAGTATTGGTGAACCTTACAAATTTTATTTTCCCATGCTGTCTCGTATGGCCTTCGGCTATAAGGTATGCAAGCAGCTTTATTTTGTATTCGGGCAAATCCTCGCTCCCATAAGTCGGTATGATCCGTGGAGTGGCAATCCTGCTGCCGATGGTGAGTTCATGTGCCGGCTTCCATCCTCGTATGGTGAGAAGGGGGTGCTCAGTCGTCAGTCTTATACTCTTTCCAGAACGCAGCTTTATTAGGAGCATTTTATCCGTTGTTCTTTTATAGAAATCTGTTTTTGCAGCAGCGGTTATTTTCAGTTCATCATTTAAAGCTAAGACATTTCTTTTATCATTATTTAACTCCCTAATAGTAATTAGGCTGCCATCATCTAAAGTAACAAAAGTGTCACCGTCCAGGCACTTTCCAGTACCGCGTTTGCCAGTAACTATAATGATGTGCGGCCTGATAGCATCCATTATTACAGGCGTTGTCATGTGTGTGTCCTCTCCCGTGCCCACAAGGTGCTTGCCAATGAAGAGCGTCCCCTGAGTCCCGAATTTTTTCATGTCCTCGTCATCACGTCCCACTACAATTTCTGGCATTATTATATTTTGTTTTCAGATTTATTAAAGAATGAATATCAGAGCAGGACTTTTATCGCATCCCTGATTGCAAAAAGAATCTGGTCAGGTATTTTGAACTCCTTGTCATAAGGCGAGTAATTTTGTCCCCATCTCTTGTCATCAAAAGTGAATCCTCCAAATGCCTGTGTAAAACAACAAAACATCTTCCCAAATACGACTGGTTAGTTGAAATACATTTAAGCTGGAAATCACCTTAAATCCTTTACTGTCAAAAGAATTTGTAATGAAAATATCTGAACTTAAGACAGGCGACGGAAAGGTTGTTGTTGAAGGCGCCATTATTGAAAAGGGCGAAGTCCGCGATATCAGCACCAAGTATGGCCAGACGCAAGTCTGCGAGTCTGTGCTTGAAGATGATTCCGGCGTCATCACACTAGTTCTCTGGGGAGACCAGATAAAGGACGTGCAGGAAGGCGACCGCGTCCGCGTAGAGAATGGCTATGTCAAGGAATGGAACAATGCCATGCAGCTCAATGTCGGCAAATTCGGCACGATTAAAGTGCTGAAATGATTTTTCACCTCAGAAAAGTTTCAGCTGCCTGTCTTCAAAAATACATCAGCAGAACAAACAATGCCACGCAGGCTGCAAAGAATCCAGCCCATGTCTTCTTGTCCCACGCAAAGACCTTTGACCCGTCTAGCGGCGGTACCGGGAGCATGTTGAATATCGCAAGCCAGATATTTATGCTTGCGCCCATTGAAAATAATTCATGATTGAAAACAAGGGAAAATGCAAGAAAGAGTACAGATATGATTACATTTATTGCCGGGCCCATTAATCCCACAATACCCATTCTCTTTCGCGAAACAGGCGTAGGCTTTCCCCAGAGATCCATTTTCTGGCTTATATAGACTGCCCCTGGCGCAGCGAAAACAAATCCAGCCAATGAGGACAGCAATGCAATTACCAGCCCGAAATTCCACATCCGATATTCTGCATAAAGCCCGAAGCGCTGCGCAACAATCTTGTGACCAATGAGCTCGTGCGCGAGGAAGCCGACGCCGACCGCCACAAAAGAAAACAAAACAAGTATCGGCAGGCGGCTGATACTTAAATTGAATATGCCGTCAGATAATGCGAGCGCAAAAGCTACGGAGAGCACCAGTGCCGATATCAGTATATGCTTTATCTCAATGAGGCTGAAATGTACTTTCATAAAATCCACATTTCTTTTTGATCAATCTTTTTCCATTATAATTAATAAAAAAAGATTGAATGGAGGCGCGCCATCGGTGGCTGCCTGTGGCAAAAAGAGTTGGTCCGGCGCCATTGCTCCACTCAGCACTCCTGCGAGCATCAGGTCTATAGTTTAGGGCTGCTTTCTTCCGAACCTGACCCGTTTCTCCATAAACATGATCCCGCAGGACTGAGCTTCTACGCTTTGACATCGGGCTCCTGTTGCCACAGACAACGCCCTCAAGCTTCGATCCCGTCTGTAGCGGGTTGACGGCTATAACCCAAAGCCCTAACCTAATATTTGCGAAGCCCTTTGTTTCTTGGGGTTCACAAAGACCTTCTTTACAAAGAAGGGCTTTCTGCAAAAACCTCACAGAGGTTTTTGAGATCTCAGAAAGTTTTAAGCTTTCTGCAGATGTACAGGTGTCCGCTACCCACCCGATCTAGCCTCCATGATTATTTTCAAGGGAAAGATTTTAAAGAGAAAGCTGCAGCTTAAGCAAAAGTGACCTCCTCCCGCGGATAAATCCGCGGGCTTCCTTTTCAGGGCCGCAGGCCAGGAAGCTCGGGTTGCGCGCTCAGGACGCGCTCCAGGGCTGGGTCACTTGCAGCCCGTTCCGGA
>CAYJMB010000055.1:0-4558 GCA_964371455.1 uncultured archaeon | reverse complement strand
GGCTTCTTGATGGTTTAGGGGTTTTCTTCAAGATTCAGCGATTGCCAAGAGAAGATGATAATTCTTACAGAGCACGTATTCTAGAGAATTACGACCGCAGAAAAAACTAGTGCAATGGCGTAAACAGGCGGAAGTTCAGCGATATCCTGTTCAGCCTTTCTCCTGAATCAGGGCCGATAACAAGCACCTCATATCTAGGATCGCTAGCGACACTTTTTTGCAGATAAGTCTTTAGTCCGAACTTCTCGGCATTTTCTTTCAGCTGTGTAATTGTGAGATTGTCCACCACGCTCACAACAACAATCTCTACATAGTCCCATTTCTTTGCAAAGAAACCGGCTTGTTGTTCTTTTGAGCCTATCGCAGCAGCACAGCACTGCTGGATCTGCAGTGCCATGTTCACGTCCGGATTGTTTATTGTTATGACAGCAAGCGTCTTTTTTTCCATCTGTCTATTTTTATGAAAATATTTTTATAGGCAATTGTGCCAGAGCCTTAGTCCAAGAAAATCTTATACTGTTTATTTTCTTGGGCGACTATAAATAAAATAAAAATTATATGTCTTCCATGGACGCAAAGCCGGGAAAGTTCAGGCTGCTGGACTACTTTTTTATTTTCATACCAATCTCGCTTTTAATGGTATTTCTGCGTGTAAGCGATGTGTACATTTTCATCTTTTCTATCTTGTCGCTAATACCTATTGCAAAGTACATCGGCAAAGCAACAGAAGACCTTGCGCTTCAGACAACCCCGACAATAGGCGCCCTCATGAATGCGACATTTGGCAATGCGATTGAGCTTATAATAGCGATTTTTGCCATCCAGGCCGGCCTCTTAGAAGTTGTTAAAGCATCTATAACAGGCTCTATAATAGGAAACCTCCTCCTTCTTATCGGTCTCAGCATGTTTGCAGGCGGTTTGCGGTTTAAGGAGCAGAGGTTCAACACGCAGTCCGCAGGCGTCTCATCAACAATGCTCATAATAGCAGTGACAGGGCTTGCAATGCCCACTGTTTATTCCCTCACTGTCGGCGGCGCGGCAACAGAAACAATAAGCCTTGCTGTTTCTATTGTCATGGCTATTATATATATTCTCGGTCTCCTGTTCACGCTTGTAACGCACAAGCACCTTTTTGATGTCGGCGATGAGCTCAAAAGAGTACGGATAAGACCCATGCTGACAAAGAGAAAAGCACTAATCATGCTTACTGTTTTCACCATTCTTGCTGCACTGCAGTCAGAAATCCTTGTCTCAAGCATAGAATCTGCTTCGCAGCAGATCGGTCTCACGCAGGTATTCATCGGAGTCGTGATAATAGCTATCATCACAAATATCGCAGAGAAAATAAATGCAGTGAGTTTTGCATTGAAAGACAAGATAGGCTTGTCCATAGAGATAGGCACAAATTCCGCAACGCAGATAGCACTGTTCGTCGTGCCTCTGATTGTGCTGATCAGCGCAGTTATCTCAAAACCCCTTACGCTGGTATTCCCTGTGTTCGAGCTTGCTGCAGTAATATTCAGCGTGCTCATTATAAATTACATAGGATCAGACGGCCGCTGCAACTGGCTCGAGGGCGCGCAGCTCATAACAGTTTATCTTATAATCGTCATCGCGTTCTATTTCATCTGATAGCACTTTACGAGGGAAAAATCAGCTTCCCGATAATATTAAGACATTTGTTATCTATGGAAAGCTATGCGCGTGGTGTACATCGTGTCGGCAGAGAACAGGGCAAAAGCTGAGGACTTGCTGAAAAAAGACGAGACTGTGAACAGGGGCGGCATTGCAGTAAGGAGCGCCCTCTCTCTTGATATAGAGGAAGATGGCTATTTCATAGTTTACGATGGCAATAACGAAGCTGTAAAATTAGCTGACCATCTGCTCAAGGGCGTGGCAGAGCGCTACAAAAAGGCAGACAATGTTCTGAGAAAAATGGATGCACAGGAAGATGCTGCGATCGAGGGCTTCGGGAATATACTGGGCTAATCCTCTTATCTATAGCATCTGACACAAATTTTCAGACATATTATTATGTCAGTGCTATATACGGAGGGTATTTTGTTGTATGAAAACTAATGTCCTCCGCTATATGTCTTGTGACTACATCATAATTTTTAGGATCAATAGCAAGCAATTGTGCTGCTATCGACTGTACCGATATTAAAATTAAAACCTTTCTGAGAATGAAATTGTCATGCCTCTCGATGAGTTGGCTGCCAGCTTTATGCTTGAGCAGGACGTCCACAGAAGGAAGAATTATCCCTATATTTATTTTTGCCCTATTTGTATCCGCAGCTACTTATCAAAAGAAAAACAGGATACATGCAAGTTCTGCGCCGGCTCTGCCAGGCTCGTGACAGGCGGGAAGATGTATGTTTATTTCTGCCCGAGCTGTGATGCGCGAACAGAGAGCGATGTTCCTAAGAGCATGTGCGGCACGTGCGGCAAAAAAATATTGACGCTTTACAGATGGGACATGCTCCAAAAAAGAGAAAGAAGAAGAATCAAAGCAGCCAGATTTTTTGGCTCGCTGAATGCCATGAAGCCAAAGATTAGTATAAAACTGCATTCATATACCAAAACAGAAAAGCCTGTAATTATGAGAAAAATTGAACAAGAAGACAAACGCAAAGGAGAAGAGCTGCCATCAAACACATAGAAAATTACAATATCACCACGACACCAAAAACCTTTATAAAACACGCAGGAGAAATGTAATTAATGTGCATTGAAATTTTTCGGAATCCCGGCAAAGCATTCGGCGAGGCCGCAAAGCGCAGGAAGATGTCCCGAACAGCGCTTGTCCTTCTCGAGAGCGCTCTGATGACAGCAGTGGCTATGGCTATCATCACGTCCAGAGTCGCTCTTGCTCCATGGGTCTTCGCTCTCGTAATTGCAATTGGCATAATAGGCGGCTATGTTATAAAAATAGTTTCTACTACCCTCGGAGCGCGTGGAGGTTTTTTTGAGGGGATGACAGCAATATCCTATGCATTCGCTCCTCTGTCTGCAGCCTTGTTGCTGATCGCAGTGCTCGCCCTTCTGCCCGTCTTTGGCGTGCTGATTGGTATTGTTGCATCAGTTATATTGTTTGCATTCGGGCTTTCTGTCCTCTACAGGGGCGTAAAGGAGATGTTCAGGACAGACATGATAACAGCTCTTGTTGCTGTGTCCATATTAGCGTTGGCATTTGTCATAGCACTGCAGTTTTCATTTTCACTAAACCTCCTCCTAAGCGCAGGCAGGCTGATTCCTGCGGTGTGAGATATTGAAAAGTTAAGGAGAAGAAAAAAATGAAAGCATTGAATGTGATTGTTGCTGTAATCGCAGTAGCAGCCCTCATAGGCGATCTCATTTTCATTTTCGTCCTTTTCAATTTAGGAGACGCCGCTTCTGCATTCTCCGACCTTGCCGCGACAGAGCTTTCATCGCCGGAAATCCAGGAGATTGGAAAAACATTTGCCTTTGCAGTTAACATGGGCTGGGCTTGGGCAATTCTCGTGCTTGTGACAGCATTGTTCGCCATCAAGTTCGCCGTCTTTGATGCGAGGAAGAAATAAGAGAGCCAATCTTACAAATTTTCAGGCATCGCTATTTTGTAAGGTTAACAACCACGTGGTTTATAAATTTATAAGAGTTGACGAAGATATTTTAATAATTATTTAAATTTAGCAGCATAAATTGGGGTCATGAAATTTGACTTAAATCTAGTACAATTCAGTACTAATGATAAATTGCGCAAAATAAGAATTCCAGATGAAATGAGCGAGTTATTGGCAGAAGAAACAGGAATTCACATCGGTGACGGATCTCTAGGAATATATAAATTTCCAAGCACATCAATGTGGTTGTACAGAATATCAGGAAATCGAGAAGAATATGATTATTATAGAAATCATATACAACGTATACTGAAAATCTTATATAACTTTCCAGGAAATTTGCATCAAATGGGAAACGAATGTGAGATCAAATTATATTCAAAAGCAGTTGCCACTTTCAAAAGAGACGTCCTAATGCTTCCAGCGGGTTCTAAAGCCAAAACAGTACGAATTCCAGAAATTGTAAAAAATAGAAAATACATCAAATATTTTATTAGAGGTTTGGCAGATGCCGACTTCAGCATCTCTTACAAGAAAAAGCATTATGACGTCCATAGGTATCCTGTTATTCAAGCAAGGTTCTCAAACTCTAATCTTGTTCAGGACTTAAAAAATGTTTTAATTAAAATGGGTTTTACAGTAAATACTTATCAGGAGCCTTGGACAGATAGCAATGGAAAAATACAATATTTGCACACTTTGTATCTCTCAGGTTCCGATAGTCTGAATAAATGGGTAAAAGAAATAGGATTTAACAATCCTGTGCAGAAAACGAAGTTTTTAGTTTGGAAAAGATTTAATTTCTGCCCGCCAAATACTAAACTTTCTGAGCGCATACAAATATTAAATAATTCTTTAGACCCACTAGATTTCTACAAACGCCACCGTAGCTCAATTGGCAGAGCGATTGCTTCGTAAGCAATAGGTTAGGGGTTCAAGTCCCTTCGGTGGCT
>CAYJMB010000054.1:3119-4623 GCA_964371455.1 uncultured archaeon | reverse complement strand
GATTTGCACGCAAAGCAGGTGTTGATGCCTGATGACTTGTCCACTAGCCTAATCCTTTTGCAATAGTTGCATCTAGAAATAGACAGCTTCATCATGCCCCACACCATACTCTATTTGGTCTGGGTACGATATAAAGTTTCCATAGGAAGTTTTGTGGCCGAAAAGAAGCTTATGATAGCCAATATTCAGGAGAGAATAATTTATTTTTTCTCCTTCAGCATGTCCTGTATCTGCGCAATGCCGTCTCTGATGTAGCTGACCATCCTGCGCCTCTCAAATTTGGGCTGTTCCTGCTCCTCTAAGGCAATAAGGGTTGGCTCAAGCTGGTCAAGCATGCGCAGGATCTGCAATTTTCTGTTCCTGTCCTTGAGCTTGTCAGCTTTTTCCCGTGCCCTGTCATATTTTTTCCGGAGCCCTGGAACAGGATCGCTCCTGAAAAGTCCAAGAACCATATGATTATTTAGTCTGGGGAATATAAGAATCTGAATTGCTTTTCTTCTGCAGCTGCAACTTCAGCATGCATGGGATAGGTCATGCAAGAATTGCTCCGGTGTCCTGCGCCTTCTGGCGTTTCGTTCATCATAGAAGGTATTTGTCTGTGTGTCTAACCATCCTCTATATATTGCTGCAAGGTCCGCGTAAAGCACTTTCATATCTTCCGTTATGCTACGGTAGCCTACATGTTTTCCCCGATAAAAAACTTTTTCCAGAGGCCTGTCTGCACCTTCATTAACTGCAAATAATTTTCTTAGCCATGTCATGAATTTACATATATGAATGAAACTATAAGAAATTTTCTGTTCTGAAGACATGAGCTAAAGACAGGAGCTGTAGATAGCTGGTCAAATAACAAAAAGCCATAAATCAATGTTTAATACCGCCTCTCCAAATAATTACTCATGGGCCACATTGGCGTTGACGAATCAGGGAAAGGCGACTACTTCGGCTATCTTGTAGCCGCAGCAGTGTATGTTGATGATGACTCAAAGAGAAAGCTGGAAGCATTGCGTGTCCGGGACTCAAAGCTCATCCTTGACACGACAATCCAGAAAATGGCAACCCAGATAAAAAAGATCTGCAAATACGATATTGTGAAGATATCTCCTGAAAAGTATAATGTGCTTTACAGGCGTTTCAAATCCCTCAACAAGCTTCTTGCCTGGGCCCATGCACGGGCTATTGAGAACCTCCTGAAAAAGACTCAAAACATAGACTTTGTCCTGACAGACAAGTTCGGAGAAGAGAAATTTGTCAGCGAGGCTCTGTTTGAAAACAGCAGAAAAGTGAAGATCATTCAGCGCACAAAAGCAGAAAGCGATATAGCAGTCGCAGCAGCATCCATTCTGGCAAGGGCAGAATTCCTGAAAACCCTGCGCCAGCTCTCACTCCTCGTTGGCTACAAGCTGCCCAAAGGCTCAACGCACGTGGAAGAGGCAGCAAAAGTTATGGCAGAGAAGCACGGACAGGAGATTCTGGACAAGATCGCGAAGGTGCATTTCAAGAT
>CAYJMB010000054.1:0-3019 GCA_964371455.1 uncultured archaeon | reverse complement strand
TATCGCACCAAAAACACACCGATAGAACACAACGCTATGGATCTTCAGGAATATGAAACAAGGCAAGCCACCAGAGAGCCGATTGGTTATGTTTACGGTGTTTCTTCACGCTATGCAAATGGCCGATGTGTTAGTGAGAGCATACCTGTATCTGGCAACCCTCAAACCGGCGAGTCGGAAAAAATAGTGATAACGAGCCGGTATCTTAGGGGCGTAACTGTCAGTAGCAATTATAACTTCTGCGTATCCAGATACTCGTCCTTGCCCAGCAGCGAGAGCCCTGTTTTGTCACCGACAATCTCAACAACTACAAGCTTTTCCGGGTTCTTCAGGTCAACATTTTCCCTGTGAATGTGCTCTGTGAGCAGCTTGATCAGTTCTGTGGTGCTGTGGTCATCGTACTGCCGCTTGAAGAGCATGAGCTTCCAGCTCTCATCCTCATCAATCTTTTCATTGTAGCCCTTGAGAACTTCCGCCATCTCTTTTACATCCGATCTGACCCACGTCTCTATAGGCACCCACTTGAATGTGTTTTCAAAGCTGTCTGGTGGGAGGCGTTTCATTTTTGATATAATATTTTTTGGGTCCTCTACATGAATGAGAAACACCCCTGGCGTTGTGCTGTCTACAAGTTCAAACGCGCCAAACTCATCCAGCAGTGCCCTGACTTCTCTTTCAGCCTTGCCCGGATGAGCAGGGTTGTAGGTCACAAGAATATTGGCTTGCATAAACATAATTTAATTGCAAGCTTTTTAAAACACATAAGCCTGATATCTTTATCTCGCTGTGTTCTCTATAGTCTTAATTTGATATTGTCTATTGTGGTGTTTGTTATGAAGCCCAACCAAAAAGTGCCTGCAGCTGGCATCAAAAGTTCAAATAAAAATCCGCCAGATGTTATTGCACCAGCAGACGAAAAAACAAAAAGAAGCCTTGATGCATCTGTTCAGGAAGGTGTTTTTAATGCTGCATCCAGCAGCATCATCAGCACATATTCAATACCTTTTGCCCTGACCCTCGGCGCAGGCAGCGCAGAGATAGGCCTGCTCTCATCTGCGCAGAGCCTGGCAGGCACAGCTGCGCAGCTGCCAGGCGCGTGGCTCACAGAAAAATTCAGCCGCAAGAGCATCTGGCTTTTCTCCCAGATCTTTGGAAAAATATTTCTCTGGCTGCCCATCATAGCAATGCCGTTCCTTGGCCTTGCCAATGCTGTTCTTGTGTTTATCATCCTTCTGGCGGCAACCTCATTTTTCCAGTCCTTGCGCACCCCTGCGTGGAGCAGCCTTATGGGCGACATTGTGCCCAAGGACACGCGCGGCCGTTATTTCGGCAGGCGCAATCTCTACGCAGGCATAGCAGGCATTATTGCAGCAGGCATAGGAGGCTACATTGTCGCACTCTGGGGATTCTCACTGGTGTTCTCTATAGCTGTGGCACTGAGCATAGTATCAATATTCTTTTTTGTGCGCATGCATGAGCCTGCATTCAGGCGCGTTTTCCACTACAGGCACAAGATTTATTTCCGGCCATCTGACCTCAAAACAGCCTTTGTTGTAAACAGGAATTTCACGGTTTTCACGCTGGCAATGTCAGCAACCTATTTTTCTGTTTATCTCTCTTCGCCGTTTTTTACTGTCTTCATGCTGAGGGATCTGAACATAGGCTATCTCTGGTTCTCTGCGGCAGTTGTGCTGAACGCCGTTGTGGCAACAATTTTCCAGCCATACTGGGGCAGGCTTGCTGACCGCTATGGCGAGCGCAGCATCCTTATCATCTCAGGCATACTGATAAGCTTTGTACCTTTAATCTATCTTTTTGTCGCAGAGCCGCTGCACGTAATCTTTGCAGAAATATTTTCCGGTTTCGCATGGGCAGGCTTTGAGATCGTTGCGTTCAATTTTCTGCTCGCAGCAACACCAGCGCAGAGACGGCCGCACTATATAGCAAATCATGTATTCCTTCGCGGCCTCGCCGCTGTGGCCGGTGCTGCGCTGGGCGGCCTCCTTGCAACAACGTTTGAAAGCTCGTCGCTTCTGTGGATAAGCGGCTTGCAGCTGCTCTTCGCCCTGTCATTCGCCGCGCGCCTGGGCTCTGCAGTGATCCTGGTCTGGCTGCGAGACCCGGAAGTAAGGCAGACAGACATTCTTCCTGTGCGATATGTGTTATGGAGAACAATGGCGGTAGAACCTGCAATGGGGCTGAAAAATGTCATAACCTTTACCTTCCGCTCCTCTTTTGACAGGGATGCAGAATACCTGAAAGCGATAAAGAAAAGCCGCATCCAGGCAGCGAAAGAAAAGAAAAAGGAAGAGATTATAGAGGGCACAGAATCTGCATTTGAAAAAGACGGCATTGAGGATAAAAAGGCTGGAGGAGATAATAAAGAGAAAACCAAATAAATGAAATCTTACAAGAAAGGGATGCACATGGCAATAATGAAGGGAACAAAAATCATTAAGATCCTCAAATGTCTCATGTGCGGCGGCACGCTGGAAAAGTCCAACCTCGGAAACATCTGTAACATCTGCAAGGACAAGTTGAGGAAGTGAAGCTTAAATTCTTACTTGAGGAAATAGATTTATGTCAGATGAATACATCTTTTCAAGACTGCAGTTACTGAAACAGAATAATCTTTAAGTATCTCCATGATATAATTATAGAAAGTGATTTCATGGCATTGTTTGGCAAGATATTCAAGAAAGAGGAGCAGCAGGATGAGCCCCAGCTAGAAGAGTTCACAGAGCTCCCACTGGATCTTGAGCAGAAGCAGGAGCACCTGAAGATAATGATTGAGAAGCTTGATGATTTCACAGACACAGACCGCATAATCCGCAAAGTCAGGAATGGCGCAATCGTCATTGTGAGCATCAAGAGCATCAAAGAGCGCAGCATGGACGAGCTAAAACATGCTATCTCAAAGTTCAAGACAGCTGTTTCTGTAGCCAACGGGGACATTGTGGGCGTTGGCGACGAATTTGTCGTACTCACGCCTGCCACAGCCAAGATACACCGCGGCGAC
>CAYJMB010000053.1:0-4648 GCA_964371455.1 uncultured archaeon | reverse complement strand
ACGTTTAAATAGATTTGATTTTACGAGTATTCTACGCTTTTAGATTTTAAGTTTTAGAATGCTGGCTGAGGTGAAGATAAATGACAAAATGGATAATTCGTTCAAAGAGAAAGATCACAGGCGGGCTGGTCGTAAAAAGGAGCAAGAGGAAAAAATACCAGAGAGGGAGAGACTTCCTGCCCACGCATGTAGGGAAGACAAAAGTGCGGGCAATCAGGACAAAAGGCGGCGGGGAAAAGAGAATTGCGCTTGCAATAGACATGGCAAATGTTTCTGTGAAGGGGAAAATGCAGAAAGCCAGGATTTTATCTGTGGCTGAAAACCCTGCAGACAGCCAGTTCACGAGAAGAAACATCATAACAAAAGGCGCGATCGTACAGACAGAGCTTGGAAGGGCACGGGTGACAAACAGGCCCGGGCAGGAAGGATTTGTTAATGCGGGTATTGTAGAGGAAAAACCTGCTCAAAAGAAGGCATGATTTCGCTGGCGCAGAAGAATAATGTCCATTACAGCTACGTGCATGTATAACTAGCTTCCCCGCCGGGGCTTGTGATTCTCACAACTTCTCCTGAGTTGCAGGCTGCACTCAGGGTGCAGGTGGCAAAAGCACCTGCTGCTATGCTTGCTGGCGACCAGCCAGCTAGGCATGTTCTTGCCAGAGTGTTGACATAAACAGCAAGCGTTGCTGAGTCTATTGTTGTGGTGCCTATGTTTCTGATAGAGAGGGCTGTTCCCTGCGCGTTGTCTATGCGTATCAGCGTTGAGAGCTGGCGCGTTGTCTCTCTTACCTGCGTTTCGCCGCCCTGGCCTGCTGTTGTTGCAATCCTCTGGAAAATTCCGAAAGCGAATCCTATAATGGCTATCACTATGAGGAGCAGAAGAATGGTAGCTATGATGGGCGTAATGCCTTTCATTTACTTCGCCTCTAAATTATTTGGGTGTAGTTGTATATAAACATTTATTCTGGCTGCTAAACAATCTTTAAATAGCGGGTACAGGCGTATGTAAAATATGCGGAAGGCAATATTTTTGTCCGTTCTCACTGTATTTGTACTTTCTACACTGGCCATTGCTCAAAATGCACCGGCAAACGGAGGACAAACCAGCACAAACGTGTGCCAGGGCGTAACATGCAGCGAGTCTACATTAACATGCCCTGATGGCTATGTTGCCACATGTTCAAACAGCTGCGATTCTTCGACAGGGCAATGCTCGCAATGCACGCCATCATGCAGCGGGCATGAAAAATCTTTCTGCGAGACAACACAGTGCGGCAGCAATGAAAAGACATGCCCTGACGGGTTCAGGGCAGTGTGCCAGAAGCAGTGCGACAATGCAGCACTGAAGTGCATAGACTGCGAGCCCAGCTGCGCTGGTCATGAGCCAACTACGCAGCCAACATGCCCCTCACCACCGGCGAAACCTACATGTGCGCAAGGCGAATATGTTTATACAAATTACGATGCTAACCGTTGCATTGTCAGCTACGAGTGCAAGACATCCACGAGTTGTCCTGCAGTCCAGCCCATAAGCTGCACCGATGGAAAATTAGAGGTCCAGTACGACCAGAATGGCTGTATTGTGAAGCAGGAATGCAAATCAGATTATATTTCTACAGGAAGCGGGACTTACAAAAATGCAAAATGGGAGTGTTATGATGGCTCCAGCAGATCGCAGGGCGATGCAACATCGTGCAAATATTCTGAGGATTGGAGGCGCTATGCTGAAGATTACTGCAGGGACAGATGCAATGCAGACAAGAGCAAGTGCGGCGTGAACAGCTTTTCTGCGGGCGAGCTGTGCGGAGCTGGAGGCACATGCGGAAATAATATTTGCGAGGGCGATGAGTACAAGTACTGCCAACAGGATTGCGAATCAACAACAGGGCCGAAAAAATGCGGCGATACCATATGCGATGTCGGAGAGGATGCGTACAACTGCCCGAGTGACTGCAAAGTTCCTGGAAGGTCATGTCCATTGACTATCCAGTGCAGCGACGGGAGCCAGGCAGCGTGCAGGCAGGATGGCGACAGATGCCAGTGCGGCCAGTGTCCTATAACAAACCTGCCGCCTGACTGCAGGCAGGAGAAAGATGAGAAAGGCTTTATCACAGTCAGGTGCGAGCGTAAAGAAGAGTGCAGGGAAATTTCTCAGGAGGAAAGAATAGCGTGCACAGAGAAGGGCGGCGTACCTGTCTTTAGAAAGGACCCGGGCGGCTGCAAGCGGTTTGAGTGCAGCTCGGGGAGCGGCGGGAGCTTGTTCACGTCACAGCCCAGTTTATGCCCATCTGGCAACGAAGTCAAGAAAGGCATAGACAAGTGCTTTGAGCTCGGGCTGCGCGGCGTGGTGAAGTACGAGGCAGGCTGCCCTGTGCCCACATGCATTGAAAAGGAGAAAGGGCAATGCCAAGAACCGAGCCCGGAAGAGCGCCAAAGAATGGACAATGAATGCACGAGCCGCGGCGGAAGGCTTACACGCTTTGTTAATCGGGACGGCTGCCAGCAAGTGATCTGCCGCGAAGAGCGCTCGTGCCAGCGCGAACTGCCGGAAGACGCTTACAGGGCTTGCGGGGCCAAGGGCGGCGAGATAGCTGTCAAGAGGGACCAAAGCGGCTGCGTCGTGTTTTCTGACTGCCTGAGAAGAGGCAATATAGAAGAATCTTATGTGGAAGAATCTGGGCGCAAACTGGATCCTGCAGAGCTGCTGCAGATCGCACTGAAGCTGGAAAAATTAAAAGTTGAGCTGGACAAACTGGCACGAGAAACGAAAAATATAGCAGACTATTACAAGTCTACTGGTTCAAGCGAGGAAGAGAGATTTTCCAGAGTGTCAGGCATGTTCGCTGCTGCAACAGAGAAGATTGACGAGATAAAGGATAAAATAAGAAGCAGCGCAGACGACATGGAGAGGGAAGACCTGCGGGAAATAAGAAGCGACATAAAATATGTAAAGGATGTCATGATCAAGGACATACTCTACATGATGCTCAGCAACGGTGATGATGTCAAGAAAATAAAAGAGAGAAGCTCAACAGACTGCGGCGAGGACGGCGGCTGTTTTGACGATGCGCTGCGCCTGTGCAAGCCGATAAAGTTCTACCCAGAAGGGGATGAAGGGCCTGAGGTTACAATAACAGGGCTGGAAGACGGCAAGTGCGTGATGAAGGCTGTATTGCCCGCAGACAAGGGCCCTCCTGCGGGAGTGGTGCCTGGCGGGCCTCCATGGGAGATGACGTGCAAACTTGAGAAGTATGCGCTTGGCGTTAGGAATCCTGAAGAGGACATATTCCCGTACTGCCAGGGTTCTATGCTTGAGCTCATCAAGAGATTCGGCACCCCGGAAAAAGGAAAAGGAGGGCCGGGCATTCCTGGGAAATGCTCTGGCGCAGAGTGCCGGCAATACTGCTCACGCGGACCAGCAGAAGCCAAGGAATGCCTGGAAAAAATGGGACAATATCTCCCAGAAGAGGCTATAAAAGGGCTGAAGCATCTTGCTGAGGGCGGATCGTATAGTGGAAGCGACTATGAAGGAGACTACAACTACCAATACCAGCAAGAAAGTTACCCGGGCGGCTATCCCCCATCAACTGCTACAACATCGCCCCAGCAGGAGCCTGCAGCATGCGTGGGGTGCTTGTCAAACGGTGTGTGCGATCCTGGTGAGTGCTCTGGCTGTCCGGACTGCACAAGACAATAAGATATAAGAGCAAGGAAGGAGATGGTTTATAATGATGAGGGCAAAACAAAATGGACTACCTCAAGAAGGAAAAAACAAAAAAGTCATTGCATTAATCATCCTTCTCCTGTTTTCTCTCGTGCTCGTTACTGGCTGCGCGTCGCAAAGTGTGATAAGCCCGATAAAATCGCCGGAAGACGTGAGCAAGAGCCTGGACAATGTCAGCGAGAGCGTGGGAAAGATTTCAGGCATCTTAACTGACGTGGACAAAAATCTTGGAGGAGGCTGAGTCTTTTCTTGTTTTGCAGTGATAAAAAAGAAAAACCTTTTTCTACCTAAATGCGCAAGTAACATAATGAGCACCAGAAAAAAGCTTATAGACGAGCTTGTTTCAGAAGGCGCGCTTAGGAATGAAAAAGTCCGCAGGGCTTTTGAAAGAGTGGACAGGGCAGCCTTTGTCCCAAAAAACCAGAAACGCTGGGCTTATGCAAACTACCCGCTTGAGCTGGAGGAAGGGCAGACGATTTCGCAGCCACTCACTGTTGCAATCATGACAGAAGCGCTGGATGCCAGGGAAGGGCAGAAGATTCTGGAAATCGGCACAGGATCCGGTTACCAGGCTGCGATACTTTCCGAGCTTGCCGGAGATAAAGGAAAGGTTGTGACAACTGAAGTACGGGCATCTCTGTTTGACTTTGCAAAGATAAACCTGAAAAAATACAGAAATGTTATCGTCATCCATGCAGACGGAAGCAAGGGCTGTGAAGAATATGCGCCATATGACAGGATCATTGTCACTGCTTCCGCGACTAAAATCCCGCCAAAACTCGTTGAGCAATTAAAAGACAATGGCATCATGATTATTCCGGTAGGCGATGAGATGTACAAGATAGAAAAGCGGAAAAACGCAATAAAAAAGACATTCATGGGCTATTTTGCGTTCGTGCCCATGAAGGAATGATCAGGCTGCTC
>CAYJMB010000052.1:0-4797 GCA_964371455.1 uncultured archaeon | reverse complement strand
GCCATTATTGTCTTATGCAATTCGAGCAAATATTTTTTGTCAAGAATGTGATTTTCTTTTATTGATTTGACCGCTTTAAGCATATTTTTGCTGATCTGTTCACGCGTACTTAATTGCCTATTTTTTTCAAAAGCATTCTGGACGTCGCTCAGGCTGACATTAATGTCTTCTGTCGTAAGCGTGGTCAGCGTAAAAAGAATTGTACTGTCGGCTTCATATTTCCGTTTCTGGGCGCCCGAAAGCGAAGAAAATATATTGTTAAAAGCGTCGCGAAAAAGCAGCGCCTTTATCAGGGCGTCTTTGGAAATTAATCTATTGTCATAATGCTTTCCTGCTAATTTTGATATTATTTCTGACTTGAACGAGTACTCGATCTTTGCTATATCATTTCTCAACGGTTTTTTTGCACCTACATATTTACTGAATGTCTTTGACTTATTTGAAACAAAATAGCTTAAGTCGAGGTAATAGTATTTTTTCCCATTAATGATTTTTGTTCGCAATGCCATACTATATTTAGGCTGATAGAAATATTTAAAACTATCAGCCTAATTTGTTCTGTTGGTTAGGCTGATAAAAGTCGCTAAAGTTATCAGCATAAACGCATTCATTGATTAATCAGTACTCCGAAGTTTCTGATTTTTAGACAGTTTGTCAATTATACGTCGTAGAGCAAGTCTCTTCTTTTCCAGATTTTCCTTAGAATTTTTTCCTCTTGCCAAGAAATACATGTCTTTTTCAATATCTGGTTTCAATTCCTTCAGGTCCTTGTGAAGTCTCTTATATGGCAGCATGAACAGCCTCCTGTTTTTGGCGTATACGGCCAAACAAATCTTTTATGTTGTGCTACTCCCTGCCATTTCACAAAATCTTTTTTCGATGAGTATAAAACATCGACAAAAAAACCCATTGTCTTTTTATCGAATATGCATATTCCTATCTTTTTCTTGGATTCAAAAACAACGGAGAAGAAATGAACACTATGATCAATCCCGATAAATTTAATTTTTTCTTTCAGCACACAACAACCGTAAAATCCACGTCTGATTGGGGCGTGTCTGTTCCAACGACATAAGAGCCATTATAGAAAATAGCTAAACTTAATAAAAATGTTCAAAAACCAAGTTCTATCCATAACCATCACTTCAAGTTCTTTTTTATATACTAACTCAAATCTGACAGAATGGGCCCGTAGCTGTTTGCATGCAATTTCCCTTATTTTTGTCTTTCTTGACCTGTAGAGTATTGTCCCAAAACATGCCCGGAACAGACTGCCGCAGGCTCAGGAGGAGCAACCAAAAACTTAATGTTGTCCTTTATCATATAAGTAAGCATGCTTAAGCCCATGTTCATATTCTTCGGGAGATTCGGCATACGGCATTTTTCCGGCTGGCTGGCTCCTGTGAAGGAAGAGCTACTGAAGTCCAACCTGAATATACTGTTTGAGGTTTACGTCGGAAAAATGATCACTCTTGCTGTGCTTGCATTTCTTCTGACATTCAATCTCATAACTTTTGTATTTACAATATCCAATATAGATTTTGTGCTCACTATTATCAGCGCTGTTATTCTTTCAGGCGTCGTCTCTGCGGCGATACTGACATTATACCATTCATACCCGTTCCATTTGCTGACATCAAAGAAAAACAGCATAGAGGCAAACCAGCCTTTTGCACTGAACCATATGGCGGCTATTGCTGCATCCGGGGTGCCGCCTTTTGTGGTGTTCAAGCTGCTGTCTGCTGTGCCGGAGTACGGGGAGATCTCCAACGAGTCCAAAAGAATTGTCAGGAATGTGGACACATTCGGGATGGACATGATCACAGCCATCAGGAATGTCGCCGACAGGACGCCGTCTGTGGGATTCAAGCAGTTCCTGTACGGCATCATAGCCACTATAGACACAGGCGGGGATCTGAAATCATACCTGCAGAACAGCGCCAAGGACGCGCTGTTCGGCTACAGGCTGCGCAGAGAGAAATATCTGCAGACGCTGTCCACATACGCGGACTTCTACACGGCAGTGCTGATAGCCGCGCCGCTGTTTTTCGTTTCTGTGCTGTCCATCATGTCCCTTATCGGGGGACAGGTATTCGGCCTCAGCATACCGGATGCCATGAGGCTGGGCATTTTCGCCATGATACCCCTGCTGAACACTGTGTTCATAGCGTTCATACACTACACGCAGCCATCGCTGTGAAGCCTATGAGTGATTAAAAATGACAAAGAAGAAAAAATCCAAGCCACTAGGGCTGAAGAAAATCAGCCTCATATCTTTTGCAGCAGGAAGCGCGCTGCTTTATGCAAACATATTATTATTTTCCAATGAGACGCAGATATTTGCAGCGCTGAATCTTGTGGCGGCTGTGATAGTCCTCGGGATTCCGCTGACTGTGAGGTTCAGGACCTACAGGGACATAAAAGAAATAGAGGCCCAGTTCCCGAAATATCTGAGAGACATCGCGCAGAATATAGGGGCAGGCATGACACTTCCGCAGGCGATGAAATCCACGCTCTTAAACAACTATGGGGTGCTTAATCCTTACATAAAAGAAGTAAGTGCAAAGATCTCATGGGGCGTGTCTTTTGAGAAGGCTATGCATGATTTTGCAGTGAAAACAAAGAGCACGACGATGAGGAGGAACATACAGACAATCATAGAGACGCACAAATCCGGTGGGCAGATAGATACGATTCTGGTTTCAGTGGCGCAATCGCTGCAGGAACTGGAGAAGATCAAAAAAGAGCGCTCTGCGTCTGTTTACGCGCAGATGATAAACGGGTATCTTATTTATATCGTCTTTCTCGGAGTCATGATCGGACTCGCCACAGTGCTCATACCAGCATTCCGGCTGGAAGAAACGCTGCCTGACCTGCAGAAAGTGTTCGTGGACATGTTCCGCTCGCTGACTGTCATACAGGGATTCTTTGCCGGGATCGCCATAGGCAAGATGGCTGAGGGCACGCTCATAGCAGGGCTCAAGCACAGCATGGTGCTGGTCATCTTTGGATATTCTGCATTTTTGATATTCGTCTGAGATCTGATTTCAGCGCAGCAAAAGCTTTATATCATGGCGTTAAACAACTATAGTTAACATAGAAGTTAAATATCTAAGTTAAGCGATAGAGGGTGCTGATTTGAGATCTGCAGAAGAAGATATCCTGAAAATTCTAAGGAAATCGCCTATTTCGCTTACTATTGAAGAGATCGCCGCAAAAGCCAAGCTTACAAGACAGACGACGAGCAAGTACCTGTTTTATCTTGAAGGCAAGGGTGCTGTGAAGAGAAGGAATGTAGGCACCGCAAAGCTCTACTACCTGGAGGGGAGAGCGCGATGAAGAAGATCATTGTTTTTATCGCGCTGCTCTCTGCATCAACAGCCATGGCTTTTGAGGCGAACAGCACGGATTACAGGATCACAAGCACTGCTTTTGATTTTGGCGGGCAGTTTGCCAATGCTTCCGGTTACGGCGTTTCAATAAGCATAACAGATCTCATGGGCTTTACAAACACCTCGAGCACATATGTCTGTTTCGGATACCTGTGCGTTTCATTACAGCAGATAAGCGGCGAGGCAACTGTGGCATTCCTGTTAAATCTCAATATTTCAGGCCAGGCAAATGACATAGCATATGTAGACACGCTCACTGCCCTGGGCCTCTACAGGCCCATTGAGCTGAACAAGTACTTCACATGCATTGAAGACGCAGCAATCGCAAGCACGCCGACATTTGGCATAGTTTCCTCGGGAGAGCAGATGAATTATATAGAATTGCGCAATTCAACGGTAAATTCATACATCCTGCGCGTTTCGGAGCTGCAGGAGGGGAATAAATTCCTGCTGCCTGTCACAACAGGGGGATGCGCAGGCATCGGGAGCCAGCTGCCGCTGCCGCAATTGACGCCATTTGTGGCAATAGGCGGCGTGTCGGACGCTGTGCAGATGGTGCTGTCATTCCCGTTCACAGACATTGTGGGCAATTTCCAGAGAACAGGCAAGCTGTCGGTAATATTTGAAAAGAACGACACAAACCAGATAGTGGTGGACGTGGTATAATGAAAGGACTTGCAAGCGCTGCAATCATTATTGCCATCGTTGTAGGCACAACTATAGTGGTCATAAACACCATCACGCCTGTTATTGAAGAAGGAAGGGACACGCAGGCCTTCACAGAGGCCAAGAACGCGCTTGCGTCAATAGACCGCTCGATCCAGCAGCTCCTTGTAGAATCTGTCGGGGCAAGGAGGCAGGTTGATATAAGCCTGAGGAAAGGCGTTCTTGTAGTGTCAGGCGCCGAGGACAGGATAAAAATAGACCTGGAAGGGTTCACCCTCCTGCAGCCGGGCGCGGTTGTCCAGGAAGGCAATATAATTTTGCAATCCGGAGGCGGCATAGATGCTGTGGAAGAGGACATAAACAGCGACGGCAACACAGACCTTGTCCTCAGGAATCCTGCGCTCACGTTCGCGATAAGAAAACTGGGCAACAGCACAAACCAGGTTACAGTCAATACAACCACCATGATCACGCAGATTTACAATAACAGGACAAACACGACAATCATCCCGGGGTCGGGCATTTTTGTCAATGACAACAACGGGACAACCATAGGCACGGGATATACAGCCCTGACCATACAGGGCACGAACCTCGGCTCCGGGTCAATACTGGTTTTTGTCAACAGCACCAGCACAGGCATCTCGTATGAGGCGCTCTTCACCCTGACAGCCGGCACAGACTACATAGAGCTGCAGATAAAGAAGATCACGGGAGCCTGATTATTTATTTTTCCAAA
>CAYJMB010000051.1:2027-5003 GCA_964371455.1 uncultured archaeon | reverse complement strand
ATTTAAATCTTCAACCGAAAATAAATGGATATGCTTGGAAAGAACTGGGACAAGAAGCTCGAAGAGCCGATCTTCACTCACTGGAAGGAAAACAAATCCTATCTCTTTGTTGACATCGGCAAGCCTCTCTTCAGCATAGACACGCCGCCGCCCTATGTTAATGCTCCTATTCACATCGGCCATGCCGCTACCTATGTGTACATGGATATGTTCGCCCGCTTCCGCAGGATGAAGGGCTTTAATGTCCTGTTCCCCCTGGGCTTGGACAGAAACGGCCTGCCCATAGAAATGGCTGCCGAGAAGAAGTTTGCTGTATCCCTGCACGACACACCAAGAGAAAAATTCCTTGCTCTTTGTCAGGAAATTCTTGAAGAATCCAGTACATCCTCTATTGACTCTTTTCTTAAGCTGGGCATCTCCTTCAATTCCTGGAAAATCGGCACAGATATCGGCGATGTTTATCTCACAGATTCAGAAGATTACCGCGCCATGACGCAGGCGACATTCCTGGACCTCTGGGAAAAAGGCCTTGTCTACGAAGATGCGCGCATAAACAACTATTGTCCCGGCTGCCGCACTACTCTTGCCGATGCAGAACTTGAATATGAGGACCTGCCAAGCATCTTCAATGATATCAAGTTCCGCGTCCAAGAAACCGGAGAAGAAATAGTTATCGGCACAACGCGTCCGGAGCTTATTGCAACCTGCGGCATGATAATTTTCAACCCCGATGATGACAGGTACAAGCATCTCGCAGGCAAGACAGCCATCACCCCTGTTTTTGAAAAAGCAGTCCCTATTAAGGCGCATCCTTTTGCTGACATGGAAAAAGGCACAGGCCTCATGATGATGTGCTCATTCGGCGACCAGACCGATATACGATTTTTCCGCGAGCAAAGCCTGGCGCCGGTTATTGCTATTAATCAGGAAGGCAAAATGAATGAAAACGCAGGTCCGCTGGAAGGCCTGAAAGTTCCGGATGCCAGAAATCTTATGGCTGAAATGCTGAAGGAAAAAGACTTGATTGTCAGCCAGAAAAAGATCTCCCACCGCACTCCTGTCTGCGAACGTTCCAAGCATACTATTGAATTCATCGCCATGCAGGAGCTTTACCTCAAGCAGCTGGACTTCAAAGAGGAGATGAAAAGAATTGCGCATGAAATGAATTTTTACTCATCCCGAAGCAGGCAGATCCTGTTAGACTGGATAGATGCCGTCTCCATTGACTGGCCGCTCTCGCGCAGGAGATATTATGGCACAGAAATCCCATTATGGTACTGCGCATGCGGCAAGATTGTGCCCGGCAAGCGCGGCAAATATGTCCAGCCCTGGCGAGAAAAAATGCAATGCCCGGAGTGCGGCTCTCATGACCTGCGTGGAGACGACCGTGTTTTTGACACATGGTTTGACTCCTCGTCCTCTCCGCTCTATATTTTGAAATGGTTGGACTATCCAGAAACATTTGAGAAATATTCTCATGTGTCTTTGCGCCCCCAGGGAAAAGAGATCGTCCGCACATGGCTCTACTATACATTGCTCAAATCTTATCTTCTGACAGGCAAAACAATATTCAGGGACGTCTGGATAAACTATCATATTGTTGACGAGCACGGCAGAAAAATGAGCAAGCGCCTGGGCAATGTCATTGACCCGCACGACGTATTGGAAAAATTCGGAGCAGAGCCCTTCAGGCTCTGGTGCGCGGTTGAAGGCAATCTGGATTCAGCTGACATGAAATGCAGTTATGAAAGAATAGAAGGCGCAGGCAAGACGCTGACAAAGCTCTGGAACGTTTCCAGATTTGCCCTGGGCCTTGGCCGCCTGAAGAAGGACAAGGTTGAACTGCTGGAAGCGGACAAGTGGATACTGCACGAGTTAAACAATCTCATAGACCTTGCCAATGATTCTTATGAACGATACGACTTCCATAACCCTGCAACAGCCATAAAGCATTTCCTCTGGGAAACGTTTTCGTCGCACTATGTTGAGCTCGTAAAAAACCGTGCCTACAACCAGCGCAGCGCCTTCACGCCAGCGGAGCAGAACGGCGCAATATTCACGCTGCGCTATTGTACTGAAACAATTCTGAAGCTGCTCGCGCCAATAACGCCATTCATCACGTATCACATACGCAAAGAATTCGCAGAAAAGGACATTCACACTGAGAACTTTCCTGTTGTTCTGGCCGAATACAAGACAGAGCTCAAAAAAGATGACATCTTTGAACTGAACAGCACAATCTGGAAAATCAAAAAAGATAACAGCCTTTCGCTGAAATCTGAGATAGCTTTGCTCACCCTTCCGCAAAAATTCAGGCCCCTCGAAAAAGATATCCACGCAGCGCACAGCCCCAGGGAAATTAAATATGCAGATGCCATAGAAGTTGTGATTAGGTAGAACCTTGCTCTGCGTGACAATGATATCCTGGCTATCTCGGTATTTAGCGGGGTACAGGGCTTCCTGCTCGCAGTCAAAGACAGCATCATCGCCCTTCTGCTGAAAATTCATACGACGGGCAAGTAGATCGCGCCGTGTTGATAAAGGGAGGTAGTGGCTCACCGGAATTTGTGGAGATCCTCCTGGCAATAAATGCATGGAAATTTTTCATGATGGCCACGACACTCCTTTGCTTCTCACAAGCTGATTGTTACAAAATTACATAAAATATGTACAGGTGTGCATATGAGAATTGAAGAACATAAGAAAGCTCTTGAAGAGCATGAAAGAGATATTAAAAGGTGCATAGACGGTGGACTGGAAGAGAAACTTGGGCTACAATGTATCACAGGCGGGTATAGAAATGCTTTCCATACATCTGCTTAAGCTCAGGCTTGTATCTGTCTCTGTCAACTTTGGCCACAGAATATCCAAGAATTGTGCTACGGGAAAAGGAAACCCGTAAAGGGGATCGAAGACATGATAAAATTCTACAACGAACTCAAGGACATTATAGGTGATGCATACGAAAAATGATAA
>CAYJMB010000051.1:0-1927 GCA_964371455.1 uncultured archaeon | reverse complement strand
TTTATTTTCTTTGCATGAAAATATGCAACCGCCCTGTCCATGAGTTTTTTGCCCATTCCTTGCCGCTGTAATTTTCTTTATAGCTTTCTTGGAAAATAAATTTCCGTAGGTGTCAGTCCACGTATAGCTGAGTAATCTCTTTACCTTTGGTATTTCATTCAGCCTGACTTTAGATATCCTTATCATTGACAATATCTATGCTATTACTTTTTATCCCTTACTTCCCAATACTATAACATGCACTTTTCATCCATCTGACAATATCTGGTTTTATTTACTCGTTCTTCTATACTATACTTATTGTGCTGCCTATGACCAACCAAGAACATGAGGAAAAATTCAAAACGAAATTTGCGCTGAAAAAAATAGTGAAACAGCTCGGCAGCATCAAAGGCCGTCACACAGAGCTCGTTACTGTTTACATTCCTGCAGACTACAGCCTGCATGAAACTCTCTCCCAGCTGCGCAGCGAGCAGAGCACGGCAGATAACATAAAATCCAAGCCTGTGCGGAAGAACGTGACAACTGCACTGGAAAAAATCATGCGCTACATTCAGCTGTACAAGAAGACCCCGGAAAATGGCCTTGCGCTTTTCTGTGGTAATGTCTCCACTACAGAAGCAAGGACGATAATTGAGCTCTGGGCCATCGAGCCGCCGGAGCCCATCAAGACAAAGATGTACTGGTGTGACCAGCGCTTTGTCATGGACCCTCTGCAAGAAATGATAGCTGAAAAAGAGATCTATGGCATAATCAACCTTGACAAGAGCGAAGCATCTGTTGCCCTGCTCGTCGGAAAAAAGATAGACACAATCTTTCACAAGGAATCTATAGTCCCTGGAAAAACCCGTGCAGGAGGCCAGTGCTTTGTTAAAGGAACTAAAGTTAATTGCATTTCAGGGGACATGCCAATAGAAGATGTTAAAATTGGCGACGCTGTTATTTCTTACGATGCTAGTAACAGGAAACTGGTATTTGGCAGGGTGAAGAGAAAATTCAAAAAGGGAGTTAGAAAAATTTATACAATAACAACAGATATACAAAAAATAAGAACAACAGCAGAGCATATGTTTTTTGTTTCGAACAGAAGTTACTTCAAGGAAAAAGATGCTGCTGACCTTTCTGTTGGGGAGTTCCTTGTCTTCGTAGATAATGGCAAGATAAAAGAAACCAAGATATTGTCAATAGAAAAAGAAACAAAAAACTTTCCTGTTTTTGACATATCTGTGAAAAAGTATGAAAATTATATAGCAAACAGTCTGCTTGTTCACAACAGCTCAGCCCGCTTCTCGCGCATACGCGAAGGCCTGCTCAATGACTGGCTGAAAGAGGTCGGCGAAGCCGCGAACAAGATCTTCACAGAGCACAGGGAAGTCCTTGGCATAATCCTCTCAGGCCCTGGTCCAATCAAGGACATGTTCCTGAAAGAAGATTATCTTTTCGCAGATGTGAAAAAGAATATCATCGGCACAGTAGACACATCATACACAGGCCAGCACGGGCTCGAGGAGACACTCGAACGCGGAGAAGAGCTCCTGAAAGAGCTCGGTGTCACAAAGGAGAAAGTGCTTCTACAGAAATTCCTCAACGAGCTGCAGAAGCCCCACAGCCTTGCAGTCTACGGCTTTTCAGAGGTGCTGCGCGCCCTTGAAATCGGGGCAGTTGATACGATTATAGTGAGCGAATCAGTGGAATTAAAAATAAGAGAATATCAGGATGCTAAGGGCAATATAAAACTGATTGCATGGAAACCTGGCGTTGTTGCCCCCGCAGAAGAAAAAATGCTAGGAGAAATGGATGTCATCGAATATTTCGAGGAGAAGTCCAAGAACTTCGGCTCAAAGCTTGTCGTCGTCTCTTCCGACACAAGGGAGGGCTTGCAGTTCCTGCACCTCGCCGGCATAGGCGCATTTCTGAGGTACAACAT
>CAYJMB010000050.1:0-5117 GCA_964371455.1 uncultured archaeon | reverse complement strand
TGACGACATCTTCGGCAAAGGGCCAGGTTGTCATACCCCAGGAAATCAGGGAAGAACTAGGCATAGGATCAGGAACCAAGTTTGCCGTCTATGGAAGGGGCGATACTATTATTTTCAAGCGCGTAGAGGTGCCCACTGTGAAGGATTTCGAGAAGCTCGCCACGTTCGGGCGCAAGTTTGCAAAGAAGAAAGGCATCAAAGAAAAAGACGTGCTTGAAGATGACTAGAGTAGTTCCGGATACCAACATAATTATTTCTGCTATTTTCTGGAGCGGCAAGCCCTACAAAGTCATTTCAAGCGGCCTGAAAGGCGAGTATCAGCTGGTAACCTCTCCGGAAATAATAGGCGAAGTGCTCACCAAATTGCGCAACAAGTTCCAGTTTCCCGAGGATAAGATAGAGGAGCAGGCAAACATATTGATGTCTTTGTTTCACATGATTATACCAACCACAAAAGTAGATGTGGTACGGGATAAAAGTGACAACAAGATAATTGAATGTGCGGTTGACGGCAAAGCTGATTTCATAGTAACAGGAGACCCGGATCTTTTGGCTCTGAAAGAGTACAATGGAATACGAATTCTTACTGCTGATCAGTTCTTGAATAACATAAAGAAACGTGATGACGCCAATGAGAAGGGAAAATGAAGTGCACAAGCCGGAAGGCAAGGTATTTTTGATAAGCGACACGCACTTCGACCATGATAACATAATAAAATACTGCAGCAGGCCGTTCAAGTCAAAAGATGAAATGAACATTGCTATAATCAACAACTGGAACTCTGTTGTCGGTGATTCTGATACAGTATATATCCTGGGCGACGTAGCCTTCGGGCGCGGGCATAGGCCTATAGATTACTGGATGGGCGTGCTGAAAGGAAACAAATTCCTGATCAAGGGAAACCATGACAAAGGCAAGGTTACAAAGGCCACCAAGATTGCGAACGGCACGATACTGGAGTACGGCGACTGAAAATTCACTCTATGCTCCCGGCGAGCGTGGAACGATTTTTCCAGTTGCCCATCCTAGCCGAATAACAAGGATTCCTGTCTCCGAGAAGAATTAAAAGCTTGCTAGGGTCCAGTTTACCTAAGAATCAAAGTTGCATTCCATTACTCGTTTGTTCGCGCCCTGCAACTCGTGAGGAAAAGTTTTCTTTGCAAGCACGGCGACATCCGGCGGGAATATTTCCGTGAAACAATCTCTGCTGGTCTGGCTGAAAAATTCTTCAGCAAAATTGAAGTCCTTAACCTCCTCAAGCTTTAGCCCCATAAACCACACCTCCGCTTACCGGCAGGCCGGCTTTGGAAAGAAAATGCCAAACGTAACTTGTTATCAACGCAGCCGCAGATTTCAATGCGCAATACTTACGAGATTAGCCTCTCGCTGGTTCGGCACTGACTTTGTTCCACCGGCCTATTGACTATGCAAATATACCGCAGAAAAATATTTCAAGTTAACTGTGCATGGAAGTATACTTGTTCAGCGGCAATGTCATGATTTCTGAATGCATCAAGTTTGGAAGCATTGTTCGTTAATAATCTTACGCTTCTGATACCAAAATGGCCGGCTATGACAACTACAGGCTTATAATCTCTTGCGTCTTTCAGCCCTAGGTAGGCTCTTGCTTCGTCTTCATCAAATCCTCTGAATTTTTCAACTGCTATAGTCCTAGCATGGTTGATCAATCCAGTGCCTTTTCCGTGATCATTATTGCAATAGATAAACAAACCATTCTGTTCTTTTTCCAGAAGCCTGAAGCTCGTCAAAAGCTGACTTTGGCAATCGCAATCGTCAAATCCCAAAATTCGTCCTAGAACACATGCGGACTGGACACGGACTAGCACGTTATCACTATCCCCTAAATTTCCTTTGTAAAAAACTGTATAGCGTTGACTAGGTCTAAGATAAGGGTTGTTAGTTGGTATGATAAAATCAGCAACGTTCATGTATTCTTTCCAGGCAATAACACGATTAAACCATGAGGAATCTCTCATTGAATACTCTGTATTTGCTCTTGTGTTATACATACTAAGCCTATAAAAGAAATGTTTTTAAGTCCCAACAGATTCCCTTAGTTTCTCGAAAAAGCCCTTCTTTGTCTCTGCCTTTCCTTCTGCGAAAAACTCTTTGAGAAGCTGCTCCTGCTTTTTATTGAGCTTTTCCGGTATATTTACAACGACCTTGACTAACTGGTCGCCGCGCCTTGAAGAATTGATGTAAGGCATGCCCTGGCCGCGCAGCCTGAAGACCGTATGGCTCTGCGTTCCTGCAGGAATCTTTATCTTTGCGCTGCTGCTTATTGTCGGCACTTCGATCTCGCCGCCAAGCACCGCTGTCGCAAGGTCTATCGTCGTCTTGCAGAACAAGTCAGCCTTGTGCCGCTCGAATATGTCGTGCTCCTTTATGCTGACAGCCACGTACAAATCTCCGGGCCCTGCTTCCCCATGCTCGCCTTCGCCTGTTATTCGCAGGTATTGCCCGTCGTCAATGCCTTTCGGTATTTTGACTTCTATTTTCTTTGTTTTCCTGACGCTGCCCTCCCCGTCACACTCGTCGCATTCCTTTGTCGCTATTTTCCCGTGCCCGCCGCACTTGTGGCATGTCGTTATGTTTACTATCTGGGCGAACGTGCTGCGGGAAACGCGCCTTATCTCGCCTGTGCCGCCGCATTCAGGGCAGTTTTTTAAGAAGCCTGGCTTCGCGCCTGTGCCCTTGCATGTGCCGCACCTGACAGAATGCGGAACCTCTATCTTTTTCTCCAAGCCTCTGAATGCTTCTTCCAAAGTTATTTCAATATCGTAGCGTATTTCTGCGCCTTCTTCCCGCTCATCAAAGCCAAAGCCTCTGAAGATGTCGCCGAAGCCGAAGTTGCGGAAAATGTCGTCGAATGAGAATTTTCTGAAATCGAAATCCTCAGGCTTGAAAGCCGAGTGGCCATATTCATCATACTGCTGCCTTTTCTGCGGGTCGCTCAATACCTGAAAGGCTTCATTTATCTCCTTGAATTTCTCCTCTGCTTCTTTCTTGTCCGGATTAACGTCAGGATGCCATTTCTTCGCAAGCTGCCTGAAGGCTTTTTTTATCTCGTCCTGCGACGCATTTTTGCTGACCCCAAGAATTTCATAGTAATCGCGCTTTGCCATACAAATCACTCTAATATATTTTCAACTGTATCGAAAATATTTATAAAATCTTTTTTGCCAGGCTTGTGCTTTGCAAATTCCACCATGCTGCACATGCCAAGGCATTTTTTGACTTCTTCGTAATTCCTGTGATTTTCCTTTTTAAGCGTTCTGAGAAGCTCCATGTTTGTGACGTTTGCCTTCAGGTTCAGCTTATATGAAAAGTAGAGCCGTATTGCCTGGGATACCTTCTCGTATGCGTCCTTTTCCCTTCCTTTATCAAACAATTGTCTGGATTCATCAAGCAAATCACGGGCCTCTTTTGAATAATCCACCGCCTTCTCCTTCACGACATTTTGTGGGGTTTCGGCCTTCTTTTTCATGAAGAATTTCCTGTAGGCTGCGAAGCCGGCAAGCGCAACGGCAGCCAGTATAAGCAGCAGAAGCATCATGTTGTCCTGGTTGTCATCGGCAGGGACGAGGCTGACGCTTTTTATGGTGTTGTTTACGTATTCTGCTATAATCCTGCTTTCGCCGCCTGCAAGGTTTTTATATGGAACGCTGACAATTGTATGATTTTGCGATATCTGGCTGAATTCCGGGCCTGAGCTGTTAAAACCCTTCCCGGTCAGCTGCCTGTCGTACTCGATGAACTGGCTGTTATTTTGCAGCGCCTTGACAATTTCCTTCTTGTCTTCGTCAGTAAGCGACATTATGTTTTTCATAGTCCCGTTGGCAATCTCGCCCCTCAATTCTGCTGTTTCCCCGCCAGGCTTCTGGTAAGAGAGATTAAAACTTCCTGTATTGCCTGATACCGGACTGAAAGTAGATCCGCTCAGGTTGTAACCAAGATCCTCCATCTTTTGATTGTTTTGCTGAAATTCCCTGCTTTCAGCTATACTATTTTTAAATTCGTCCTCCATCTGCTTCTGCTGCTGCGTCTGCTTTTCCATTTGCTGTTTCAAAGCGCCTGTGTCCTGATTTAGCTGGTTGTTCTGGACAGATCCCTGGCTGCTTTGCGCCTGCCCCGAAGATGAGGCGCCTATCTGCACGTTAAATGAGCTTCCTGAAGACGAGTAGGACGATGACTGTATGTTGACCCCGCCGCACCTGTAAATGTTTGTTATCCCCTGCGCCTGGCCATGCTGCGCATTCCCCTTCACAGAAATCTCAAGCGGATTTGATTTTGCGGATTCCTCTGTTCCTGTGCCGGGGTTTGTGTAAGTCACTTTTGCCGCCTCAAGCGTGTACTGGCCAGGAGCAAATGGCTTTATTGGTTCGTACGCAATTGTTGCCTCTCCGGGTGGCAAATTATACTCAAGGCACTGCACGTCTATGCCATTGTTTCCAAACACGTTTTTGTCAGCTATCTTTACCGGCAGATCGCCTTGGAACGGGTTTGTGAACTTAAGCAGAATTGTCACGTCATCGCCTACGTTCACGTCTTTATTCTGGATCGACTTCTCCACTTTCAGGCTCTCTGCATGCGTTCCAGCTGCGAGAAGCATGATGAAAATCGCAAAGGCAACTGCTGCTTTCATTTTATCCACCTACACGACTATTCTGTACCTCCCGTAAATGATGTAGATATTGACCAGCAGCAGCGCAAGTGCGGCGGCAAAGAACCAGTCCTTTATGCTTGTATCTTCCCATTCCCTTTCGATATTTTTTGCAATGTTCCTGTATACCTCATCCAGAGTGTTTTTGTCGACAGACTTGTAGTACGACCCGCCTGAAGCAGACGCAATATTTTTCAGCGTCTGCTCGTCAAGCTCTGCGTACTGGGGGTTCCCGAAGAAATCATAACCTATGACAGACGGCTGATCCGATCCCATGCCGACGGTATAAACCTGAATATTATTTGCCTTTGCGAACTGCACAGCCTCATCAGGGCTTATCACCCCTGCGTTATTCACACCGTCGCTCAGAAGTATAATAACTTTTTTCTTGTTTGGTATGGACACAGCCATATCAACAGCAAGGCTCAGGCC
>CAYJMB010000049.1:2541-5222 GCA_964371455.1 uncultured archaeon | reverse complement strand
CACCAAAGAATTTCAGCGTGAAGTGCAAATTCTCTTTTTCAACGAGTTTCGTGTCCAGTCCGGTAAGTTCTTGCTGGAGTCTGCTAATATTCCTTTTGATTTCTTCTGGCACATCAACAGCAAGAAAGCATCGCATTCTGATCAAATATAGTTGCTCCATTAGGATTAAAAAGGTAGTATGTGAGGATATTGCTATAAACATCAAAATTTTACACTTTTAAGCGCTTTTAACACTAAAAAGCTTTTTATTTACATCTGTTCAATTTATCGTAGTGTGAGCTATGGGTAGGAAAAAAGGCTTTGACGAAAAGAAGATCATAGCTATTGTGAGAGTGCTTTTAGCGCATCAAGACGGCGTCTGGCTGCGCCAGATAGCCAAAGAAACCCAGCTTTCCCCTGCTACAGTAGCCAAATACCTGGATACAGTGCTAAAGTCCTTGGTTGAGGAGAGCTCGCTAGGCCACGCAGAGAAGCCGCTACTGCGCGTAGTCAAGTTGAAGCCATTTGTAATGGAGAGACTTCAGGAAGGCAAGACACTAGCCGACATCATGAAAATTTTGCGTCTGATTAGCAAAATAACCTAGTTTTCCATAATCTAATAAGTTCAAATTTTAATATTCTAGCCTTAAAACGACTAAAAATGAGTTCTTTTTATAAATTTGCGAAATTAACTGAGAGAATTCTGTAAAAACTAATGTTTTAGTGCTCACGAAAATACATAAATCGCTCACCAAAAAACATCAAGTTCATCAACATCTTATGAATATCATATGAACTAGATGAATATTCATGAAAATTTTCATGAATAGCATATGAATATTCATATTTATACTCACAAATTATGAATACCCATAGCCAAAGAAAAAGGCATCTCTCACATTTTGCTCACCAAGTCCTCGAACTTCACTAATTTGTTCATAACCCTTCATAAAACATTCATAAACCCTTCATAAAACCTTCACTAAGTTCATCTAATTTTTAATGAATTCATATGAAATTCACGTGAACAATATAAAAACAAAGCAATTTTAATCTATATTCATCTTCAATTAAGAAAGATGCATGAATATAATTTTTAGAGGACTTGACACTTCGTGAAGATATATGAACTTGAAAACACAAATATTTTAATACTTATAACACCATAATTATAGCCATGGTAGATGAAGATGGAGAAAAGGAAAATTCGCCTGTTGAAAGCCAGGATCAACAGCAGGCAGTTACTCCTACTAAAACTGAGAATAATAACACAGTTATACCAGAAAGACCATCTCAACCCCTTGAATCTGTTCCACAGACAGCCGAACCTCCTAAACACCTGACACCTGCAGAATGGTTCACAGAGATGAGGTGGAAAACCAACCCCTTTACCTTTTCCATCCTGCCAGAGCTCTTTGTAGGTTATAAACCTCAGCTGGAACGCCTTCTTCTAGCCCTTCAGGAAAGGCATAAGTTTGTCTATTTGGCAGGCCCAACTGGCTCAGGAAAGACCACAATGCTTAAATGGATAGAAGAGCAACTGGCCAAAGAATTTGATGTTTTATACATTGCAAAGCCGCCAGAGAAAGCAGAACAGTTCATTGATATTTTCAACAGCCATTACAAAAAGCCCTGGTACGCCTTCTGGAACTCTCACATAAGAAATATTTATGAAATTCCGCAATTTCTGAATATGAAATTGAAGGATAAGCATCTCGTTGTCATGTTTGATGAAGCGCACGAATCCGAGATTGATGTGCTTGAATGGCTGCGCGTGCTCAGCGATCATGTGAATAACATGTCTGTTCTCTTGTCAGGCCTGCCTGTTTTTGAAGCGCACTTAAAAGACCATCTGGAAACATTCCGCAAGCGCATCGCAGCAAAAATAGAGCTTGTATCTCTCACAAAAGAAGAAACCGAATCGTTGATAAGAAAAAGAATCCGGCACGTCGGCGGATCAGGAAACGAATTTTCTCCAGAGCTCCTGGATTTCATCTTCTCACAGTCTGGCGGATTTCCGCGCGAAGTGCTGCGCATCTGCGACGAGCTTGTCAATCAGGCCATTCTGTCAGGAGCAAGAGAATTTGCAATGCAGCCCGCAGCACAAGAGCAGGTTGCTGCACAGGTTTCTCTCTCCATTCTCGACGAAATGACACCTATGCAGAAAGAAATCGTAGAGCTGCTGACCAAGAATACAATGTCCCCAGGAGAAATCGCAAACACGCTTGATCTTGCAAAGTACAAGTCACGCCAGCATGCAGTGCGCAGCATAAACAACATCATGAAAAAGCTCTACGAGGACGGCTATCTTGAACGCCGCCGCTCAGACAAGGCATACATCTACTCCTTGTCAGGCAAACTGCGTACGATCGTGGTTAAGCGATGATTTTTTGCTCTATCTCTCACATGAGAAATTCAAAGAGAAACGTAATTCCCTCGTAATTGAAGTGCATTTAAAATTTTATTGCTCTACGTTCTCACAAATTATTTAAGTATGCAGCCGCAATTAATAGCAGTGATTGAGATGATAAGCAGGGGCAAGGATATTATCGGCAAAGTCATAGTTTCTGAAGAAACAGGAAGAAAGTTCGGCATCGTGGGCGACATGAATTTTGTCTCCGAGAGCGGCGAGCTTCTCAACCTCGTTCTTGTTGAACCCACAAAACACATCGGCGACCTCGCCCTGGAAAAAGACGAGCAGA
>CAYJMB010000049.1:0-2441 GCA_964371455.1 uncultured archaeon | reverse complement strand
AATGCCTAATCCTCAATCCCCTTCTCCGTAACCTTAAACACAGCTTCGCCTTCTGGCAGATAGGGGCTGTCCATAAGTCTTGCAATTCTGGTGCTCGCTTTACTCTTTCTGAGGTAAATTCTTGCACCGGTTCCGTGGGCCAAAATGTGGCCCCCAACTGCAGCAGTCGGGTCGCCGAACATTATATCCGGCCTTGCCATGACTTGATTTGTGACATAAATTGCAACATTATATGTGTCAGCCAATTTTTGCAATGCATGGATATGCCTGTTTAATTTCTGCTGCCTTGGTGCCAGCTCTCCGCGTCCGCTATAGTCAGCGCGAAAGTGTGCCATAATAGAATCAACAACTACAAGTTTTACATTTTTCTCACGTATGAGTTCTTTTGCTTTCTCGACCAAAACAACTTGATGATCTGAATTCCAAGCCTTTCCTACATAAATATTTTTCAAAACTTTTTGGGAATCCAAGCCCTTTGCTTCAGCCATCTGCATAATGCGGATGGGGCTGAAGGTCCCTTCTGTATCAATAAACAGACATGCGCCATTTAAGCCTCCCTGTGATTCAGGTAGCTGCACATTGACTGCAAGCTGGAAACCAACCTGCGACTTCCCACTGGAAAATCCTCCGTAACATTCCGTAATATTCTGCGTCTCCATGCCGCCGCCGAGTAAAGTATCTAGAGAAGCTGATCCTGTCGTTATCCTTCCAACTTCCTGCCTTTTTGCCAAAACATCCTCAGCGGTCTTGAACCCCATGTCCAGAACCTGTCGTGCTGACTGGATGATCTTCTCTGCAGTCGCTTCGCCGATCTCACAGGCAGCTGCTACCTCCCCAGACGATGCAGCAGCGATGCTCATCAATTCAACATATCCTGCTTCCCGAAGTTTTTGTGCACCCTTTGGCCCGATCCCAGGAAGGTCTTCAATCGTAAGTTCCTCAGAATCTTTTTTCTTTTCTCGCTTTGCTAAGACAATCTCCTCTTCCTCAATCTGCGCTAATTCTTCTTCAGGCGTCGGTTTTTTGTATCGTGGCATGATTATCAACAATCTCTTTTTCCCCTAATCTCACTCCTTCTAACATTAACATCTGGTAGTCTTTTTCCACTACATGTGGTTTCCTTTCAAGTTCTGTACCCACAGTGTACACCATCGAACTACTTTGGAGGTCATCGGGTCTGTAATTTCTGAGCAGATCCTCAACATTTAGGCAGAACCATTTTGCAATACCCATGCCAACAGTTCTCCATGCCTTCTGATATCCTCTTCCCGTAGCTACAGCAAACATCATTGTCAATGGTCTACCATCAACTATAATGTTTTCCCCCTTTACATTAAAATTTCGTTCGTCCGTATCATAATATATTATTACTTTAGGCTGTACTGTCATGTTCTCATCCAACTAATCTACTACCCATTCAATTTATTTAACAGCATCTCAATCTCTTTCTTTACATCCATTTGTTTCACATCGCTCACAACAAACTCCATGCGGTCAAAAAAATTGTTGCGCCTCACTTTCCCGCTAAAAACAAAATCCTGCCCCAGCGGAATGTTCTCAAGCACTGCGCTGAGCTTCTTCTTCCTGTCAAATAACTTTTTTGCATCAGCTTTTGTCATGCCCAGAAGCTTTTCAGCCTGCTCACTGAAGAAGACAGCCCTCATATTCCCTGTCCCGTCATCAATGATGCACGAGATTACGAGGCCATACTCTGGCTGCACCTCTCCATGCTCCTCGCATTTATAATCTGTCTCCTCTCTGAGCCGCGCTTTGCAGTCAGGACATGTCTCATAGAAAACATTATTCTCAAATACCTGCACTATTGTTGCACGAAGCTCTTTCCATTGTCCTTCTCGCAACTCTGCGATTTTTGCACGCTCAGCCTGTCTCTTCGTGATTATGTCCTTCACAACTTCATCGCTTTTCACCAAGAGCCCATAACGACCAAGTCGGATCTCAGGCCCTCCAAGATTGTCTTCTTTTACATAGCCCTTGACACGGACAACATCACCTTCCCTGAGATCCTGTAATTTTTCTATTTCATCCCCCCATAAAGAGATTCTGAGAGAACCAGTCTCGTCGGCAATTGTAATATTGCAGACCTTGCCTTCTGCCTTCTCTGTCTTGAATTCCCTTACAGGCATAAGCCTCACGATCTTGCCCACAACATCAACATTCTGCATGCCCGGAACTATGCTCTCTATATTCAGTTTCTGTTGCTGCACAAGGTCAAGCCCAATCTCCTTTGCAACAATATAAGCAGCGCCCTCGTCGGAAATCAGGCCAGAAAGCTCCAGCTTCTTGTCCTCTATTTTTTCCCGGATTTCCTCTTCGCTCATTCCGGTCGCAAAGCTCATGCGTTTCACAAGATCGTCCATACTCAAAATACCACAAGAAATAATTTAAACCCGACCCGCGCACACTTGTCATGAGAAGTGATC
>CAYJMB010000048.1:0-5289 GCA_964371455.1 uncultured archaeon | reverse complement strand
AATACAAAGAAAGCTTACGACACCCTTGAAAAGAATTACGAGAGTCTATCAACAACATCGCAAAGCATGGTATTATTGAACTTGGATTTAAGAACGGTAAAATATTTTCCTACGTCTCTGTGATTCAGGCAGTTAAGTAAAAGCAGGTCACATCTTCAGTGCCTTCTTTATCCTGTTCCTGTCAAAGCCAACAATGATCTGCCCGTCTATCTCTATCACAGGCACGCCCATCTGCCCGGATTTCTCAATCATTTCCTCCGCAGCTGCTTGGTTCTTGCCGACATCTATCTCTGTGAACTTCACACTGTTTTCATTGAAGAATTTCTTGGCCTCCTTGCAGAAGTGGCACCATTCTGTTGTGTAGATTTTGACCGCCATATTTTTCACCTGAGTAATCTCAATTTCTGTATCCAAATATATAAATATGCTAGTTTTATTTTTTCTACTCCGCATTTAACTGCGCCACTGCAAAAATCTATTTATATCTATTACGCATCAAAGAAAGTATGCCAAAGAAAAAAGCAGCCAAATCAGCCAAGAAACATTCGCATGCAAAAGGCAAGGTATGCGAATTTTGCTAGTTCCTTTTCTTTTGAATAATTTTTATTATATTTTTTGGCACAAGCCTCTCTACACTTTTGCCTTCTGCAATGAGCTGCCTGATCGTTGTGCCGTTGTATTTTCGCGGCTTGAAGAAATGCGGTTTCTCAATAACACAGCCTTTCAAACATTTCCAGACACGGCTGTTTCCAGAAATTACAATGTCAAATCTCAGCTTCTTCACTTTTTTTGTCCATGCGCTGTCTGTTGTGTCCCTCATGCCTATTATTTTGGTGCCAGGAAAAAGAGAAATTAGCATTTTCTTGCGCTGGCTGTAGGAAAATGGGTTTTTACTGTCACTCTTGGCAACGCTTCCAATAACAATAATCACATTATACTTTTTTATCGCTTCTCTGATTGCGTGCAGATGGCCGTAATGAAGCGGCTGGAAACGTCCGATAAAGAGCGCTGTCTTTTTTGGCATGGTTGTAATTGCAACCAAGTCTTTTTATTTTGCTATCGGAAAACCAGATATCTAAGATATATCCCTATGGGTCTCATACATGAAAGCTGCGTCTTCGTTGTATTTTTTAAGCCGTTTTGCAACTTCCCTGAATATCTGGTCAGATGTTACGCTGGCTTTGTTCTTGGCCCATTTGCCTATCTCTGCGCTAATCTTCCCGGCTGTTTTTTCGCATTCCTTCTTTCCCTTATGCGTGCTCCTGCAGGCATAGTACACTGATGCGTAGATCTTTCTGCTGTCAAACTTCTCTTTGTGCCCCTGTCTTTTCACGATGTGCATTTTTCATACGTCCTTTTTTGTTATTTGTATTTACAATGTCATTGTTTTTGTGTCAACCAACATATCCAATGTCTTCATCAATATACCATTTCCTATTTCTCTCATTATGCAACTTACCCAAAATTAATCGTCCCATTGGCGATGAGCATGAGCAGCCATGCCAGCCATAGTAGCAGCAACCCTACAGCCAGCCGCATGTAACCGCGGTGCTTGTGTTTCCATTTCTTCACGTTCTGGATTTTCATCCCGAAAAACACACCTGCCACAATAACTATCAGCGGCGCGATAAAGATGATGTTGTAGAGCACGAGCAGGAGAAATGCAGTGAAGTTGAAGTTCTGTGCGAGCAAGAGCGTTATAGCCAGATAAGGCCCGCCTGTGCACGGAAGCTCAACAGCTGTGACAAATATTCCCAGCAGGAACGCTCCAGGCAGGGTAATCCTTTTTGTATAGATATGAATCCTCTTTGCCATGTCAGGCGATATAGCCAGCGAGAACCCGCGCCCGTACCAGAAGTAGTCTTTTATCTCAATCAGCCCTGCCACAGTTATTATCGCAGCAACTGCTATGGAAATGTATTCAGCAACAAAGAGCGGAATCTGGTGGAAAAAGAACGTAAGCCCAAGGCCAGCGAGCAGGTATGTTATGAAAACAGCAGTTGTGTACACTATGCCGATTTTCAGCATGTAAGGCCTTGTTTTCCCGCCGCTCACCATGGTTGATATCAGCAGGATCAGGACACCTATTGCACACGGGTTGATTGCGTCAATGACTCCAGTAAGCACAACTGTCCCGATTGCAGGCAAACCCGCTTCTACTACCATGTTTTCACCCCGTCTCAAAAGTTATGTTAAGAAAATCCCCAGGCGGCACATCAGGGTAAGGCGCGATGATGTACTTCCCAAAATCAAAGTTCTCTTTCCCGTTCACAAAGAACCGTATTTTTCCCATTTTCCCGTCAGGGCAGAGATCGCCGCTCCTCCATGTTCTCACGCTCTTGTCCCTGAGAGGAATTGTGAGCTCGTTTTCTGTCAACTCGCCGCCAATGGCATGGAAAAATTCCTGCACACTCGCCTCATCCAGGTGCTGCAGCACGCCTTCCACATGTATGCGCAGGTCATTGTGATGATGTACGTCCTCTGCTCCAACCTTATTCTCCCAGCCCTCGGACTCTATGAGCTGCAATTTCTCGCCGCAGGCCCATATCTCAAAATCTGCATGCCAGTGCACAGGCCCGCCGGTAGCCGAAGTCCAGTTCAGGTAAACTGTGCCCGCAGCAATGTAGCCTGTCACAACTGCTGCTGTCACAACATAAAAAACAAATACAGATTTTTTCTCTGTCTTTGACATCCTTTTGCTGTAATGCACAGCAATCAGCGAGATTAGGGCAAGGGATACCACGCCATACACGAACGCATCAAAAAAATAAAAGCCTGTTTTCTTTTCCTCCCCTGCATGCGCGAGTACAGCCGGTACTAATAAAATGAACACTAAAAGGAAAATTTTTCTCATGAATATGTTATGGAAAATACGATATTTATAGATATAAAAAAGCTTGTTTCAATAAAATTGCATGCATAAAAATATTTTCCTGCTTTTGCTTCCGGTGTTAGCAGCAGGCTGCACAGCCTATGCACCCGAGCGCGCAATAACTGTCACAAACTATCCTTCCAGCACCAATCTGGGTGGTACAGTAGCAATTAACTGGCGCATTGACGGCCCTTATGCGACGATTAATCACACAGCAGTGCACTATGGATACGATTCTAGATATAGAAACTTTTCCACTACAACAACACCTGAGCAAGCTGGTTATCCTAGGGTGAGTGAAATACAGGGCGGAACAATTCCTGGACAGTTTTCAACTTCCATCGGCGCAACTGAGCCAGGCACACTCTATTTCACTGCTCATGCCATAATCAATGGCGCTCACTACTGGTCCAAGGAACACACAATTGCAGTACAGCAAGAACAAGGCCTCAGCGGAGTCCAGACAATCTCTCCTTAACTGCTTGACTTGGCGAGAAGGGAATAACCCTCACAATATTTTATGGAGGTATTAAAATGAAACCAAGAATAAATGCAACTCTGGCACTACTGGCAGTAGTCCTTGTAGCAGGCTGCACAGCAACGCCAACTACTATAGGAACAAAAAACACTGTAAACGTTGTAATAACAGATTCAGGATTTGTGCCAGAAGTTGTTGATATCGCTGTTGGCGACACAGTAGCATGGACAAACAACAGGACTAGTGTAAATGTATGGCCTGCATCAGATGACCATCCAACGCATACAAAACTTCCAGGCTTTGACGCGCTGAGAGGAATAGACAAAGGCCAGACATACCAGTTCACATTTGCCCAGCCTGGCGAATGGAGGTATCACGATCATCTCCACCCAGCAGTAGAAGGAACTGTCCGCGTGAAGTAAGATGCCAGACTTCAAGAAGCTTGCAGCAGAGCACGTTCTCATAGCAATGCTCCTGGTTCTTGCTGCACTGACTTTTTCAAATGGCAATATTCTTCAGCTAGTCATCGCACCCCTCACAGCAGCACTCCTGGATTTTTTTCTGTCTTTCCTGATAGACAAGAGAAAATGTTTTCCTTATCTCGGCCTGATTTCCGGTCTCATCATTGCACTGCTCCTTGCGCCTGATCCGGTGTTCGCCTTTGTGGCAGCTGTGATCGCCATGGCAGGCAAATATATAATCAGGATCAGAAAGAGAAATATCTTCAATCCAGCTGCCTTCTCGCTATTTGTCATGTCCATCTTTGGCATTACGACAGCATGGTGGGGAGTTCTTCACTGGGCCGTGATTCCGCTTGGCCTCATCGTTGCATACAAGATAAGAAGGCTTGAAACTTCGCTCTCATTCCTTGCTGTTTATTTTGTCGTATTTTACACAATCAAGAATACATTTCCGCTGGAAGATTACACCGCTTATTTCTTTGCATTCGTCATGGTCCTCGAGCCTGTCACATCGCCATTCACGGGAAAGGGCAAAGTTATTTTCGGCCCTGCAGTGGCGCTCCTCGCGTTGCTGCTCCCCCTCACAGTCAATGTGCCGGTAAATTTGTTTCTGGGCTCGCTGCTGCTGATGAATCTGTTTACGCCATATATCAATAAACTAAAATCATCTCAAAACAAACTATAGCCTAAAATATAAAGTACTGCTATCAGCACAGGCTGATGCAAAACATAAATCAACAGGGAGTGGCGGCCGAGATAACTCAGTGGCTTTGTTGTTGCCGGTTCATGAAAAATGTTGAAGCGCCGTTTGCCATTTTTGTACAGCTCATTGCCAGCAAACATGCCAATAAGAAAAACGCCGAGCCATGGAAAGAGAGGAAAATAGTCGAATGTATAGAAATTTTCCGGCCTGATCCCTGCCCACAGCAGCCATGGATATGAAACTATAAATGTTTGGAGGGCGACACCAATAACAATAAAGATGATGCCAAAAACGAGATTCCATCTCCCTAAATTCCTGAAAATCGGCGCGAGCATGATAGCAACGCCTAGCAGATGAAGAATGCCGAAAAGAATAGTGCCTTGGGGGGAAAAAAGCCACGTTGCCAATGTTGCCAGCATCCCTAGTAAAAATATCTTTCCGCCCCTGAAAATGTATTTCTTGTATACCGCTGTTTTTGTTTTCTCTTTTTCTGTTTTCATTTTGGAATAACTTATCGCAAAAGAAATGCCAGCAATAACTATGAACATCGTTGCTATTGCCCTGGGAAAAAGCCACCAGAACAGCCAGCCGCCAACAGAGTATATAAGAAAGTATTGCAGCGCAAATGCCCAGTTAAAAATAACCATCAGAATCACGGCAAAGCCGCGCACTCCGTCTATTTCCCAGTAACGCATGTAAGAATTTGGAAGATGAGATATTTAATAGTATTCACAAATCTAGATGGGTATCATTCCCTTCATCATGATTTCTATGA
>CAYJMB010000047.1:0-5305 GCA_964371455.1 uncultured archaeon | reverse complement strand
GAGAAGGCGGTAAATTTTAATAGAATTTGTCCCAGATTTTTGTTATTTCTTTTGAAGGTATCTCTTTTGCCAGAAATGAGTTCGGAATAATATTTCTTCTGCTGCTTTGTTAGTTTTGTTTTGTCAAATATTTGATTGGAAAATGCAACTTCTACGCCCTTTTGTTTCTCGTTCTTTTTCTCTTCAATACGCTGCGTTCGTGGCAAAAATCATTCTGCAGATCTATAATCAAAATAGCTGTCTTTTTAGGATTCAGTAGATCTGCCGACAACTCGGTCATTACATATCCCTTCCTCTCAAAAACTCGTATAAGAATCCAGGCAATTTGTTTATTGCAACGCGCTCCTGTTTCATTGAGTCACGATCGCGGACAGTAACTGTGCCATCTTCAAAGGTCTGGTGATCTATGGTGACTGCACAGGGCACGCCTATCTCGTCGACGCGGCGATATCGGCGGCCTATTGAAGCTGAATCGTCATAGAATACAGAAAACTTTACTGACTGCAGCAGCTTCTTTACTTCTTCTGCTTTTTCGGGCAGCCGGTCTTTGCCTACAAGAGGGAAGATTGCGCAGTCATATGGTGCCAATAATCCAGGAAAACGGAATAAAATTCTTTTTTCTTTTATGCTGTCCTCTTCTTCAAAAAACAAATCCAGCAGAGCGAATATATTTCTGTCCACGCCGAAAGAAAGTTCAAGGACATGGGGAACAAAGTTCCTGCCGCTGATGCTCACAGACATATCTTTTTTTGAGATCTTCTGGTGACCGCTGAGATCGTGGTCTGTGCGGTAGTGCAGCCCTGCGACTTCTTTCCAGCCTATGCTCAGTTTCAACTCAATGTCGTAGTGGTATTTGTTGTAAAATGCCTTTTCCTCATCAGAAAGCTCCTTGAACCTGAAAGCATCTTTTGGAAGCTTCAAAACATCAAGATAAAATTTCTGTATGACTGCCATGTGATATACATAGAATTTTGGCAGATGGCCTGAAAGTTCCTTGCACGTGACTTCTTCTATTTTTTCTGCTTTCCTGTTCTTGAACTCCAATAGACGGATTTTATAATTTTCTACTGAGGCGAATTTCGGGTGGTGGTTAATGGTATCTTTGTCAAAAAATATCTGCAACTCTGCCTGCGTGAACTCGCGCATCCTGATAAGGAGGTTGCGGGGGGAGATCTCATTTCTGAATGCTTTGCCAACAATGGCGAGACCCATGGGCAGCTGCTTTCTCATGTGCTCAAAAGCGCGAGGGAAATTCACATAGACGCCCTGAGCAGTCTCGCCGCGCAGGTAAGCTTTCTGCGGATTATCTGCGCCGATGCTGAGAGGGAAGAGCATATTCAGTGTACCAACGTCTTCCAGAAGACCCTTGCATTTCCCGCATTTGATCTTATGTTTTTTTAAAATATCGGCAAGCTCTTTGGGAGAGATTCCTTCAAAATTTTCCTTCAGCACGTCTTCAAGAATGTGATCAGCACGTTCGACATTGCCGCATTTTTTGCATTTAACTATGGGGTCCACAAAAGATTCTGCATGACCAGAGGCCACAAAGACGTTTTCATGCATGATACTTGCAGGTTCTATTTCCATGAAGTTGTCATCCAAACTGAGAAAATAGTCGCGCCATATATTCTCCCATTTTCTTTTCATCAGCGTGCCCAGATGCCCATAATCGTAGAACCCTGAAAGGCCATTATAGATTTCAGAATTAACCCAGAAAAAGCCTCTTCTTCTAGAAAGCTCCTCTATTTTCGCTACTTTGTCTCTCTTATTGCTGTCCATATTATTATCTTTTCCAAATAAGATTTAAAAGAGTGCAAAAGAAAGTTCATTAGCACAGTTGAGTTGATGCTCATGCGAAAATACGTACTCACAAAAGAGGGGGAAGACTATGCCAGAGAAGGCCTGCCTGAGATAAGACTTGTTAAAATGCTTGACAAACCACTGCCGCTTAAAACGCTGCAGAAAAACGTCAAGAACTTTTCCATTGCTTTCCAATGGGCCAAAAAAAACACATGGGTTGAGATAAGGGGCGATAATTTAGTTGCAGTAAAGAGGGATGTAACATCGGAACTGCAGGATGCGCTAGTTGCCCTGCAGGAGGGCAGGCCTGTACAGGAAAGGGCGCTCAATATACTTATCCACAGAAAGCTTGCTGAAGAGGTAAAGGAAACTACAAAAAGAGCGGAATATGAAAAAGGGCAAGAAATTTCTCAAATCACAGAAGACCTTATTAAAAGCGGCACATGGAAGGATGTCAGATTTAAGGAATACAATGTAGAGGCTGTGGGCAAAAGAATTCACAGCGGGAAAAGGCAGCCCTATTCAAAATTTCTTTCGGATGTGAGGAAGAAACTGGTAGAGCTCGGATTCATAGAAATGAGAGGCTCAACGATAGTGACGGAATTCTGGAATTTCGATGCTCTCTTCCAGCCGCAAGGGCATCCAAGCAGGGACTGGGCGCAGACATATTCTCTGAAATATCCGAAACAAGGAAAACTGCCTCCCAGCAAAATAGTGCAGCAGGTTGCGGCGGCCCATGAAAATGGCTGGAAAACAGGCAGCACTGGCTGGGGCTGCAAATGGAGCTATGAGAAGGCGGCGCAGCTCATGCCTGTCGCACACGACACTGCAGTATCTCCACAAATTCTTGCGTCAAAGGGGCTGCAAATACCCGGCAAGTATTTCCAGATTGTGCGCTGCTACAGGCCTGACGTCATTGATGTGCTGCACGGAGTAGAGTTCAATCAGATGGGCGGATTTGTAGCTGCAGCAGACCTGACTTTCAAGGACCTTCTAGGCCTGCTCAAAATGTTTGCTGTGGAAATAGGCGGCTGCGACCCGCATTCCGTGCGGTTCTTCACAGATTATTATCCATTTACTGAGCCCTCGGCGCAGGTGAGCGCAAAACATCCGAAAATGGGCTGGGTAGAGCTTGCAGGCGCGGGGATATTCAGGGAAGAGCTCACCAAGCCGCTTGGCGTCGACGCTCCTGTGATTGCGTGGGGATTCGGGATAGATAGACTGGCGATGTACAGGCTTGGTATCAGCGACATACGCTACCTGTTCTCGCAAAATCTTCGGTGGCTTAGAGATCAGGTGATATAATGCCGAAAATAGATGTTTCATACAAGGATCTTTGCTCGCTTGTGGGTAAAAATATTCCATTGGAGCAACTCCGCGAAGACCTGCTCTATGCAAAAAGCGAGCTTGATGGCGTGGATGGTGACACACTTAAGATAGACGTTAAGGACACGAACAGACCTGACTTGTGGTCCACGGAAGGCATTGCGCGGGAGATCGCAGGCCGCTACGGAAAACCAGGCCTGCCGAAGTTCAGACTGAAAAGAGGTAAGATGAAAGTTACAGTTAACACCAAATCGCCAGTCCAGCCGCTTGCTGTATGCGCCATCGCCAGAGGCATCAAAATAAACGAGCCGTTCCTGTCACAGATCATACAACTGCAGGAAAAGCTCTCTGTCGCATTTGGCCGCAACAGGAAAGAAATGTCCATGGGAGTTTACGATCTGAACAGGATAAACTTGCCTGTAAAATATTCATCACTAAACAAGAAGAAGATAAGATTTGCGCCATTGGGCTTTGAAAATCCTATGGACGTCGAAGATATCCTGGCAAAGCACCAGAAAGGCAAAGAATTCGGCCACCTGCTCGCCGACACAGACGAATATCCTGTATGGATGGACGCTACCGATAAAATACTTTCCATGCCGCCCATTATCAATTCCAATGACGTGGGCAACATAAGCACAAAAACAAAAAACGTTTTCATAGAATGCACTGGGTATGACATGAGATTCCTCCAGACCGCTATTGACGTGCTGGCTGCACAGATGTTGGATCGCGGTGCGATTATGGAAACTGTGTCCACTTACATCAAGGGCAAAAAAATAATCACGCCTTCAATGGTACCGAAAAAGTTTTCTGTGGATGCCGGATATGTGAATAAAGTATTGGGACTAAATTTGAGCACCAAAGAGATGGTGAAGCTCCTGGAAATGGCGCGCTATGAGTGCAAATCTGCGAAGGGTAGCATAGCTCTTCTTTATCCATCCTACAGGCAGGACATGATGCATATGCGCGATGTTGCCGAGGATATCATTATCTCCTTTGGATACAACAATGTAGACTATTCAATGAAAAAAATCTATACAACAGGAAAGGCGGACAACATGCAACTCTTTATCGAGCGCGTGCAGGAAGCGTGCATTGGGCTGGGCCTGCAGGAAATAATGTCCTATACGCTCACCAACAAAAGCAATCTTTTTGAAAAGATGATACTATCAGAGGCGAAGGCTGTAGAAATAGAGAACCCTGTGTCGCAAAACTGGTCAGTTTATAGGACGTGGCTGGTTCCGCAACTGCTTGAGTTCTTTTCGCAGAACATGCACATAGAATACCCGCAACAAATTTTCGAGATAGGCACTGTTGTCCACTTGAACGAAGCAGTGGAAACGAAAACAAAAGATAGATTTATGCTTGCTGCAGCGTATACTGCAAGCACTGTGAACTATGACCTGATATCCTCTTATCTTGATGCTATATTGAGAAACTTGGGCATAAAATATTCACTAAAGCGCGGGAAGCACGTTAGCTTCATCAAGGGTCGGTTTGCTGAAGTACTGACAAATGGCCAGAAAATAGGTATGCTGGGAGAAATTCACCCTGCTGTGCTAAGCAACTGGCGGCTTGAAAAGCCTGTAATAGCCCTCGAGATTGATATAAGCAGTATTTTTGAAATGCGGAAATAGTTATTTTCTTGTTGCGGGCTTCCACTTCACGGGCTTTATGTCCCTTTCGGCCCGCTTCCTGAGAAAATCGCAGACATGCCTAGTAAAGATGCATTTATTCGATTTTTTGCAGGTTGAACAATGGTTACATCTCATAGTTGTCATAGAGATAGGAGATTACTTATATTTATTTCTTAACTCCAAACGAAAGAGGCTAAACTATCAACGCAAGAATCCGAACAGCCGTTGGTGCCAGGGCTTTTGCACAATATAGCCTCGTCCAATAAGCTGGGCAGCTGCTCTTTTGATTTCATGGCTTGCCCGGGAATTGGGCTTATGATAAATTATAGGCACTCTTGCAGAAATGGCTCTTTGAACGTTCACATCTTCAGGCACCTCTGCAAGCAGCGCGACGTCATCCAGCATGCTCAGAATCTCTTCCCTGCGCATCTCATGCTTCTTTCCTTGCACGCGATTAACAACCACTCCCAATGTCTTTGTGCCGAGCTGCTCTGCGAGCTTGATTGATTTCAGCGCGTCTGTGACAGCAGGAAGGTCGG
>CAYJMB010000046.1:1425-5333 GCA_964371455.1 uncultured archaeon | reverse complement strand
TCATGCGCCTCATTGCCGGCGTTGATCCTGGTGCAACTGTGGGCATCGCTGTTTTGAATGCGGACAGTGTAACCAAGCGAGTAGAAACAATTAGCAGGAGAAATTTTCCTTATTCTGAGATTCTTGAGTGGCTGTCCGGCAAGGGAGAGCCCATCATACTCGCGACAGACAAGGCACGCGTGCCTTTGCTTGTGAGAAGGGTCGCGGCTGCATTCGGCGCAAGGCTGGTTAATCCTCCCCATGATCTGAGACTGGCAGAAAAAAAGGAGATAACGTCAGCATACAACACCAAAACAGACCACGAGTCTGACGCACTGGCAGCTGCGTTTTTTGCCAAGAGACAATTCCTGGGCACACTGGAAAAGGTAGAGAAAAACGTTGACATCACCAGACAGGGCGTAGTGAAAAAACTGCTCATCACAGGCCAGGCTGCAAACATTGACACTGCCCTGGAGATGCTTGAAGTGAGGAAGAAGGCAGGCGTGGGAAAACAGAGGCAGAAAGAAAAAGACAAGTTTGCAGCGCAGCTTGCAAAAGAGCTGAAGGATGCGAGACTGCGAAATACCGCACTGGAGAAAGAAATTGCTGAACTGCAGCGTGCTGTTCAAAAGAAAAAATACATGAGGAACGAGTCTGCTGCAATGATGCAGCTGAGAAAGAGCATTGCTGATGTCCTGAACGAAAAGAACAGAACAATAAAAGAGCTGGAAAAGATCATTGCAGGCGAGTATATAATTGTTATGGCATATTCAGACCAATTGACAGATGAAGAAATCAGGGACAACGCCATAATCCTTGACCACGACAGCGACAGAATTACCAGAAAAATAGAAAACGCCGGCGCTGCTGCCATTATCACAGACCTAGAAATTGTGACAATCCTGCCTACCATAATGAAAAAGACAGCGAATATAAAGAGGACAGGCAAGTTTCTCGTGATAGAAAGACCTGAAATCAAAGAAGACTTCGTAGCGTGGCTAGACACCTACAAAGAAAAAAGGAAAAAGTTAGACGAATGATCAGGCGATAAGATGGTTCGAAGAAAAAAGCAAACAATGACAAAAAAATATGTATTTTCATTCTGGCATCGAAAAGAGAAAGAATACAGGATTCTGAGGTTTCTCATAAGATTCAACCTCTTCGCGATACCGCTATACGCCCTGCTCCTCTTGGACTGGCAATCCGGCTTGCTGCAGAGCATTACAGCTGACATAACATACAACCTGCTACAGGCAACAGGCATTGCTGCAGAGCGGACAGGCAATTTCATAGCAATACAGCTGCAGAACGGCTCATGGGGCGCATTCATAAACTGGGACTGCACAGGATGGAAAAGTTTTCTGGCATTGTTCGCGCTGATAATGGCAACGGATTTTCCGGCCAGGGCAAAAGCAAAGGGATTAGTTATATTGCTGCCTGCCTTGTTTGCTGTCAACATCGCCCGCATAGTTTTCATGTTTCATTTTGCGCGCGGCTTTGATCTGGCTTATTTTGAACTGGCACATGCAACCATATGGAGCTGGGGGCTGATTGCTGCTATACTCGTTTTTTGGGTAATCTGGATCAAGCAGAATTCGAGAGGATATGGGATTTTGGTATAGGTATAAGAATTTTTTGCATACAGGTACTTTCTGAGAGGAGGAAGTGAATGTACAAAGGGCAAAGGAAAGGTATCTCATGGAATCCATCTCTAGGAGCGAAATATGCAAGATACGGACCAAACTCTTATAATACACTCATAAAATTCTTTGATGATTTCGCGCCCTATGCGAATATAGGCGCACATTTTGGCGTTAGTCCGCAAGCAGTCAAGAAATGGCATGACAGAATGCGTTCACAAGAGATTGGCAAAGGTTATGAAAGGGGACGAGAAAGACAAAAGATAAGACTGCAGAATAACGCCCATACTTGTTGAACCTATTCCCCTAAGACGCGAAAGGGGGTTCAGCAAACGCACGGTGATGGTAAGAGGTAAGAATGTTTTAACTTCAAAGGGGACTGAAAGAAAATACCTGCAGAGGATGCTGATTTTGTATTCTACTTGCTTCCTGCAGGAAATTTTCTATTTGTACCCAAACCGGAACCGCCACCTCCCCCCTTCCGCATCGCTAACTTAATATACTGGGGGCAATAAATTATCTTTATGGCTCTGGATGAACAGGAAATCAAGCAGCTAGAAGAGAGATTTGAGAGGCTGGAAAACAAGCTCAGGGCGACATTCCTGGAAGTAGAGAAGCGGTTTGACGAAGTGAAAGCACAGCCTCATGATATTGAAGACAGGATACAGGAGCTGGAAGACCTGATACTGCTCATGCAGCTGGAAATCACAAAAATCAAAGAGCGCGGCTCAATCACAACAGAGTTCCTGACACCGCAGGCGCCTGACATTAACCAGAGATTAAGCAGGATGGAAGAGGCTCTAAGCCTGAAAATGGCTGAGAAAGAGACTGCTGCGGAGGAGGGTGAAGAAAAGCTTTTTGAGGAGCCTCGGGCTATAGAAACAGCAGAAGAGCCAGAAGAGCACGAAGAAGAACAAGAAGGAATGCAGCCAGAACTGAATATTACACGCAGACATGCACATGAGAAATCCCTGCTGAAAGAGGTGCAGCAGATTTTGAGTGGATAAAGGAACAACAATACGTTAACTTTGATATCAAAGACAAAAAGAAAAATAAATAGCAGGCTGAAAAAATTATAAAGAAAGGAAAAGGGAGAAATATGGTAGTGCCCATAAGGAAGCAGATGGATGACCTGGACAAGAGACTTGATGAGATGCACAAGTCCATAGAGCTCATTGCGAGGCATGTCAAGCATGAGCTGGATGAGACAAAGAAAAAAAGCCCTGCTTATGACATCGCTGAGCTGAAAAAACAGACAGAGAAAATTGCAACGCTGGAAGAAAACGCCACAACCATAGCAAAACAGATGAAAGAGGAAATGGAGGCCCTGAAGACGCAGGTCAAGGAGGCGCAGATGAAGCAGCTGCTGGATTTCAAGAAAATGCAGAGCGAGTATACAGAAGCTGGACTGGAAAAAGAGCTCAGCGAAAAGCTCAATGACGAAATCGCAAAACTAAAGGATTTTGTTTCTGAATTCCATGCATCTATTTCTCAGGAAGTTGACGCACAGATCAGCGGCGAAATAGCGAAGCTGGAAAATTTCCTTGCAAAGAGCACAGACAAGATGGAAAAATTAGAGGATGATTTCGGAACAGCAGAGAGGCGCGTCAAGGAAAGCATGGAGTCCATACGAAGAGAACTGAAAGACATGCAGATGAGGCAGTTTATGGAGCTGAAGAAATCGCAGCCCCGTGATGATAGCACTACGGAAAAGAGGCTCAATGAGGAAATAGAGCGCATCGAAGGATTCATCAATGATACCAACAGGGTTATTAGCGACAAAATGGAGAAAAAACTCAATGAAGAAACAGGAAGGCTTGAGGCATTTATCTCGGATTCCAACAAGATCATTGCAGAAGACATAGAACAGAAGCTGCAGCAGGAAACAGCAAGGCTGGAAGATCTTATTTACAATTCCGGGAGGCTTCTCACAGAAAAGGGCATGGAAGAGTACCTCACCAAGATAAGCAAGCTGAAAACCAACCTGGAGCGGTACGTCAATGTAAAAACCCAGCTTCTGGACACGCGGATAAATGAAATGTCAGAAAGTGTGAAGAACCTGGAAGTGAGCAAGGATTTTCTGGAAATAGACGAGAAAATCGCAGCACTGGAGACAAAGCTCAGCGCAGATATGGGAGAAATGAAAAGGGCTGTGCGCGCACTGGGGAGCGAGGACGAGATACATGCAATAAAAAGAAAGATGGACAAATTCGCGAGCGAGCAGGAAATTGAAGAGCACAAAGGCAATGTTGCAGGTCTGATGCAGGGCATGAAGAAACTCGCGCCTGA
>CAYJMB010000046.1:0-1325 GCA_964371455.1 uncultured archaeon | reverse complement strand
CCTGAGTCAGAAGTCATAGGGATTGAGCAGGCAGTTGAGAAATTCAGGAAAAACATGGACGAGATCAAGCAATCTCTTACTACACTCGTGCCTGAGTCGGAAATTATAGGGCCGCAGAGCGCGATAAAATCGCTCAGGAAGAAGCTCGACGTATTTGAGACAGCAGAGGAATTCCAGAAGTTCAAGGAAGAGATGAGCAAGCACCTGCGCGCCGAAGACGCTGCAATCGCAGACACGAGGGACAGACTGGAAGAAAACATGAAAAGCCTTACACTTGACTTCACCCGAAGAATCAACGAGATGAAAAAACTGGTTGACGAGGAGGCTGCGCGGTTCAAGGATTTTGTCAATGAAAAAGAGCTTCAGGAAATCAGGAACGAGCTTGAAGAACTGAGAAGAGCAGCGGATGACAAGGACGCAGACCGCATGTCTCTGGACAAGAGACTGGGCGACCTGGAATACATGACCAAGGACATGAATGCCAGCGAGGAAATAAACAGCATAAAGCAGGGACTAGAAAACGAGACAGCAAACAGGCTGAGCCTGGAAAAGAATTTGTCTGACATGGAAAAGATTGTGACAGAGATGAAGGAGAAGTACGCAGGGGTGCAGAATCTCGAGCACATGGACTTTGAACAGGTTGAACAGGAAATCACTGCATTCCGCGAATCCCTGAGGAGCGCTGAAAGGGAGATGCACCTCAAGGTGATGGATGTCATCACGCAGCAACTCAATGAGTTTGCAAAGACACTTGACAAAAGAATTCCGGATATTATGACAAAGGATGAGTTCGCAAGAAGCCTGGCAGAGATCAAGACCAGGCTGCAGCATGTAAAGGCGCCGGACCTCACGCCGCTGGCGCTCAGAGTCGAACAGCTGGAGCGCGAGGTCGCAAATATATCAAACATGATGCACTCCATGTACAACAGGGTGCCGATAGTTGTTGAGTGAAAAGTTGAAAATGAGATTTTTTTCTCACAACACTCCTCAAGAAATTCAAAAAATCTTGCTCTGATTCTGGAAGAAAGGGACTGCGATTTTGCCATTTCTATCTTTTACGTATTCGATGCATTGTTCCCCCGAGCCATCTGCATCATCGCCATCTGTCATGTAAAGTGTAGAGTGTGGCTCATAGTGCGGCAGATCATGTTTCAGCTTTTCTAGTTTATCAGCAGCTGTATAAATTCCCAAGTGAAAGGCGCTGCCTGTTTTGCTGCCTCTTCCAGTAGCTAAAAGCGGATTTGCAATGAGTTCGTAAAAAGGATAGAGAGGTTCATGGTCATTCACAGCATTCCGGACAGCTAAAATTGTTGAGATTGCATAGT
>CAYJMB010000045.1:0-5388 GCA_964371455.1 uncultured archaeon | reverse complement strand
ATGGCAAAGCCACGGTGCTTCCAAAATGGGCAGAGTTTGGGCCGCCATTGCCACCTGTCTATGGGAAAGAAAATTAATTGAGCGGCTTTCTTCCAATTCCTTTTTAATGTTTTTCCCCCATAGTTTCCGAATGACAGACGAAGATAAGGTTCCTGAACTGGAAAAAATAAGGACCATGGAAAACGTGCTGGAAGAGTACGGAGTAGTCTTTTCTGATGACGATTTGGAGATATTTACAGGTTACCTCTTATTTCCACTTCTTCGATGCGATAGGGTATCTTATGAAAGTATCATCAGTACAGATATGAAAATAGATGTTCTGGCACAGGAACTGGCGAGATTAAGCAGATGCGTTCATTATCTCATGCAGAATAATATCGTTTATGAGACAGAACAACCTACTGGTTTGGAAAAGACGAAGCGCGGTATCGAAATGTTCGAGAAGCTCGAATCCATTTAAAAAATAATCTGTTTTTAAGCTTTCTCCCAATCTTGTGACTATGCAGACGCATGTCATTGTCCATTATGGCGAAATCGGCATCAAGAAAGGCAATAGACTCTTCTTTGAGAAAGCCCTAGCCAGAAACATAAGGAGAAAGCTGCCGAACGAGAAGCTGAAGCGTACCTATGGCCGCTTTGTTATTGAATTTAGCCCAGACTCTGACCATGAAAAAATAAAATCCGCCCTCCTGAAAACTTTTGGCATAGCTAACTTTGCCTTTGCGGTCAAGGCAGACCTGATCCTCGATGACATCATGACAAAGGCAGTAAATCTCGCAAAGAATAGCGATGCCCAGACATTCCGCATCACGACAAACCGCGTGAACAAGAACTTCCCGCTAACGTCGATGCAGGTCAATGAAGTTGTAGGCGCTGCTGTTTCTGATCTGGGCAAAAAGGTTGAACTCACCAAACCAGAACTGGAGATTAAAATAGAGATAACAAACAAGGCTGCCTACATATATTCTGAAAAAATAGAAGGCTTGGGCGGCCTGCCTGTCGGCGTGAGTGGCAAGGTCATTGCCCTCATTTCAGGCGGCATAGACTCCCCTGTTGCTGCATGGCTTGCAATGAAACGTGGTTGCAAGTGCATCCTGATCCATTTTCACAACTACACGCTCTATCAGGAGTCTGTCAAGGAAAAAATCACGCAGCTCGCAGAAAAGCTTGCAGAATATAATGGCCACACAAAACTTATTATTGTCCCGTTTGCTGACTTTCAAAAGGAAATAATAAAGCACGTCCCTCCTGAATACAGGATGCTTTCCTACCGCCGCGCAATGTTCATGATAGCAGAACAGATAAGAGAAAAAGAAAGCGCAAAAGCTTTTGTCACAGGCGACAACCTCGCGCAGGTAGCGTCGCAGACCCTGGAGAATTTGGATGTTATTTATGCTGTCAGCACCAAGCCTGTAATTGCCCCTTTAATCGGGTACGATAAAAAAGAAATAATCAAATCAGCAGAACACATAGGCACCTACGAAACATCCATCCTCCCCTACAACGACTGCTGCACAGCATTTGTAGCAGAGCACCCTGTCACTCGTGCAAAACGCGAAGAACTGGAAGAGATGGAAAAGAATATTGACTTCGTCCAGTTGATTGAAAAGGCTGTGCAGAATGCAGAAATGTTTGAATTTTGATGTACTATTATTTCAATAATTTCGCGGTCATCGTCACCAAACATACACGTCTGCCTACACCTTCACATCGTACGTTCTAAGTTCTCTTGTCATCTGGGCAGCATTCTTGAAAACAAAAGCATTCATTCCGGCCTTTCTCGCGCCTGCAACATTTTCTCTCTGGTTGTCAATAAACATGCATTCTTTCGGCCTGGCCCTCAGCATACGGGCAGCATAAACATATATCTGCTTCTCAGGCTTGCGCATCTTCAGGTTGCAGGACATGAATGATCTGTCAAACAGTTTGTACAAGCCTCGCTTTTTGTTGTAGCTGTAATGTGGCCTGATGACATTTGTTATTGTTGCCACTGTGTAGCCGGATTTGCGTAGTTTTTTGATTACACGTATAACAGCCTTGTTCCTCTTTGCATAACGCTGGAAATGTTTTTCCCATAAACCAGTTATACACTCATTGCAGTTTATGTCCTTTCCCACTAGTTTCCAGAACGTGCTTTCTGTAACCTTCCCCTTGTCAAATAGCTTCATGTAGCGCTTAGCAGACCTGACAATTGTTTTCTGGCTTTTGCCAGTCATCTCTGCAATGTGCCTGTAGACGATATTGTCATCCCACTTCAGCGTCACGCCGCCTATGTCAAAAATAATTGCTTTTATCTTGTTGTTTGCTGTTTTCATAGAGATACATTGATTTCAGCTTTATTATAGATTTGAAAAAAAATCAAGAAGGTTTAAAGTATGCCTGCACCATTAAAAATTCCGCCTGTAAAAGAAGAGGAGCATTATAGTGACCAAGATTCTAAGTTTCGTATACGGAGAAAACCATTTTATGTTGGAGCAACTGAAGAAGTCTAGAATTATGATCTTCTCTTTATCTGCCATAATACTTTGCCGATAACTGCACCTTTTCTGACGCTGAAAACTTTTCTGTCGTGCTGGCTGTCGCCTTGAAGAATAAGAATATTGTCATTTGTTCTTTTCACTCTTTTTATTAATTTTCTATGACCTATGTCCGCAACAACGACATCTCCAGTATTAATCTTGCCAAACTTCCAAATGATAACAAAATCCCCTTCTCTGAATTGAGGCTCCATGCTATGTCCACTCACACGGCAAAGAGAGAATCCAAGCATAAGAATTAGTCAGCATGAAGGTATTTATGCCATTTTTTCTCCTTTCTTCTAGTGCTAACTAGCTCATAACTTCGGCACTACCAGTTCTCCACCTGACGGGTAGGGCGCCTTGACTTTCACGGTTTGGTAGCCTTTTGTTTTCCAGAAGATATCTGCTATCTTCTGCACAGTTGCGAGGAGCTCTTGCGCCTCCTCCAGACTGACGTGCTGTCTGCCTTTTGAGCCTGCTTTCATGACGTTCCAGACAAGCTCATGAAGCTGCGGATATTGCTGCACATGCTCTGGCTTGAAGTAATCGCCCCAGATAATTCTTACTTCTTTCTTGACCAACTCAGCATGCTCATCTTTAGTGGCTGTATAGCGGGCAAGATTGTGAACAATTTCCAGCCTTTCCTGCGGCGAAAGGTCTGGTGTCAGCTTTGGCAATTCATTGATGAGATGAACCATTCTTATGACTGTGTGCGCAGCCAGCTGCGCCAGGTGCGGGTCATAGATGCCACAAGGGATGTCGCAGTGCGCATAAACAGCAGGAGCCGGCTTTATCCTGTCTATAACCTGGAGAAATCTGTATCCCAGTGCCATGCTATGTTTTCTTTCAGAATGTATTTAAAAGTTTAGGCTGTATATATACCCTTGCAATAAAATTCTGGGGTTTTCATGATGCAGATAGGGCAGAAAGTTCCTGATTTCGAGGAAGAGGCTTACGTAAACGGCGAGTTCAGGAAGGTGAAGCTCAGCAGCTACAGGGGAAAATGGGTAATCGTGTTCTTCTATCCGCTCGACTTCACGTTCGTGTGCCCAACAGAGATAAACAGCTTCGCGCAGAGACACAAGGATTTTGAAAAGCTGAACGCTGTTATAATAGGCTGTTCGACAGACTCTGTGCACTCGCATAAGGCGTGGTTCCAGAAGGATCTGCCTGACGTGGACTTCCCTGTAATCGGCGACACGGCGCACAGGCTTGTTAGTTTGTTTGGCGTTCTGAAAGAAGACCAGGGAATAGCGTTCCGCGGTACATTCATAATAGACCCTGAAGGCGTACTTAGGGCAGCGACAATCAATGACCTGAAGGTAGGCCGCAACGTAGAGGAAACGCTCAGAACTTTGCAGGCGTTCCAGACAGGCGAACTGTGCCCGGTGGAATGGAAGCCCGGCATGCAGACACTGGGGAAATAGCGGCTTTTCGCTTTTCTACCGCCAAACTGAAATAAAATTAAGTAAGCAGCTCTTTTTCTTCTTTTACCTATCCTTTTATTAACCATTACACAAAATATTAATCAGTGAATTTTATGCAACAATACGACTTTGTTGTTGTTGGTGGTGGCTCAGCTGGTTATCCCGGCGCAATATACGCAGCGCGCTTTGGCCTGAAAACCATTGTCATTACAAAGGAGCGCGGCGGCCTGCTTACAACAACGCATGTTGTGGAAAATTACCCCGGATTCATTAGGCTGAGCGGTCCTGAGCTCATGCAGCATATAGAAGATCATGTAAAAGACTATGACGTGCCTATAATAGATGACGAAGTTGTAGACATAGAAAAAGATGGCGATTATTTCATTGTCAAAGCCCGCGAAGCGCAGTACAAGGCCAAAACAATCCTGTTGGCAACAGGCACAGAGCGTCGCAAGCTCAAAGTCCCGGGAGAAAAGGAATTCTATGGCAAGGGCGTTTCCTATTGTGCAACATGCGACGGGCCACTATTCAAAGGTAAAGTCATCGGCGTTGTCGGAGGCTCAGACTCAGCTGCAAAAGAAGCTTTGTTGTTGGCCGAATATGGCTCCAAAGTCTACATCATCTACAGAGGAGAACAAATACACCCTGAACCGATCAACATGCGCCGCGTTGAAGAAAATCCAAAAATAGAAATTATTCCGCGAACAAATGTCGTTGCCATAAAGGGTGACAAATTCATCACGCATGTCCTCCTTGACAAACCTTACAGTGGCAGCAAAGAGTTTAATCTGGGCGGCTTGTTCATAGAAATCGGTCATCTGCCGCAATCCAGCCTTGCAAAAAAGCTCGGTGTGAAGCTCAATGAGAAAGGCGAGATAATGATAGACCGCCTTTCCAGAACCAATGTCCCAGGCGTCTACGCAGCAGGCGACGTCGCCGACATGGAATGGAAGCAGGCAATTACAGGCGCTGCTGAGGGCTGCGTAGCTGCTTATTCCGCATATGAGTACATTTCCGCGAAGAAGTGGGAGTAAAGCTTTTTCCGAATGAATATATTTTACTTCTTTTCATGTATTTCATTATAGTATTTGCCAGCAATCGATCTTATTTGTTCTCCTGTAAGCCTGTAAAGTTGTGCTGGCAGTGCAAATGTAATTAAATTTTTGTCTTGGGGGATTTGTATTTGAGGGAAATATTTTGGGTTATTTAAAATATAGCCAATAAAATAATTCAAAACATCAGCGCCTGCATTTGCATGATTTTGTGATCCAATTATTGACCAGTGAACTGCATTTCCCAATATACTATATCCTTGGACACTATATTCCAGCGGGATATAATTAAGAGCATGGAATTCCTCCAGCTTGCATCTTTTTTCTTCTTCTGTATTCGAATATCCTTTACCTTCATCTAATACATGACGCGCGCCATGATACTTTAAA
>CAYJMB010000044.1:0-5494 GCA_964371455.1 uncultured archaeon | reverse complement strand
CCGACCCCATTATAATTCTGAATTTAAATACTTATATGTATCATATAATTGTATATAATAGCATATAAGGTGATAGTGTGCCTATGACAACAATCCAGGTCGATAAGGAAACAAGGGAAAGCATCAAGCAGTTTGGAACAAAAGATGAGACATATGATGAAATACTCAGGAAGCTTATCCAGATTGCTGCATTGCATTATCTGCACGAAGATGTGAAAAGAATGATGAAGGAAGAAAAGGCCGTGCCATTTAATGAAGTTTGAAATCTTGATTTTTACTTCTGCAGAAAAAGAAATGAAATCATTAGAAAGCAAAACGAGAGAAAGAATAAAATCTGCAGTAAAAGTTTTGGAGGAAGATCCCTTCAGGCGCAGGGCAAAGGCTGATATAAAGAAACTACATGGCCTCAAAGACCCAGAACTTTACAGATTACGAGTTGGCGATTTTCGGATTGTATACTATGTGGAAAAAAGCAGTGTAACAATTACACATGTCTTGAAGAGAGGAAGCATATATGATGCACTCGAATAAGAAATATGTACAAAAGGCAAAACTCCTGCGAGGAGTCCAGGAAAATCTTACACTATTTATTCTCTTGGACGACTATAATTATCGGTGATGATATGGAATGTCCTGTCTGCAAGCAGAGGATGAAGATGGAAAAGATAGAGAGCGCCTGGGTGGATATCTGCGCAGAGCATGGCGTGTGGCTGGACAAAGGGGAAATTGAGCATGTCATAGAATCGGCCAGAGAAATAGGCAAGTCCGAAGGATTTGTCACAAGGCTGTGGTCTGCGACCCATTACTGATGTTTTTTAATGTTCTTCTTTCGAGAATGAACTTGTTGACAATTACATCGCAGTTTATGCAATAGGCAACAGGGAAGTCAAGGTCAGCTTCTTCTGCCGTTTCAGACGAGATTTTCAGAAGCATAAATGATGTGCAGCAGGAGGATGTCATGGGAAAAGGACTATGACTCTGTCATTTCCCTTAATTGAGCTAGCTATATTCCCACAGCATGCCTTGTTATCTCCAGATTGCATGACTTGTTTTTGGAGCACCATGCTTGGCATTGCTTCGCAATAGCTTGGTCGCTGTACTTCAGGCCACAGATACCGCAGGAGAATAATTTTGCTTTCATGTCAACCGCCATGCTTTTGTTCTTCCAGCACCAGAGGCCCGAGATAGCCGCACTTCCTGCACTGGTAGCTGCCGGTTGTCCAGCCCGCATAGATTTCCAGTGCCGGCTTTCTGCATCTCGGGCAGAGCGTTTTCTTTTTCATCTTCAGTCAACAACTTATGTCATTCAGTATATTTACGTCTACTTTAAATTGCACCCGCATATTCAAAATCTATGACACGTATTTTATCCGAATCTGTATAAGACTTTTTATAGTGATATGACATTTTTCTCTTAATGCCTTCTACTGACGATGCATCAGCTTTGATGAAATCTTCAGGCAGAAGTTCACCAATTTCTCTAAAACTAACTTTACGTATTCTTATTCTGTATTTCTCATCATCAAGATTTCCATTAAGATGAAATAAACATCTGATAATTTCACCATCAACATAATCATTGTTTTTGTGTGCATCTGGCAATTCTCTGAATGTTCTTGTTACGCTGCCAGACTCTATGCGATCTTTATAAGGCATCTGAAACCATATTTCTTTTTGCAGGTATTCTGGCATACAATTACACCATGCCTATTTCCTTTTTCAACGCCTGAAGAGTAGATCCATTGAGCTTTTTTCTCAGTTTCAATTGAAATGCTTGTTGCGCGGCCCTTTCCACACCAAAGTAAACCATTCCGCTGCCGTCAACAGCTTCATGCCCTGTTTGTTTGCCGAGCGTAGAAAAGCGCGCAGCTGGACCATAATTAGTTTCCACAAAAAGCGTTTCAGAAGAGATACCACACGCAACAGGTTCTGTCACTACATTTTCACTGATAGCTGATATCAATATATCAGCATCAGCAGCATATTTTGATAGGTCATCCAGGCCTCCTGCATGAATTTGCTTTTCTGTGAGTGGATAATGTGCCTGTAGACGTGCAGCCAGATCATGCGCTTTTTTCTCAGTCCTGTTAAGTATGATAAGCTTGCCATCCTTTATGCGCTGGGCCATTTCTGTAGCAACAGAGCTTGCGGTTCCGCCAGCGCCTATGAGAACTATTTTTGAACCCTCTATATTTCGCTTTAATTTTATTGATTCTGCCAAGGCATGGCCATCCACGTTATCCGCATAGATATTTCCTTCATTATCAAAGAGAAATGGGTTTACAACTTGACTTATTGCCGCGCTTTTGGTTATTGCTATGTGCTCCCTGTTTTGAGCAAACATGTAAGCATGCGCCTTGTAAGGATCCGTAATGTGAAGCAGCAGGAAATCTCCTCTATTTTTTAACACTGTGTCCAGAAATTGTTCTAGTTTTGGCTGGTAGAGTGGGTCTGGTCTTCCATCTGTTAGTTTAGGCTCCACATCAAAGCCAAAGGCTACAGCCTTTACACCTTCAGCCTGAAGAATAAAATTATGATAGTGCACGCTTCTTGCATAATCTGACGGTCTTTCTCCGCCCACATTCCCTGCAAACAAATAGCTGCGGAAAAAACCAGCGTCATGAATTTTGTATCGTTGTTCTTTGATATGACCTACTTTAGGATTGTCGGTTTCGTAATCAAAGTCTTCCATACCGTCAAAATAAGGGTGTCTAAAAATACGTAGGTCATTTGTCACGCATCTCTGGAGTTCGCTGACAGTTGTCATGAGCATCACACAATGCTTTTTATATTTGCAAAATCATTCCTGTTTATCATGCCGTCCCCAGTAACATGTATCGTCTATCCAATACATAGTGGTGAAATATTTAAACATATCGTATAACCAATATCAGGTGATCTGATGAAATCCTCTTCCCCCAAATTCTGCTCCATGAGGGGTTTTCTTACCTTCAGGATTCTGTGCTACTTGCTCAGCGGCGCGAAATCTGGTAACGAGATAGCAGAGCTCATAGGAAAGAGCAGCGGAAAGAAGCCTTCCCCGGGTACAATCTACCCCGCTCTGAAAGAGCTCAAAAAAACAAGACTTATAACAGGCAGGAAAAGGGGGAAAGAAATTTTCTATTCCCTGACACCAAGCGGCATAAAAGAAGCCAAACTAGCTTACAAGTATTTCCGCAGGTGCTTCTCAGATATTCTGCGCTAGCATCGCTCTTTTATTTCTTCCCCCCAAATGCTAACAATGCACTGTCTTGTCACCGGCGGCGCGGGGTTCATCGGCTCTAATCTAGCCCTAGCCCTCCAAAAAAAAGGCCATGATGTTTCTGTTTTGGATGATTTCAGCACAGGACATGTTAATAATCTTGCAGGTTTTGAAGGCGACGTGATTAAAGACGACATAAGAAAATTTGACTGGCCATCTGCAAAAGCAGACATAATATTTCACCAGGCAGCGATCACAGGCGTTGTAAACCCAATGGATGGATCTCCAGTTAACGACGACATCATCATGTCTGTGAACCTGACAACATCAAAAAAAATATTTGACTATTGCAGCAAAAGAAATATCCCTTTCATCTACGCTTCATCTGCTGCTGTCTATGGACAAGCGATAGCACCGCAAAAAGAACAGGATGCAGGCAATCCTACAAATACTTATGGCAAGGCCAAATGGCTCTTTGACAAGTTCGTGCTGGAAAAGAAAACAGAGAACCTCGTTGTTGGATTGCGCTACTTCAACGTCTTCGGCCCAGGAGAGCGTTATAAAGGCCGTCTTGCCTCCATGGTATGGCAGCTCATGCAGCAGATGTTGCGCGGTGACAAGCCAAGGATTTTCAAGCTCGGCGAGCAGAAACGCGACCAGGTTTATGTAAAGGATGCGGTCAATGCAACGCTGCTGGCGATGAAGGCTCATGAAGGCGTTATCGTAAATGTCGGCAGCGGCGATGCTGTGAGTTTCAACAGAATTGTAGCTGCCCTTAATGCAGCGCTAGATACAACGCTTGAAACAGAATATATAGACAACCCCTATGAAAGTTTCTACCAGCAGCACACGCAGTCCGACCTCACGCTGGCAAAGGAGAAATTAGGCTATGTGCCTGAGTGGAAGTTCGAAGCTGCTGTAAAGAATTATGTCATGGAAGAGATCGTGTGCTGATGTACAAAGCATCTACAGGTATTGATCGCTCTGGAAAGACCACGATTGTCAGGGCGTTCGATGGAGCCCCGGGAGTTGAGGCGATTTACCTCACTTCTTACCACAGGAATGATTCAAGATGGTTGCGAACTTTGTCGGATATTGGAGAAAGCGTGATTGGTTTCAGCACCCGCCATCATTTTCAGGCGCTGACAGGTGCAGCATATCTCTATCATCTGATTTCCTATTTTATCTGGAGGCAGTGCCAGAAATATCTGCAAGCCGTTGCAGCAATGATGTACAGTTTCATGAAACAACAGATGATGATAGGGTGCTGGAATCCGACTTTAACACAAAAACGAGACCCTGGCCTTTGACCGATAAAATCGTTGTGAAACAGGCTTTTGTGCTTTATTGTTCCCTGAGTTGCAAACAGTAAAAATCAGAGAAGTTTCGTCATACGTTTATGGAATATAATCCATTAATGTTGTTTGATAAATATATTTAAAGATGCATAACAAAAATAATAGTGTCACCCTGTATCTATATTCATTCTAAACTGAGAGATAGCTTGAGGGAAGAAATTCTCTCTTATGACGGGAAAAGAATTCTTGCTATTCAAAAGCTGACTAAAGGCAAAGGTTACTGGACTGTTGTTGCAGTAATGGAGAGGGAAAGATATCGCAAAACTAGAAACGGCGAGTTTGACATCTCTGATATTTCTCCACTACCTGAAGAAATGCAAAACGAGGATTTTGAAGGATTCTTAAAAGAAAAGGGCTTTGACGGACCAGTGCACCAGTATCTCTATAAATCAATCTGAGATTTCCATTATATTTATACTGCCCAAATAATTAATTATCATGCAGCGATTTATGGCCTACGCATTGCTGATTTATGTCGTCATACTCGCGCTAGGCATGAACTTTGTCCTGACAGGCATCTCACTCGGCCTTTTGGGAAGCGAACTGCTCTTGTTCGCTTTTGTCACTTTGCTGCCTGCGCTATTCCTGCTTCTTTACAGATTTCGCTTTAACATCGGCAACCTAGAGCGTTATGAAAAAGCTTTGCACATCCTTATCTACGTATCCCTTGCCATAGATGTTGTTATGATTTCTGTCTTCATAGTGCCGACTATTTACAGTTGAAAATTTTTATCTAAGAAGATATTGATTTTTAAAAGTTATCTTTCCAACATGAATTATGCATTGGCCAAAATCTTCAGTAATCGCCTGCTTTTTTTGGTTCTTGCTTTATTCATAGCACTGCTCGCAGGCGCTGTACTTGCCCACGTTTCTTCTGTGACATGGTCGCGCACCTTCACATTCGGGATTTCATGAGCTGTTAAATAAACGTCAC
>CAYJMB010000043.1:3834-5565 GCA_964371455.1 uncultured archaeon | reverse complement strand
GTAAGCAGGACATTTTGGGCATACGTACTGCAGAAAGCCGCCCTCTGTTCTGATGCGCCGGCTGGAATAATCCATCTGTAATCACTATCAAATAGCAACAATAGAAAGCTTTAAAAGCTTGCCTTTTCATAGTTTTGCAGTGCAAGGTTTATATAATGAAAAGGTGGTAGAATGGGCGTTGCAAAAGAACTGCAAAATGAACTGTATGATGCTAGTTTAAGGTTTCCTAGGCCAGCTACTCTCAAGGGGACAATAAAAAACCGCGTGGCAGCGGGCGCCACTTTTCTTACGTTGTTAGGCGCTTATTTTGGGCCGAACGGCAAACAAGAAACTGAAATAGTGCAGGCAGCATACGCTCAAGGACAACAGCAAGGACAACCTCCAGTCCAGGTTCGCATTTACTCACGCCCGGAAAATGTTTACGGTGGGGCTACATGGTACAATCCTGCATATTTCAGGCACGGTTTTAATACAGCGCTTTTGCAAAACTTTCCTCACCCCCTCTATACAAACGGCAGATTTGTTGGGTTTTACAGCAACAACATTTTTACTCCTCTCGCCAGCGTTGGTTTAGTTCCTCAAAATTACATTTATGGCAGTGTTGCACATGGCCCTTATGGCACTTACGGTTCTTTTGGTATTTCGTGGACGCCGCAACCAAAACATGAAGAGCCAAAAGAAAGACGAGTAACAGAGGAAGACGCAGAAGACATAATCAGAGACCTTTTGGATGAATATGCGGCAGATTTTGAACTACAACCAGATCAAAAGATCTATCAGGCTAATGTTCCTCAAAGGAATGGTAGAGTAATTGATATTTTTGTGCCCAAAAGGCGAGACAGCAGGGGCATGGAAATTCAGCCAATAATAATAAGGGTAGCAAGACCAGGCCAGAAACTGAAGGGCGATGTTAAAAAAGAGAGATTTGAAGAGAAGTATTTCGAGGAAGAGGAAAGACTCTACAGGTCTCTCGGATTTCATTATCTTGCATTCAAGGTGGAAGGCGACACTACTCATCAAGATGTAACAAGATGGTTTAATGCAAGAGTAGTGCCATATTTAAAACCAGATATAGCAGCTTTGCTAGAACACTCCCGATACGGGTATATAGTGGAAGATTTGGGCGACGATGGAAGTGTAGCAAAGCCAGTTCCTACAATGTCATCTGCTGCTGTGTTAAAAGCTCGTCAAGATGAGCAAAGAAGACTTGAAGACGAACGCAGAAAACGCGAAGCTGCGGAAAAACTGGCTAAGGAACAGCGGAAAAAGAAGAAATCAGACACGAAGAAATAGTTTTTCGTACTTACAATTGTTTATCAAGGCTCTAGAACTATTGGTTAATGTTAGAACAGGCGTGAAAGGCGTTGAAGATGAAACGTATAACAAACCGCATTAAAAGGGCTCTTGTGGCTGGTGCTGCAACAATAGCATTAATGAATGGTGCTGAACCCGCTAAAGAAGCCAATGCACATGGCAATATTATTTATTTTCAGTATTCCCAGGGCTTTCCGTTTTATCCGTTCTCCGGACCTTTTCCTTATATGTTTTTCCCATTTTATTATCCGCGGCATATATTGTATCCTTCCTTTATCTACAATCAGCAGGCAAGTGCAGCTCCTGTTAGAGTGAGCAGGGGCACAGGACAAGACAGAAGGCGCATAAGAGATTCAGCTGCTGACTTTTATGCTGGTTTGCCAAGTGCGAGAAGCCCGGAAAAAGCTGAATCAGAAT
>CAYJMB010000043.1:1300-3734 GCA_964371455.1 uncultured archaeon | reverse complement strand
ATCAGAATTGGGCAAGAGAGAAGCGCCAGAGCCAGAAAGATTGCGAGGCGCTGCGACACCTGCAACTCAGTATACTGCTTTTATTAGATACGCTCAAAAAGGACTTGTCTGCCCTAACCAGTTTGATGATGTTGCAATAGACCTATATACTCCCTTGCTCCGCATCGTCAAAGAGCTGACTGTTGGGAGAACAAATCTTGTGCCATACGATACTGGCAATAACAAAATCGGTATAAGAGACGCAAACAATAATGATCAGATAGTTGCAGAAATTGGCCTTGCAAAATATGGCAGCAGCATGAAAACTGAAGAGTTTGTAAGACAACTTCTTTCTGATATAAAAAATACAGACAAAATAGACCAAGGAGCACTATCGCGTGCAGAAGGGCTGCTGGCATTTGAATACGGAACATTCTCATGCACCTCGCGAGGGAGTCAGAGAGGCCTAACATTCCGTGAGAAACCTCGGGTACCGTACACTACAAGGCCATGAGAAGCTTTACTGTACGACCCTAGAAACATGATTCTCTTTATGGATCCTGATCACGCTCTCCACATAGGTTTCTATTTTCGGCTCGTGGGAGACAAGGATGATCTGGCTGAGGTCCAGGGCATTGATAACATCCCTGACCCTGTCAAGCTGGTCTGTGGAAAAGCCGTCTGTGGGCTCGTCAAGGATAAGAAGGTCTTTGGTTCTTATCTCAGCAATGAGAGTGTTTATCACTTTGTTGAGGGCCAGACGGTAGGCCAGGCTCACTGAAGTCTTCTCGCCGCCGGAAAGATTTTCAAAGCTCGTTTCATAGCCATTCTGCTCAATGACAGGAGAAAAGCTCTCATCTATGCGGACAGCGAGCGTGTCGCCCATCAGTATAGAGAACCAGTGCTGGAAATACTGGTCAAACTCCCTCTGCACTGTGAGCAGGACATGCTTCTCGATGTTTTCCATGAGCAGAATGAAATTGTCGAACCATGCGAGCAGTGAATTGATTCTATCTATGCCCTTTCTTGCAGCTTCTTTTTCAATGATTTCTTTCCCAAGAACAGCCAGGCGCAACCCCATGTCCTCTTTCTGCTGCTCAAGACGGGAGAGAGATTTTTCCAGTTCGGTTTTTTCCTTCTGTATAGTGACAAGCTCTGGTTCAGCTGCCTCAAAATCTGATTCCAGATGCTCATACTGCACGCTGCTGTTCTTTAAATGGAGATAGGCGGCCTCTGTCTCTGTCATGCTCAGTGCTGTCCGTCTGGCTTCTTCCTGCTTGTCAGTTTTCCAGCGCTTCAGGTCTTCTACTGTTTTTTTGATTGCATGAAATTTTTCCAGCTCGCTTTTACGGCTTTTCAATGATGTAAGCTGCTCATCTGCTTGTTTTATTCCTACGAGAATTTCCTGCCGCTTTTCTTTTCTCTCAACAATATGCTGCTTGAATGAGGCTGGATCTGTCACAGCCTGGCCACAGAAAGAACACACGCCTTTTGAATATATAGCTGAAAGCTTGTCTGTTTCTGCATCCAGCACTGCAATGTTTTGGAGCATGCCATCTCTGTCTGTTTCCAACATCTTGATAGCGCCTATAACGCTGTTTATGTCGCTGTTCAATGGCTCTTCAACAAGATTAATATTAAACTGGATCTTGGTGTCTATGTTTGAGAGCTCCAATGTGATGTCTTCTGCTTTGCTTTTAAGCGCTTTCAGCTCAGACTCTTTTTTTGCCATAGCCAGCTGGATTTTTCTGAACTCATTTAGTTCTTTTTTCATCTGATTTATTATTTTTGTCTTTTCTTCGTACTGCATATTTATCGCCGCAAGACGATTCTTTGTCCCGGAGAGCTGGCTTGCAATAGAAGTGAACAGAGTCTGTAACTCACCTTTTTCCAGCTTCTTTGTTTCCAGATCTTTTGAATATGCTTCAAGCTCACGCTTCATGCTGCGCAGCTCCGTGAGGAAGAGGCGGGCATTGCTGCGTATGATGCCGTACTTGTCAATGCCGAATATTTTTCTGAGAATTTCCAGCCTGTTCTCCGCATCGGTCAGGATGCGTTTCATTTCCTCTTGCGGCGTGTAGACAGTGTAGCGGAAGATGGGCTTGTTCTTCTTGAGCAGCTCCTGTGGATAGCCGAGCATTTCCAGGATTTTTGCCTTTAGTTCCATGGGTGTAATAGTTTCTGACAAGCCATTGACTGTCAGAATACAGTTTTCCTGGGAAATGGAATTACCTCGCTTGAGACCTCTTTTGATTTTCATGTTTTTTGAGTCCACAGCCAGCTCAAGTTCTATGGATCCTTCGTCCTTCCCGTGCCGCAGAAGGTCGGAACCTGAGAGCTCGCCTTTCCTGATGCCGAATAGCGCGAAATCCAGAGCCATGAGTATTGTTGATTTTCCAGAGCCTATGTCCCCGGACAGCAGCGATGTGCCAACTGGAAATTCTATTTTTTCATC
>CAYJMB010000043.1:0-1200 GCA_964371455.1 uncultured archaeon | reverse complement strand
AAGCTTTCTCTCTATTTCATCTGTGGACATGTTTTCCATGACTTTCACTTCCTCAAACTCTCTTGAGGAGAGGCTGGAAGTGCTTTTCTTTACAGTAAAGGCGCCTTTTTCCAGAGCCATGTTTGTGACTGTCCTCATGTCTATGTCAGTCGGCCTGCCTCTGTCCAGCGTGCCGTTTACCTTGATGAGCAGGGCCTTGTTAGCAACATCAAGCTTTTCTAGCACTGACATCATTTCCTGCTGCACCTGCTCCGGGCTTTTGGCATCAGCAGAAAAATCCAGCGCAATGACATCAAAGAGCTTTATTTCTTTTCTTGATATGTTCAGCTGGCCAACATCGTCAACTTCAACTAATGAAAAGCCGCCGTCGTACTTTTCCAGCTCAGGAAATTCTGTCGGGAAGAGGGCGTTGGGAAAAACTATTTTTCCTCTGTCATGCTCGGCTGTGTGCCTTACATGGACGTGGCCTGCTGCATAGTAGTCAAAATTTTTTGGGAGCTGCTGGAGGGAGACAGCAGGCATGTCTTTCATGTGAGGGGGGCGGAATTCTGCAACAGCGGAATGGAACATGAAGATCTTGAATCCTGTCAGCTGTTCGATACTCTTGTCAATGAGACTGAAGCATTCGATGTCCAGTGCGCCTTTTTTGCCTACAATGCCGCATATCTTTGCGCCTGCCGGGTCGTCAAACACTTTTAGTTTAATGCTGCCATTTTCTTCTGTGAATTTGCCAACATAAATGATAAGCCCTGCTTCTTCAAGCACATGCAGCATGGTCTTGCCGGTCGGCGAGAAATCGTGCGAGCCAGCTATCGCATACACACGCAAGCCTTTGTCGCAACACTGCCTGAGCTTTGCAACAGCGCGGCGCAGGATATCTACAGGCGGGAGCGCTGCGTCAAACAAGTCGCCGCAGATGAGAACAAAGTCTACTTTTTCTTTCAGGCACTCGTCCAGGGCACGCTCAAAAGCAAGAATAGACATCTCCTTGAGCTCAGGGTGGTTGCTCCATGAGCCCAGATGACAGTCAGACATGTGTGCGAACTTGAAGGACATGATGATACTAACCAGAAAAAATACTTATATCGATCACTTCTCACACTTCTCATGCGCCTGGCAATAGTATTTAAATCGAGTTGGGCATTTAATTCTTGATAAAAATGCAGCAAACTGCTCCCGTGAAAAATACAGATTTAATAC
>CAYJMB010000042.1:0-5704 GCA_964371455.1 uncultured archaeon | reverse complement strand
ACAGCCCTGATCTTTTCGTCAAGATCCTCCTCTGTCTGCGTGAGCAGGCTCTGCGCGGCTTTTTTGCCGAGGAGTTCTTCTACTTTTGGGATGGACTTTTTGACATCCGCATAGTTCCTGATGCCTGCGCTGTACAATTTCCTAGCGCGGACGCGGCCGATGCCTTTCAGTTTTATGAGGCGTAGCAGCTCTTCGCGCACACCATGCTTTATTCGGAGGCGAAGCTTGTTAAAATGGTTGGTTTCATCTTTTTTATTGAGCAGAACAGCAAGCTCGGCAGCTGCATACAGCATCCACTCTGCAGAGAGTGTTTTGTTGTAAAGCTCGCCTGGCGTTATGCCAAATTTTTCCAGCAAGAAATCCTCGCCTCTTTCATTCATCCACTCCGAGAACATGAGAGAGGTCTTGAACTGGTCCATGAAATCCTCGTAATCATAGCTCCAGACATCAGGAGCAGATATTCCTGATTTGGCTAATGCATCCTCCAGATCCTCGTAATCTTTCTTCTTTGCAGCGAGGAGAGGGTACATTTCTGCGCAGTCATTGATCACCATCAATGCTTCCAGCTCTCCCAGAAGCTTCAAATTCTGCATCAGCGTGAATGCGGAGACAGGATCAATGTAGAGCTCTGATACCCTTTTCCCTACCCGTGTTGCGCTAAGCTGAGGGTTGCCTGTGACATCGAAGGCCGTCTTGAAGCCCTCATAAAGCTCCTGTTCGCCAATTTTGATAAACTTGTAGTTTTCAAGAAGCTCAAGGACTTTGTCAATTTTTTCCATGACATCATCTATGCTGCCATACTGGTGCGCGAAAAATGTTTTCGCAAAGAAGCTACGCAGTTCGTTTTTGTTTTTCACAACTTCGGACGCAATGAGCGCCAAGACGTGCATGCGCAGGACATGCTCCATGCCGAGCTTTGAATAAATGGGCTCCGGCTCTGCGAAGAGGTAGCGCTCCTTCAGGTCTTCTGCTTCATCTTCGCTCTTTGCGAGAAGGATTGCCTGGCCTTCGCTGTCGTATTTAGGCCGGCCGGCGCGGCCGCACATCTGGTGCACGTCCATGACAGGTATGTAGGCATTTCCATAATTGATGTCAAAGCGTTTCGTGTCGCGTATCAGGACGCGGTATGCAGGCGTGTTGACCCCGTAGCTTAAGGTCGGCGTCGCAGAAATCATTTTTATTTTTCCTTCCCTGAAAGCGTCTTCAACGAGCTTGCGCTGTTTCGCAACCAGGCCTGCGTGATGAAAAGCTGTGCCTTGTTTCACACACATCGCCAGACGGCGGCACTGCTTTGTCGGGACAGGAAGCGCATTTTCAATGTCTTTTGAGAGCTTTGTCAGAACAATTTTCTCTTCCGGCGACAAGAACAGAGACAGATTTATTTTTTCTGCGCTCGCTTCTGCCGACTTGCGCGTGGAGACAAACAGCAGGCACTGCTTTTTTTTCTTTACTGTGTCATGAATTATTGCATTTTCTTTGTTAGGCAGCTGGGCAGAACTCTCAATAAAATCCAAAATAATGGCGTCTTTCTCCGGATAGGCGACCCCCTTTTCCAATTTCACAGGCCTGTAATTACTGCGCACAAGCTCCGCACCCAGCCATTCAGCAATATCCTCAGCATTCTGGATTGTTGCAGAGAGCGCGACAATCTGCTTTACGTTTTGCAGGCGCGTGATCACAATTTCAAGGGTTGGCCCGCGAGTAGGGTCGTTGAGCATGTGTATCTCATCAATGACAAGAAGTGAGATGTCTTTCAGCCACGGCGCATTGTGACGGAGAAGCGAGTCCATTTTCTCGTTGCTTGCAATGATAAGATCGTAAGAGCCAAGCCACTGGTCTGAAGAGTCCAGGTCGCCGATTGAGAGGGCTGTGCGCAGGAACGGGTATTTTGCCTTGAAGTCCTGATATTTCTCAGATGCCAGCGCCTTGAGCGGAACGACATAGACAGACTTGCCTCCCTCGATGTAATTTTTCAGGACAGCAATTTCTGCTACAAGCGTCTTGCCTGATGCAGTGGGCGAGGCGACAACAATGTTCCTGCCAGCGAGGACGTGGGGGAGCGTTGCTTTCTGGACTGGATTAAATTCCTGGGCTTCTTTTCTGATTATGTCAACAACACGCTGCGGAAATGGCAGGTCTTCAATATGCATAGTTTAGATTGGAAGGGAAGGGATTAAAAGAATTTGCACAAATATGTCTTGAAGATTGGCTATGAAAGAGAAACATGATTATGAGAAAGGCAGGGGGCTAGTTGCTACTCTTTCCTTTGCTATTTTTTACATGACTACGCTAATCGGGATTATGGCAGGCAAAGGGGATGAATTTGATAGAGACGAACCACCAAAATATGAAAGGAAATACGAATACGTAGCTGGCGAAACAGGCGAGAAGAAATATGCAGAATGGCGGCGGGTCGGAGTAAGCAATACACCTCTCCGTACAGGGCCTGCTTATGTGTACCCTGTCAAAAGGCACCTGAAGTACTACGAGCCTATTGCTGTCCTTGGTGACCATAATCTGACTGCACAATGGGATCTAAGACGTACCAGCCGTCCTGCAGGGGATTGGGAACAAGTTAAGGCAGGAGAAGAATATGGATGGATATTTTACAGACATAGCATGAGTTTTTATGGCGGTCCGGACAGGAAGCTGGAATGGGACACAAAAAAGGCAGACAAAATATTGGAGCACCTTTCAGCCAACAGGTATCTCAGATTGGAAAGCTGGAGAGGTATTAATTCTCATAAGGCAGCAAAACTGCTGACTGACCCTATTGAAGAGGCAATGGAATACAGGGACATGAGGGCATCTCGTTATGTAGAACAGATTTTATTGTCCAACGTAAAGGAAGCTGATCCAGTAAATACTCTCGTTTCTGACGCGGCATTACGCTATCTGGGCACCTTGGCAAATCCATCTTCATTAGCCTCCATCCACAAAGCTTTGAATGAGTGCAGCGGATGGGACCAAAAATCTGTGAGAGGGTCTATTGTAGAAACGATGCTGACCATTGTTGAAAAGAATCGCAGCGATTTTGGCGGATACGCAGCGATGGCTGCAAGAGAGGTACTTAGCGACCACGGCTACTCTGAAAAATGCAAGGACCTTTCATCTAAAATACTTTCAGTGCTGGGGAAGAAGGAGATACCATAGCCCAGAGCCGCAGCACTGTCTGCGGAAGGCCTCACTTGCACGGGTGCACTATTCTGTACTTTGGCAGTTCAAGCCGTTCAGCAAACGCCTCAAGATTTCTTATATGCTGCCGAAGCTTGTCGCATCCATCTTTTGAGCTGGAGACATACTGCCTGAGAAAACTGTATACCATTGCATTCTGCTTTGGGGTCTGCGCAGCTGCGCCGAGATACGACATGGAACTGTCAGGCTCTTCGTGATATTTCTGCAGGAAAAATGTTACTGCCTTCTCGCCGCCAACCATGCTGAGAAGTTCGCGGTAAAACTTATCTCCTGAATATTTTTTATCAAGATACATCAGATATTCCGGAGTTGTCGTGAACTGGCGAATATACTCTGCAATACTTTCTGAACCCCCATTCTGCCGCGCAAATTTTACAAGGTCAGGAACTGCATTTGCATCGCCTATGGAGAATATCACGTCAAGCACATCAAACATGTCAAAATCATCTTTTCTATCAAACAATACTTTTGTGAGAAAAGGCGTGAATTCTGAGTAGCCTTTGTTCATATCACGATGCTTTATGATCCGGAGCCTCAGATCTTCAAAATCTGGTTGCTTATAGAATATATGGAACAGAATAAATACATTCTTGCACAACTTCGGAAAGAAATCAGAGCCAGGATAAACAGCGCCCCTTATGTCAGTTTCTCTGTAAGGAAACGTCACCAGGCTCGGGTTCAGGATGGCATTATAACCCCTGAATTTTCTCACTTTAACACCGATACCGGTTATATGCCGCCTGTCTTCGACAGAAATCAGGTCATGCGGTTTTCCAGGTCTCGGAACGCTGTACTTTTTGTAATTCACATTTACCAGCTCAACTTCGTCACCTCTTTCGAGCAGTATGCCGCCGTTTTCATCGGGGTAAAAAACAGCCCTTTTCATCAGCCCTGTGGAAACCCTTGCATACGCCTGCTCAAGCGTTTTTTTCTCTTTCCTGTATTCCCTGTACCCCACTTCATTCGCAGCGAACGTCATGCCAATAGACAATACCAGCGCTGCTGTCCACTTCATCCAAAAATCCATAGAGACGCCTCTTCAGATACACTATACTCAAAGACTATAATTCCAGACACCTAATTATGGGATCCATATAATACCTATATCGTTGGCAAGAGCCTGCAACTTTCTTTCATTGCCTTCGTGCCTCAGGTGGAGCTTCTCCCTGTAAGCGCTTGCCATGATGTTAAAAACATACCCTCTTTTTCCGGCTCCGGCCCGCCTTTTCTGGCACGCAAGAGAGGGCGATTATCTGCTTTACGTTTTTCATCCTGGTAATTACAACTTCTAATATGTTCCTGCCAGCGAGGACGTGGGGGAGCGTTGCTTTCTGGACTGGATTAAATTCCTGGGCTTCTTTTCTGATTATGTCAACAACACGCTGCGGAAATGGCAGGTCTTCAATATGCATAGTTTAGATTGGAAGGGAAGGGATTAAAAAGCTCAAATACTTCAATTGCAGAAAAGAGATCTTTATCTTAATATGGCATTTAATCTATTTAACATATCGGCAGTCCAGAGACTAGAGTTTCCGCATGTTTGAGGTTCTGGTGTCCATGTGATACCAATATCACTTGCTAGAGATCGTAACATATTTTCATAACCTTCACATCTCAACTCAGGTCTTTCCCTGTAGGCGCGGAATAAAATATTAAAAACCAGTCTCTTTTTGCTAGGATCTCTGTCTTTTTGTATAGTACAGGAAAAATCTTTTTTATTGTGCTGCCATCCTTGGCATTTTACTGCCTGATAAAGAGCACGTAAACGACTGTTATGAATGCCTTCCACTTCTCTCTCGTCGAAAAAACTTCTTTTACCATTCCAACTAGAAAATGTATAATCTTCCTCAAAGTTATTCAGCTCAGCGATAGCTGCCTTACCTCCAATATACCCCAAATTAAAAATGTATGCGTCAATACTGTATACTACCATCATACTACCCAAGTACTTTTTTCTCATATTTTCTGTCCATGTTTCTTTTGGCCCCCAATTTCTATGTATTAACAGCGGTTTTATGTATTTTTTAAGTAGTGGTACTGAATTTTGATCGTGAGATCTGGCGAACCAAACCAGCAAATGACTTACTTCAGAATATTCTTGGTGATTATTTTCGAAAAGCCAAGTAAAATACTGACGAAAATAGTACTTATCTGAATCATCAATTGCTTCTGGATATTTTTGTGCTGCATTGGCTGAAGACCCAATTGCGTAAGAAATTAATTTAGAGGCTCTTTCTGAGTTGGCATATTTTTTATCAAATCTCAGCCTTTTTGAAATTTCTATGGGCTCATCTATAAAACGTTTTTTTACATATTGAGGCACTTCACTATCATATCTATGCTCTACGTTTTCAATGTCTCTGGAAAGTTCCCTCAATTTATTTTCATATGTATTCAGTTCTAGATTACACCCAGTCAACAACGAACCAAATAAACATGTGGCTACTAGCTTTTTCATCACCACTCCCTCTCCACTGCAAACATGACAAATGCTTCAAGCTCCTTCTTG
>CAYJMB010000041.1:2597-5906 GCA_964371455.1 uncultured archaeon | reverse complement strand
GCGAGCATGATCCAGCCCAGGATGAAAATGGAATACATGGCGCCGTTCTTCAGGTACTTGTAGCGCTTAACGCGCTCTATGTTGCTGATGGTGAGCTGGCGCACGGCCACTGCGCCGATGCCGTTGCCAATCAGGATGAGGGGAACGGCAAGCGTGAATGCGAATGCGCCCAGCACGCCGTCTATGGAGAATGAGGCATCAATTACTTCCAGATACAGAATCTTGCTCCAGTCTGTAAGGCCTGTTTTGCCGCCTATTATCTCTTTCTCCTTTTTGGCGGCGTTCTCGCGGAAGCCGTGGACTATGAAGAAAATAGTCGAGCCCATGACAGCGCCGAATGCCATCAGAGGATTCTTGTGTATGGCAAACCACGTGATCACTGCCAGAAGCACGGAAACAATGGCGAAAAACCACACGCCCTGCTTCTCGATGTGCTTCTCGCCCCGCAGCCCGTAATGCTTCGGCTCGAGGAAGATCCAGTGCAGGAAGAGGAATATCAGAAACATTCCGCCCAGCGCCAGCAGAGGCGGGGCTGAGAGCTCTATGGCCTCGGCCACAGCGGGATCGTTGCTGAACGCGGCTGTCCAAGCGCCTACAGGACCCAAAGAGGGTGTTGTGCCCCATATTATGAACCACGGGAGGAGGCCGCGGATAAGGAAGACGGAGAATAACATGCCCCATGTCAGGAACCAGCGCCTCGCGCGCTTGGACATCGTATTAAGCACTTCAGCATTGATTACGGCGTTGTCTATGCTCGTGATTATTTCAAATAATATAAGACCCAATACTACAAACACAAGGGAAAATATCTCAACCATTGCAGCATATTATTTTTAATAAAAGTTTTATAGTCATGCGAAGAAATATTCAGCTTGTCCATTCGACAATTTTGCCTGCCTGGATTTCTATGGGATCCGGTTTTCTGAACCTTGCAATGTGGGAGCGCGTTACAATAGGGATGTGCGGGATTTTTTCAAGGTAGCGCGGGATATACCAGACGTCCTTTTCTGCTGTCATCCAGCCACGGCTGTCAAAGCGTGAGAGATTGACAGGCAGTGAATAGGAACGCAGGCTTCGCCTTCCTGCATTGTCAAAGTATTCATGAAAGTACGACATGACCAGCTCGCGGATGGATTTGTAGACTGGCTCGCGGTAGCGCAGCACTGCATGGTTGGATTTTGAGACTGCACCCCAGCAGCCATTCTGCTTAAAGACTGCTACTACATGACATTCGTCAAAAGCAGCGGCATCCATGTCTACTACGAGAGGTTTATGACCATGGATGCGCAGTGCTGCTGCGGCAAGCATTGCGCCTTCTATGCAGTGCGCACGCCGCGTTCGCAGGACCATGCGCGGTGACATGCATGTGTCTTTGTCGTAATCAAAATTTGTGGGCAGTGTCTGCAAAAAGTCCTGAACTTTTGCCGGTGTGTTGAGTGCCTTGAGGATGCGCATTTCATCTGCGCTGAAGCTGAACATATTTTTAATTGAGTGAAGATGTAGATAAAGATTTTGTTCAGAATTTTCATGGGTTCCTGCCGAATACGGAACTGACGTCGCCGCCGAGCAATTGAGCATAACATGGAGTTATGCCTGCTTTTGTTCGCTTTTTGCCTGCTGCGGGGTGTTGTGTATAATGTGTCGAGAGGGCTCCTGACGTGGTCGTGTATCTTATGGTTTATAGCATAATAACATTTTTCACAGTTTTAAAATGCGGATCTCCTGTAACTATTTTAGCTCCTTTTTTCTCCGCTGTTGCCAGAACACACGCATCTATCAATCCGAAATCCTTCATTTTTGCTTTTATCTCAGCATGTCTTTTTCCAACAAAAACGGCAAAATTCACATCCCCAACAAATATGCGAGTAATAGACTGAAGCACTGATGAAATGCTTTGATAATCCATGTCTTTTCTTTTTGCTACGCTTATAATTTCTGAGATATTTATCCAGTATGTAATTATTTCATTTTCAGCATTTTCCACTATTTCTTGTACTTTCCGGCCCTTTTCTGTGCCGTCTAAGTACTCTATCCAGGCCCAGCTGTCGATCACAAATTTAGTCAAAATCGCTCACCTTTTCATGTTTATATGGGCCTATCCCCTTTGCCATTCCAAATCCTGATTTTTTGATTTTCTCAATTTTTATCCTAACGATTTCATCCGGGCGGGGTTGACCACACCCCACGGGCCGCAGAAGGAAGTCAGAGGAAAACGAAGGTGCATTATTTTTCTATGAAATGGCGCCGTGGAATGAACGGAAGCCCCTTTCTCTCCCCATACGACTATTTCTTTCACTTCACCAACTTTTTCTTCTCTGCGAAGTATTGCTCATATCTCATCTGGGCAAGTTTTTCAAATGCCATGTTCATTACCTCCTGGCAAATAGTGCTATGTCTCCGATGTTCAGAATATCTTGAATATGCGGTGCTGAGATCTCAGCACTCCTTGCATTTCTGACAATGGTCTTGGGCTTCTTTCTCATGGGGATCACCTTTTTGTTTTTTATTTTTTCTTTGCCGTTGAAAAATGCCCTCAGGGTGGCTAGTCAGCCAACGCAATATCATATTGCAACGAACGCAACTCTGGAATGTCATTTTCGTTTTAACACGTTGTTCGTTTTCTGGGACAAGCGACCCTGAAGAGGAACGTCTCCACAACGGCTAACACAAAATTGGCGGGCGCTATATAAGGGGCTTTGCCTAGGGCGTGAAATGTGAAAAGTGTTGGTCTAGGAAAAGGGCTTTTTCATGCATTTTAACGCGTTTCTGGGAGGACACTTTTCATGATACGTGAAAAGTGTGTACTAGGTCAAAATGCTTAAGAATATTCAGTAAATAGGGTTTGTATGAATTACGCAGAAAGAGGGATGGACAGAAGACAGCTCTTCAAAGGGGTGCTTTATTATCTTATCTTTCTAGGCCGCGATTTGCGAGCCCTGATTTTGCAGAACAGCTAACAGGGACAAAGGCCAAATTAGAAGTGTATGATCTGGACGAAAAAATGCTGTATTTTTCTATAGCTTCTGATCATTTCGATAACAACACTTTAACTAACCTTACTGAACAGAGCCGGGTTGTAGAATTTGGCACGCAAGAAGGCACAAGCCTAACTTTGGAAATGTCAAGTACACGCTTACCATGGATGAACTGCTTGATTTTTTTGAAGATAAAAGCATTTACAGAGGGCCATTAACAGTTAAAACAGGAAAACAGCTTCTTTGCACCCCAGTAATTGTTTCGAACTTTGGTCATTTTGTTGCTCGGAAAGGTGAACCATCACTAGGGAGGTTAGTTCCTCAGATAGCGGGC
>CAYJMB010000041.1:0-2497 GCA_964371455.1 uncultured archaeon | reverse complement strand
ATTGATTTCACAGGCAGAGGCGACAAGACTGCGAGCGCCCTGTATTTTGAGTATATCAGATGGACTGAGAACAGGAAGCAGCAAGTTGGTTTGCGCCTGAAAAGCCAGTAAACTGTAGCCAAAATCATGCCGAGACTTCTTATATTTTGATTTCCAATTTCTAGTCATGAAACTCAAGCCCGACGAAACACTGTTCAGGGATGAATCTGTTTTTGAGCCCTCTTACTTGCCTGAAGATTTTTTGTTCCGCGAGAGCCAGATGCGGGAGCTGGCGCACTGCGTGAAGCCGGCGCTCAGAGGCAGCAAGCCTGCGCATGCTTTTATTTTTGGCAGGCCTGCGACAGGAAAGACGACTGCAACAAAGCTTGTGTTCACGGAGCTGGAGAAAGAGACAAACAAAGTCCTTACTGTCCATACAAACTGCCAGATCTACAATTCGCAGTACAGGATTCTCGGCGAGGTGCACAAGCGGCTGTTCGGCTTTGTGCCGCCTGACACCGGGCTGCCTGTGGCTGCGCTTTATGACAAGGTCTTCTCGCGGCTGGAGAAAGAGAAGAAGTGCATGATAATAGCGCTGGATGACATAAATTTCTATGACATGAAACATGCAAATGCCGTGATTTACGATTTCACGAGGGTTCATGAGATTTATCCGAAAATAAAGATAGGCATATGGTGCATATCTGTCAAAAACGAGATGCACAGGCTTAATGACAAGGTGAGGTCCACATTCGTGGCCAATACAATTGAATTTGCTCCTTACAGGAAAGAGGAGGTGAAAGAGATTCTTAAGGCCAGGGCTATCGCAGGGCTTGCGCCCCATGCAATATCCGACGCCGTGCTGGAAAAAATAGCAGGCGCTGCAGCAGACGTGCGTCATGGGATAGAGCTTGTAAGGAAGGCAGCTGTTCTTGCCGAGAATGAGCTTTCAACGAAGATAACAGAAAAACATGCAGATGCTGCTATCGGCAGCTTTGTTCTGCCTCTCCATTCTCCCATTGATGATGAAAAAATAATCCTGGATTTGCTGAAAAAGAGGATAAGAGAATCCGGAGAGCTCTACGAAGAGTACAGGAAAATCACAGACGCAAGCTATGCGACTTTCTACAGGATATTGCAGAAACTCAAGCAGAAAAATCTTGTTGATATAGAAAACATAGAAAAAGAGAAAGGCAGGACGAGCAGGATTACATTGAGGTGATTTGAGATGAAAATATTCCTCATTCGTCATGGTAAGAGCCGGAGCGATATCGAAGACCGCTATGGCGGGGACTTTGATGATCATCTAACAGCAAAAGGAAAGAAGCAGTCAGAAATGCTTGCAATGAGATTAGAAGGCAAAGGAATAGAAAAGATATTTTCTAGTCCAAGGTTCAGGGCAAAAGAAACTGCAGAAATTTTGGGCAAAAAGCTTGGCATTGAAATGGAGATCGTAAACAATCTTCGCGAGAGAAATTTTTACGGCGTTCTTACGGGCATGAAAAAAGAAGAGGCGAAAAAGAAATATCCAATGTTAGTAGAGAAGTTAAGCAGCTACAAGAATACAATCAAAGGCGCTGAGCCTTACAATGATTTTAAGGGCAGAATAATAAAGGCTTTCATCACACTGACAAAAGCAAGACACAAAACCATTGCAATCGCCACGCACGGCGGGCCGATAAGCTGCATTTTTAGAGAGGTCTTGAAAAAAAGCGAGTTCAGGCGAGTGGAGGATTGCGCTGTTTTTGAGATAGAAAGTGAGAAAGGAACGTTCAAGCTGCTTGAAATGGAAGGTGCTGAATTTCAGAAGTAATTTTAAGAACCTTTTTATGAAGTAGTAAGAAGTTTTGGTGGACGACATGAGAGCTATTGTTTTAGCAGCTGGCCATGGAACAAGGCTGATGCCGTATACTAATGACACTCATAAGGTCATGCTGCAATGAGAAAACAGCATGAATCAGAATCAAACGCAGTAACGCTCTGCGGCGTCAGAAAAGCCGCTGTCCAATATGGCATGATCACAAAAGACGTGACTGGTATAAAGCTTGAGGAAAAACCGGAAATAGATTTTAGCTTACTAGGAAAATATGTAAACTGCCCTGTTTTTTACGCGCAAAGAACTGTATTTGATTATATCAGAGAAATGAAAAACAAGCGGCAAGACACCATAGATTTCAGCAAAGATATAATACCAGCTATAAGGGCAGAGGGGCAAAGGCTAGGGGTCTACATTCACAATGGCTTTTACTATGACATTGGAACGCGGCAGGCATACGAAGCTGTAAAAGATTTACAGTTCTATTTACTGGTTCCACTATAACATCAGACTTTTAGCTCTTCTAAAGCGTATGATATGCATGATCATCACGATCTCAGGCACACCGGGAACAGGAAAAACAGCAGTTGCAAAAGAGCTGTGGAAACTGCTTGGCTGGGATGTTGTTTCCATTGCTGAGCTCGTCAAAGAGAAGAAATTAAAATCTGCTTACGACAGAAATAGGAAGACGCGCATTGTTGA
>CAYJMB010000040.1:0-5965 GCA_964371455.1 uncultured archaeon | reverse complement strand
GGCGGCAATTCATCCGCCGCATCAATGCGGCGGTTTTCATGCCGTATTTGATAATGAAGCGCCGGCGGCAGGATTTGAACCTGCATAGGCCGAAGCCTGCCAGTTTTCGAGACATACACTTCGTGATAGAATTGGTGCACTGCCAGGTTATGCGACGCCGGCATGTGTCATTTTTAGAATGAAAGTGATTTATAGTCGCGCAAGCTTTCTCCTAAGAACAGTTCAGTCTATGTACTTCGCAAAGGAGGGGTCAAAATTCTGATAGGCAAACGTTTCGTCCTTTGCGGGTAGCGGATGCGTCTTTGTCAAAAGTTTTTCATGTAACAACACAGCAGGCGAGAGAAGGGATGCTACGCGGAAAATGTAGGGCTTGGCATTTGTAATTTTTGTGTGCAAAGATTTCATATCTGTCTTCCTGCCCTTGCTCAGGACTGCGATGGCAGCTGTAGTGAGGTAAGAGTCCAGCTCTTTTCTGTGGATTTTTTTCTTTGAGATGTAGTAGCTTACAACGCTTTTTGCAAATTCATCATTCTGTACCCTCTTGATAACGACTTTTGATATTTTTTTCATCGTTCTTTTGTCGTGCTGGTCAATTTTTATCAGTGGTTTTTTGCTTTCCAGAGACTTGATGACATTGCCAACAAAATCCACCATCTCAACAGCCATTTTTTCCTTCTCATCCGCAGAAATATTTATGAGCTCGAGCTTGTCGCAGTGCCTGTAAATGTCCAAGAGAAATTTCTGGTACAGAATCTCGCCAATGTCAAAAAAATCTTCCATATGGTTTTTTTGTTTTTCAAGTATTTATAGAAAACCATGGAAAAATACGCTGATCGGATCAAAGCTCATAAAGGCATCATGAAGACACCAGCCTAGGACAGAGTCATAGACCTGAGATGCTCTCCGACCAACAACAATGTTAATAATCACGCGTCCATTTAAAGCTAATTCATTTTTAATACCTATTAGATATTATACTTTCTTGGTTTCCATGCTGTTTCAGACAACAGAGGACAAGATCAAAAAGCTTGAGAAGAGAGTGGACGCAATAGAAAAGCAGATAAACAGGACGCTGACAAGCGTACACGAGGCTTTCGGGACAATAACAGATGTGATCACAAAACTTCAGGAAGAAAATGCGGCGCTGAAAAAAGGAAAAGATGTGATTGTGGCAAAGCAAAAGCAGATTGCCAGCCAGATAAAAGACATAGGCATCAAGAGAGACATAAAAATGAATATCATGGAGCCCGTAAAGAACATAGTGGCAGAAAATTTTGAATTTGTGCAGGAAGTTGCAAAAGAAGGTGTTAGCGAGAAACCCAGCATGCAGCATTTACTTGATCTCGTTGAAAAAGAAGGTGAAATAAAAGTGCGGGATGCTGCAGCCAAAATGAAAGTTCATGAAGTGCAGATAGAGCACTGGGCAAACATGCTCAAGGACAGGATGACTGTTACAGAAAAAAAGAATAAAAAATATTTGTGTGCAATAGAGTGGAATACATTAAATCGAAGAAACCGTTAACAAAAGAAGGTGAGAATATCAGGCTGGATTGCGAAATTATATCGCAGGATTTTCTTCCTGTATTGAGGGCTGTATTGGCAAAAGAGCTGAGCGCAGACGGCATGAGCCAGAAAGAAGTGGCTGATGTGCTGGGAATAAGCCAGCCAGCAGTTTCACAGTACTTGAGAGACCTGAGAGGTGCGCGGAATCATTTTTCTTCTGATGAAGAGCTGTTTTCCAGAGTAAAGAACATGTGCAGGAAAATAAAAACAAATGAGATCGGGGGAACAGAGCTAAAGAAAGAGATGTATGCTGTCTGCGAGGCGGCGATGAACAAGAAAAAAATGTAGTTACGTTATTATTTCTGCATCTTAATTACCGCAGAGGTGAAAGCGCCTGCTATGAACGGCATGAATAGTCTTAGGAATTCTAGAATGACCCAGACGCTAAAAGCGCTTGTCACAGGAAGCCAGCGGATGTAAGCTGAGAAGAGCGGCGAGGAGTTTATCTGCTGGTCTATTATGCTGTTGATGGCGTTCTGATCAATTTGCTTTGGCAGGCTGGGTTTAACTACTGATGAGATGCTTTCCCTGATATTGGACTTGAATTCTGCCTCATAGAATGCAAGATTTGCCAGCACAGCTGCGAAAATCGCCAGCGCTATGAAGAGATTCAAGATAAAGTGGGCTCTGCTTATTGAATTGGAGCCTACCCTGAAATGTATCCATTTTTTCAGCTCCTCTCCGTAATTATGGGCCAGCGGGATTGTTGAATAGCCTGATAGAATAATGCCCACGCCCACGATAAAAGATGCAAGTGTAAAGCCAAGAAAAGCTATGAATATGAGACCGCCAATAACGGACAAAACCAGGCCGGCTCTTTTCCTGTCCTCATAAAATCCATAGGATGCCAGAAATGCAAAAGCAAGCGTGAGGAATACAAGCGCGATGAATGCATTCATGAAGTAGCTGCCTACTATATAGACAGAGCCCAGAGTATTGGAACTGCCGGACTCAACCAGTGCCTTTTCCAGCAGCGTGTTCTGCAGATTGACCAAGGAGGAAACAGAAAGACTGCTAAATTTCACAAATACTGCAGCCAGCACAAATGACAGCATAGCGCCGATGGCTGTTATCTTTTCCAGCTTATTCTGGTTTTCTATACTCATCAAAAAATGACGCCTCTTTTTTCTTTTTCTTAAATTTCTTTTTCATTTTATCTGTGAATTTTTCTTTCGGCTGCTGGTAGACCCAGCCGCTTGTCTTTGAATATCCGTGCTCCTTTGCAGGACGGAGCACAAAGAAGATAATCACAACTGCGCCTGCCAGCACTGCGACAAGGACTACGATAAATGTAGTGTCCAATGGCTGGGGTTCTGGGACAGGTTCTTTCTCCTCAAACGCAGCTTTTATGTTGCTGATGATGGCAGCAATTTCGCTGGATGCGGTGCTTGCCTCAAAATATTTTTCAGCATCAATCAGAGCTTTGGTACTGTTTAATTTGGACTTTGCAAACTCTATTAAGTTTTCAATTTTCTTCTGCTTTGTTTCGCCAAAACCGGATTTCTCCTGAGCCAGCCTGCTTTCCAGAGAGGAGATCTGCTCCTCATAAGTGCTCAGAGCTGGCTTTAACTGCTCCTCAATGGTCTGGCTGCTGGGCAGGATGGTCAATGTGAACTCCACAGCTGCTGTTACAGATGCGTTGCTTGTGGATGCAGTGACTGTAATGACGTACTCTCTGACCTCTGCATCTTTTGGTATTGAAAAATTAATGGTGAATGTGCCATTTGCCCGTGCGCTCATGACAGATATTTTATCAGGTGCTATTACATACCAAGCTACGTTAATTCCAGAGAGTGCAATAGTTATATTCTGCTGCGTGGTATTTCCATTTGTGACTGTCACTGTCCTGCTTATGTTATCACCTTGTGTTGCATTGAAGCTGCTAGGGAACGAAGCTATGCTTATGAAAGATGCGGCAGCTGTTGTTGAGGAACTGGTTCCTGATGAAGAGGATGAAGAGGATGAGGAAGATGTAGCATTGCAGGCTCCATTCTGGCATGTCTGTTCAGAAGGACATATTGTGGCATTAGAGGACCAGTTCCCAGACATGCAGGTCCTGTACGCTGTGCTGTTTATACAGAAGTTGGCATCTGTGGTAGTGTTTTCGTAGCTTGCAGAGGCGGCATTGTTATGCGCGCAGCTTGTCTGGGTGGCAGGCGCACACCAGCCTGTGAAAGAATCATTTATGCTCTGTGAGTCGTAGTCTATTAAACAGCGATAATTTGTTGAGTCTAGGCAATCAGCAGTTGTATTGCAGTATGCAACAGTATTCCCAGAAAGGCCTGTGAGAAATGTGCTATTGGCTGCTGTGACATTTATGGTGCCTGTCTGTTCCCCTGTGGCTAGGGACGCTAAAAAGAACGAGAAAAATATAAACAATAAAAGAGCGATCTTTTGCATTGACACCACTAATTATGAAGAGCGGAAGATTATACCATAGGCTGCATACCATGATGCAGAAGAAGGCGTCCCAGCAGGGATGATCATCTTCAATACCAATGTGTAAACAGTAGTTGTTAGGCAGCAGCTCTGCAGAGAAACGCCTTGTGTAATGTTATAGTCATTGGTAACGTTCGTTATTCTTGAGCTATTTGCACCGTCACGGAGCGATGCATAGTAAGTTATATTTCCTGATGTTCCGTTCTGCAATGCTATTGTCTGGTTTGCAGAATTGTTCCAGTTTGTGAGCTTGAACTGTAGTATTCCTGAGACATTTGCAGTGAAGTTCATAGTAAAGTTGAATTCCCAGAAGTCTGTGCTGTTTGCCAGCGCAGTTCCTTTGGATATCTTGACGTTTGTAATATTGACCAGCTGCTGGGTTGCTACTGTGGTATTGCTGCCTGTGATGTTTGGAAGGGCCTGGGAAATATTGCTGCCTGTAATCGTGGAATTGAACTGCAGCGCAGAAACAGCTGTTGCAGATGTATTCACAGAAATATTTACTGTAACAGAGCCAGAGGTGCTGAAGCCGCCTGATGCTGTGTTTGTGAGGTTTATGGCGCCTGTTGTCCTGTTAAAAGCAACAGTAACTATGGATGTTGTGTCGTTGTAGAGAACGCTGGAACCTTGCCGGACTTCTGTAACATTTACTATTGTATAGTTTGTGGGAATTGTGAGCGAGATATTATTGAACACATCCCTTCCTGCAGGCACGAAGGTGTAAATGAAAGACTGGTTTATCATGCCTGTGTCTACGTACAATGGCGTAACAGTCACATTTGCATGGACATCCTGTATCTGTGAGTTGCCGGACTGCAAAGAGCTGTTTGTAATGGTCACATTGCTGCCTGAGTCAACTCCGATCTCTGTTGACGCTGATATGTTTATGGCTACTGTAGAGCGGATGGTAGCGTTCTGGAACAGGCTGACCGCAACAAGGATCGTGTTGTTTGCTGATGTGTTTACACTTATCGCCGTGGAGAGGGAAACTGTTGTCTTGTTCGTTGTGCTGTTCATGATGTAGCTGATTGCCTGGGCATCGCCTGATGCATTGCGGATTTCTAGGGCAGAAATATTGGTTGCGTCTATGCCGATGAACGTGACATTTATTGTTATGATATTAGTTGTGTTGACTGTAGAATTCAAAGAGAGGTTAAGCATGTTAGTTGTGGCATTCGTATTTATGAAAGTGGGTGCCAGCGAAGCGCCCTGCACTGTGAGATTGCCTGCTGCAAAGGCCGGTACTGCGAGGGCCACTAAAACGATGAATAGAGATAAAACTACTGATGCAAAGGTTTTCATGCATTCACCTTTTTCCAATTAATTACTATCACTTTGCTCAAAATATAAAGTTAAAACTAGGCGTAATTTTGATGTAATTGAGAAGAGAATCAACTGAGATTAAGAGCCGTTCTGTAAATATTCAGTTCGTTCTCCATATCCTTAACTGTCAGATGCTCTAAGGGTTTGACACCAAAAGTATTTTCGTATTGAAGGCTTACAATTCCGCGTTCAAAGTGTTTTGCTGAAGAGTAAGCCGTTATCCACGGAACCAACACTGCAATGCCGACAATTGACCCTGTAATAAGTGCAACATTTTTTGAACTATAAAAAAGCGCTCCTGGCGCGAATTTCGGCAAATCCCTTTGTTTTTCTTTTGGGACATGCAAAGACCTTTTCTTTTTCTAAAAGAAAAGGGATTTGCTTTCGAACGCGCGACCCCTTGCTCACTTCAAGGAATTATCATCGCCCCTTTCGGAACTCAATTCACCTCTAGGAGGCAAGTGCATGATAGAGCGAAGTTGTTTTCTTCACCTTCTATCCAAACTGAGCTACAGGAGCACTGTAGTAAGAAGGTATTTTTGATTATTTAAAACATTAATATTGTTCTTATTTTCGGGGTGATTGGGGCTGTTATTTTAGTCATTGCATGGCTCAATGAGGTGTACCAGATACATAAAAG
>CAYJMB010000039.1:3567-5982 GCA_964371455.1 uncultured archaeon | reverse complement strand
AGAAATATAATTATGCGCCTTCATTTTTTGATACTGGCAACTCTTCTCTTTTCAGCAGTAGCATTCGCTGTCGGCGGGGGAGGCGGTGGCGGTAGCGGCGGAGGCTCTGGAAGTTCTTCTGCTTCTGGAAGCAGCGGCTGCAGCGGCATCTGCGAACTTACGTGTTTGTCCAGCGGAGCAATACAGTTCAAGTCAACAACAACAGACATGAAGATTGCTGCACGCAAGCTGCCTGATGGTATTGCTTTCAATGTCACAGGCTGGTGGTCCGGGACTGTCTTCACGTCAGACGAAGCGCTCTTCACAGAAGCAGGCAGCTACGACGTCAATGGACAGAGCATGATCTGTCCCGGCCTCTCGTTCAGCTGCAAGCTGGCGAATATCACGATAGAAAGCTGTTCGCAGTCTGGGCAAGGCATAGAAGCTGTGTATTATGCCAGCGATACAAAGCTCGATGACATAAGAGTGAGTTTCAAGGATGCAAGCGGCACAGTTGTGTTCTATGAGACGCTCGCGCGCAGCGGCGGGCTTAATGTGTCTTTTCTGAATGAGACAAACAGGACAAAGATTATTGCAGCTTACAGGAATCCGCTGCAGCAGATAGAAATCGCAGACAAGCGATGTACTGGCCGCTATCTTGTTGCTGATGCTCTGGCCTGCACAGGAGAGAAGCAGGAACAAAAGCAATTCCGGTGTGCAGATCTGCTATCCATGTTTGACCGTGTGAAGTGCAGGCTGAGCCTGACACCTGCCGAGCAGGAGAGCGAACTGGAGCTGCTCTATCTGCCTGAGCAATGCTTCCCTTTGGCAGGAGCAGAACAAGCCAAATGCGTGCAAAGTTATCAGGAGCTAAGGCAATGCCAGATTTTTGATAATAGTGATGAGAGAATAAACTGCGCCAGACAGACAATAGGACTTAAAGGCAGGTTTGATGAACACTGTAAAAATGCTACTGACAAAAACGACTGCAAAGAAGCATTCAAAGAAAAAACCTACCAATTGATCATATTCAGGTTCTACGAGCTTGAGGAAAAAGCAGAAGAATGGCTTGCTGAGGGGAAGATAGACCTGCAGACAGCTGCTGACTTTATCACGCTCATTGAGGCTGCAAAGATAAAGTTCAGCGAAGTACAGAGTTATGAGGAGAAAAGAAACGTTATCTTGGGAGTGCGAGACATATGGAAAGAACTGATAAAAGTAGTCAGATGATCGCTATTGCGCTCATTGTTGTTGCCTTATTGGGCGTCACATTTGTTACAGGTTGCTTGCAGGCAACAAATCAGACAGCACCAGCAAGCCCAGGTCCCACGCAGCAAGAACAATCACCTCAGCAGTACGATGACGGCCTTGATGCTGCGCTGCAGGAACTCGAGGAGACGAGATAGCGTAACTTCTCTCAAAGAATAGGCTGACAGAATTTTGTTTCCGATTATTACGTTCTCTATTATCATTGAAACTCTTATTGAAAACAAAACGATTTATACAAACTTCTCTGTATGTATTCTTTTTGATGGCACACCTAACTGTTTCAGCAATTTTACGACGTCCTCAACCATGGCCTTGACACCTGCAATATAATAATCTTTTCCTTGGTAATTGCTGAACGTCTTTTTCATGATATCCTGCACATAGCCTGTCTTGCCGCTCCAGTGCTCTCTGCTGAGCGTTGGGGTATAGTGAAAATTTGGATGGTTCTTTGCCAAATATTCAAATTCCTGCCTCCAGATAATCTCTTTCTCTGTCCGTGCGCCGAAAAAAAGCCAGACCTCCTTCTTCACGCCTATTTCAAACGCCCTCCTTATCATGCTGCGCAGCGGCGAGATGCCGGTCCCTGTCGCAAGAAAAATTATATCATTCTGCGGCGGCTCGTTGAAAAGAAACCTGCCAAAAGGCCCGCTGACCTTGAGTTTGTCGCCTGCCTTCAGCTGGTGCATGCAGCCTGATATGAAGCCTCCTTTAACATGCTTGATGCACAGCTCAATGCATCCTGTACCCTCAAGCTCAGAAGGAAGCGTTGAGATTGAGTATGAAGTTGACTCTTCTCCGCCATCTTTTGAGACATGGACCATGACGTACTGCCCCGCCTTAAAAGAGAAATCATGTCCCTGAGGAAATTTCAGCCTGATTGTTTTCACGTCTGGCGCCTCAATATCAATATGTTCTACGCTGGTGATGTATTCTTTGATCATTGTAGTAATTTGAGGACTATCTTTATAAAAAGAACCGATATTTAGTCTATTCTTTTAACGCAGAAATTCTTTTTACAAGTTCATTGTACAGTTCTATTTTTTTCTGCTTGCTTAAGCTGAAAAGTTTTTTCTTAATAGCAGCCTCAGAAATAGTAAAAATATAATTTATTTTTATGACACTGTCTTTTATGGCCCCGTCTTTTTTTGTTAAAATAACGCCTTTCAT
>CAYJMB010000039.1:0-3467 GCA_964371455.1 uncultured archaeon | reverse complement strand
TTGCAAAGCATCTATCGGTAGCTTCTTCTACGGTACCCGCTGTGCCTGTGATATGCTGTTTTTATCATTGGAAAGCTGCTTTCATAGATCTTTTCAATGTCATGGACCCTGATGATTCTGCGAAATGCGTCATGGTCTCTGGAGCAAAGCAGGGAAATGACTTTTCCTTCTTTTCCTATACGGGCCGTGCGGCCTATGCGATGGGTGTAGTTCTCAGCGTCGTTCGGCAGGTCGTAGTTGAATATGTGGGAGACATTCTTGATGTCCAGTCCACGGGCTGCTACATCAGTCGCAACAAGGATATGCGGCCTGCCGCGATGGAATCCTTCAAGCACATGCATGCGCGCTGCTTGAGACATATCGCCATGAATAGCTCTGGCTTCAATGCCGTTCTCTGACAGCACTCGCGCAACAAAATCTGTCTCCCTTTTCATGTTGCAGAACACCATCGCAAGATGAGGCTTCTCTTTTTTAATGAGATGCACCAGTAAAGACAGCTTATCATGCTCTTTCGCATCACAATAAAATTGTTTCATTTTATGTCGTGACACAAATGCCTGTGTTGTGATTTTTACGGGGCTGTTCATGAACCGCCTTGCCAGGAACTCAATTTCTCTGGGCATTGTTGCTGAAAAGAGCAGTGTCTGTCTGTTTTTTGGAACATTTGAGAGGATACGCCTTATATCATCTATGAAACCCATGTCCAGCATCCTGTCAGCTTCGTCCAGTACAAGGATTTTTGTAGTGCGAAGATCAATGGTTCTTCTGTTTATATGGTCAAGAATGCGTCCTGGAGTGCCGACAACGATATCCGCATGCCTCAGCCGGGCAATCTGCGGCTCTATGGAAACGCCACCAAAGATTTCGCAGATGTTCGCCCTCATGTACTTCGCAAATTGCTTCAGATGCACAGCTACCTGGTCTGCAAGCTCGCGAGTGGGCGTGATTATGAGCGCCTGTGCACCCTTTCCATATGCAAGCTTGTGCAGTATCGGGCCGCCGAAGGCCAGCGTTTTGCCTGATCCAGTCATAGACTGTCCAATGACATCCTTGCCTTGCATGACAAAAGGGATAGCTTTTTCCTGGATTTCTGTCGGTTTTTCAAAATGCAGTTCTTTTATAGCCCTGAGAAGTCTCTCGTCAAATCCCATTTCCTCAAATTTCATCACATTACACTTGTACAGCAGCTATAAAAAGAAGTCAGGAATTAAACGTTTCGGTAAGATGAAGTTTTCTTCTTAGATAGCGAAGTGTTTAAATACATGTAATACAAGTTATACACATGACAACAGCAATCAGGAACGTGAACAAGAAAGTCTTTGCCGAATTCAAAGCCGAAGCTGTGCGGGAAGGGCTTAGCATAGGCGAAGCGCTGAACATGGCGATACTCAGCTGGCTTGACAAGAAAAAAAGCAGGAAGCTGAATTTCATGGACATGAAGACAGAAAGCTGGGGGAAAGGCACCGAAAAGACGAGCACAGAAATAGACAAAATTCTATATGGTGATTAGCATCTCTGTTCTTTTGGATTCCAGCGTTCTCGTTGCTTTCAGGAATGAGAAAGACGAGCATCATGATAAAGCGGTAAAAATAATGGGCGATGTTACTGGCGGCAAATATGGAACGGCAATTATCTCAGACTATATATTTGATGAAACCGTCACGGTATGCCTTTCAAGAACAAAATCAATGGGGATAACTAAGGATTTCGGGAATCATTTGCTGCACTCTCAGATGGTTTTTTTCAAAATAACCGAAAGTCTTTTCAGGGAGGCGTGGAATATTTTCTGCAACTCCTCCAGGCTCAGCTTTACTGATGCCTCTTCGTTGGCAGCGATAAAGGCGATAGGAATTTCGCATATAGCCACTTTTGACGGGTCACTGGAGAAACAGGCAGGCGCAAAGTCTGTGGAGAAATAAATGAACTGAGAACTTTGAAAAACCCTCATTTCACGACAACGAAGAGACGGTTGTTCTGCAAAGATTGTACGGTTTGTCAGACCAGGAAACGGAGTTCCAGATCAATGACCGCACGTCGTTCAAGAACTTCCTCGGGTTTCCCGGCAATGAGATCGAATACATTTTTATAAAACAGACAATAACCATTAAGTCGACAGTATGGAAGTTTTAATCTGCGAGCCTACTTCCTGCCTCTGGCCTGCAGATAATAAAACGTCTTTGCCGACTCAGCGAAGACAGTAACGAATGAGAGCAGGAAAGCTGTCACTATGCTGCCTATTGCCAGCAGCGCGATGTTCGCCTTGAACGCAGCTGTGAAGCCCACAGCAGGCACAGAAGCCAGTGCAGGAAATGCAGATATGAAAAGAGGCACAAATGCCAGGATGACAAAAACAATGCTCAGGACAATGAGTACCAGCCAGAACAGGAATGTCTGCAGCTTGTTCTTCATGAAAATGTGATAGCTCTCCCGCAGCGACGCAACAGCACGTTTCTTTGATACGACAACAGCTGGCGAAACTACAATAAACATCCATGATGCAATGAAAGAAAAGAGCCAGCCCACGAGCGGGATAATGAGCAGCACTACAGATATAATCACTGTCAGTATTGTAGCACCCACAAGGCTGAAGTAGCTGGGGCGCGCTGCCCTCAGGCTCTTTCCAAATGGCACTTCTTTGCGCGACCAGTAGCTGCGCGCATTATCAATGAGTCCTCCCTGGAGGTAAATGTTAACAAAGAACATGACAACCAGAAAGGCGAAGAACACAACAGCTGTTGAAAGAAACTGCACAATGGCAACCGGCCCGGACACGCCTGCCCTGAGCAAGGAAAAGAATGCATCCAGCGAGAGCATCAATGCTGCCAGATAGATCAGGTTGACTATGAAAAAAGGAAACATCCTTTTCAGTGATTTTCCGCATCCCACAGCGCGTGAAAACGTTTTGCCAAGATCTGCCTTAGCCATGGTCATCAAGATTATTCTTGTTTTCTGGGATTTAAAGGTTTACAACTGCTGAGTTTACGATATCCTTTTGCCAGCCTTGAAAAGCCTCTGTTTGAAGTAAGCAGCCACGAATTCCTGCTGGATTGCCGATGATGCAGTTGTTTTGACGAGCACTTCTTGCGGCCTGTCGCCGCGGTATGAAGCTATAATAGCTCCATGATTTTGATCTATCCGCACGAGCTCTCTGCTGTTATTTCGTGGCGTTCCCCAATCTTTCACTTGTGTCACATAACGTATTGCACAGATTCTGGAGACGAAGTCAGCGTAACCATAAGGTCGGTGATGTCCTATGCCCGATGTGCAATCCTTTTCTGCTGGCAACAAGCTGGTTCCTGGCGGAATTATTGAGCCGAGGACAGAAACAGCTGCAATCAATTCCTCTTCTCCCAGGGCCAGCAAGGGTTTGGCGTAGGTCAGCGCCCGCTTCTCCAACAGCGCAATGCGCTTCCTTAGTTCTGCATTTTCTCGCTGAGCTTGAGCAGCTTCAGTAAGAAGTTTCTCCG
>CAYJMB010000038.1:4712-6271 GCA_964371455.1 uncultured archaeon | reverse complement strand
CAATACGCGTGGATGCCCTGAGGTACGACTGCACCTTTTTTAGCGTGTCGGAAAAAAGCTCCCGCATTTCGGGGCTGCCATATCTCTCGGTAAAAGGAGACAGATAAGTCTCAAAACCGAAAACCATTAAACAGCCCTCATGTTTACCTTTTTGAATTTCTCATATTCTCTGACTACTTCTTCTACTGAAGGTATGCCAGAAAATATATTTCTACCAAGCACTTTGTTTGCAACTGCTGGATAAATATTTTCCAGTATTTCTTTCAGTTCTTTGGGCAGTGGTTCTGGTTCTAATTGCACCAGCTCCTTCCAGTCCTTTTTTTGGCCTTTTTTGCTCTGGCTATTTCTGCCACCCATGCTGGCTGAAAATCGTGGTAGTATTGTCTCGGAATTTCTTTGCTGATCTCAACTCCATTGTAGGTAATTCTGCATTCATCTAATGTCCCCAGTGTATCAACAACAATAAGAGACCTCACTGGATCGAATGCAAATTCTAGTTTTCCATCTTCGTTTTCCAATCCGGCTTGCCGCATACCTTCAGAAATTATTTCATTCGCGTTGAGCACAGCGATTCTCAGCTTCTCAACCTCCATATCGTTTAGTCCTGAGAGATTCTGCAGCTCTTTCCAACCCGGGTACCTGTCAAATGCCTCGTATTTTGTGCTGCCGTCAATAAAAGGTGTTGGAAGCTTGGCGCCCTCTGTTGGCTGCTCTTTTAAACCTATTTCCTCCAGTATCAGGGTTCCTTCTGTCAGTCTCCGAAAAACAGAGCTGCCTTTTGGCAATGTATTTCTGTATATAACTTCCAGAGGAATGACAAAATTATCCCTCTCATTTCTTATAGCGCTATAATCATATCCGACCAGTTCTGTGCCATCAAAACGAGGCGTTGGTTTTATTACCCTTACTAACCTGATTTTCATTTTTGTGGAAGGTTTTTCTAATCTGTCCACAGAAACATAGTAGCCGTCCATTTCTACGCCAGCATAATGTGTGCGAGTACTTGCTGCAAGACGCTCAAAGAAGTATGCTGACATGACACAGAGGGATGCACCTTTATTCTTGAGGTGATCCGGCATTTCTCCCCAGTCAAATACAGAATAGCGGTCAGAAAAATGGAATATGCCGCTGCCCATTTTATTGCGAGATGGCTCTGTGATTATTTCCAGGTCTTTTACGCTTCCCATTATGTTTTTTGATTCGAACTTTTAAATACAGATGCCTTCAGCCTGTGCAGAACAATTACTTTTGCATTGCGCATGTGATGCATAACTATTTAATTACTGAAAAATAACAACCTTTAAATGCTTTACTATCGTAGAGTCATTGTAATTTCATCGGGGTATTGCTGTACTCCGTAAAGGAGTTGATTGATGTGGTCATGGAAACTGTGCAGATAAGACTGACAGAGAAGCAGATAAGAAACATAGACGTACTTGTCAAGAAGGGCGTCTACCCGAACAGAAGCGAAGCTGTGAGGGACGCAGTGAGAAAGCTCGTTAATGAAGGCTGATTCTTTTTTATATGTTTTCTGCTTACATCTTAAGGAACGAACATGG
>CAYJMB010000038.1:0-4612 GCA_964371455.1 uncultured archaeon | reverse complement strand
GCTGCCTTCGAAAATCTTATGCCGTATTTCAGGACATGGCTGGAAACTCCGCAAGGCAGGGAAGCCGTAATCACGTATAAAGATAAGGATGAGAAAGGAGGCTATGTAGCCCTTTCTGGGAACTCTTTTTTGTTTGTTGAAATCCCGAATGTGTACAGATATTGGGAGGAATACCTGCGAGAAATAAAAGAAGGTAATTTCTTGCACAAAACAATTACGAAGTTATCTGGGATGCAGAAAAGTATGGAAGAGGTGCTCCTAAAGACCTGCATACACGATGGAAGGGACCCAGCGTTTTGCTTTCATTCTCGCAAGAAGAAGCAAGAGTGCACTATGGGATAAACGGTAAATCTCGCCTCCTTGTGTCTTATTCACTCAAATAAATTTTCCAGATATTTACTTATCCCACCAAATTCTCCACAACCTCTTCTGGCACAAATTCCTTGAGATCTTCGTAATTTTGCCCAATTCCCACGTAGAGAACCGGCTTCTTTATCGTATAAGCTGCTGACAGGGCTGCGCCGCCTTTATCGTAAACATCAGCCTTCGTCAGAATTATCCCGTCCACGCCGACGGCATCGTTGAACATGCGGGCCTGGTCGTAAATATCGTTGCCTGTCACGCTGTCCAGCACGAGGATCTTGAGGTCCGGGCTGTTGACGCGCACCACTTTTTTCAGCTCGTCCATAAGATTTACATTGCTATGACTTCTGCCTGCGGTATCAGCAAGTATGATCTTGCTGCCAATGGCTTGCGCGTGTTTCCTCGCATCAAAAATTACTGCAGCAGAATCAGCGCCGTACCTGTGCTTCACGACTTCAATTTCCAGCTTTTTGCCATGCTCCTCCAGCTGCTCAATGCTCGCTGCGCGGAACGTGTCTCCTGCTGCCAGGACAGGGCTGTATTTTTTGAATTTATATGCAAGCTTGCAGAGGTTTGTTGTTTTTCCGGTGCCATTAAAGCCAAGAAATAAAACAAGCAGAGGCTCTTTTCTTTCTCTCAGCATTTTTTCGATGTCAATCTTGTCCTGCTTCATGACGTCCAGCATAGCGGCACGCAGCGCATCTTTCACCACTTTTTCAACATCTCCTCTCTTCACGCTTTTGCCAACAAGGCTGCTCTTCACATCTGCGCAGATCTTTTCCGCAACTTCCAGCGCTGTGTCATTTTCGAGGAGAACCAGCTCGAGGTTCCTTACCATGGCATTGATATCAGCCTCATCAAGCGTTTTTTCCGCAATCTTCTTGACGATCTTGGCTATGAAACTTTTCTTTTCTGGCAGAGGGTAAGGCGACGGGGTATGCGCTGCGCTTATCTTTTCAAATTCCTCCTTAGCCAGCTGCCCGAGATCTTCTTTTTGCTCTTCTGCGAGTTCTTCTTCTATCTTCTCTATCAGCAGCTCCTCTTTTTCCAGCTTGCTCTCTATGGACTCTTCTACATGCTCTGGCAGCGTCTCAGGCGTTCTGCTCTCTATCTGCTCTTCGGTCTCCTTTTCCTTCAGCTCCAGTTCCTTTATTTCTTCCCTGACTTCCTCGTGGAGTTGCTCAGCCTCTGCTTCCTTCATCTCTTGCGCAATCTCTTCTTTTTTCGGAGCAGTCACCTTTGCAATGGCTTCCCGCAGTTTTTTCTTCAAGCCGCCAAACATAGCTATCACTTATTCTATTAATTTATAAACATACCAAATAATCTCTACAAACATTGCCACCGTAGCTCAAGGCAAATCCCTTTTCTTGTAAGAAAAGGTCTTTGCATGTCCCAAAAGAACATGTAAATATATTACAAGAAGAAAAGGGAATGCGAGAAATCTGGTAGAGCACTCGCCAAAACTTTTCTTGAAAGAAAGGTTTTATCAAAAGGACAAGAAGAGTTTCGAGAATTGTAGCTCTGCAGGAAAGCGAAAGGTTGTGGGTTCAATTCCCATCGGTGGCTTCTATGATAAAATCCGCTTTTCAATACTTGAATCTTCTCTCGTAGTTCTTGTGATCTAGCCATTCGAGAATTATTGCAAGAAGCAACACTTTATCTCTAGACAAGGAATAAAGAAGCCTCCAACCATTTGGCAGGTCGTATTTCCACAAATTATCAATGCCATATTTTCTGATGTACTCCTTTGGAATGAGATTTTTTGGCACATGAATGAATCCTGATGGGTTCTTCTCTATGTCCTCAAAAGCTCTTTTTAGTAGTTCATAAAGTTGATTGTCTTCTGTTTTTGAATCTTTCAACCTATTGAATGCTTGTTTTAGCTTCTCATTGGCAAATACTATTTCTACTTTCATTCTTGCGCTCTCCAGAAAAGGTGTTTCTTGCTTGTGTATTTTTTGACAAGCTCCGGATTCCATATCCAGACTATTTTACCTTCCTTGTCTGAAACTATTTTTACAGACTCGAAAAGGTATGCAAGAATGATCTGAAAAGTTTGGTACATCATCTTCTTCGGCAGATTTTGCCACAACTTCTTTCTCCTGTATTCGCCGCTATGTTTCTTGATAAACTCCTCTACCATAAGTACTGTATCCAGCTGGGGATAATGTAAAATCTTCTTTTCTTTTAGCAGTTCCATGTAAATCACTAGTTATATAAGTTAATATAACTATTTAACTTTATTATATATATCAGGCAATCACCAAAATACACTTTACGAATTCTGAATATAATTAGACTGTGACAATTATGGACAAAGTTTTTTCACTGCTGAAAAGATGGCTGAATGGTAAAACTCAAGGTGATGAGGATGCATAGTATCCTAGTTTCCAGTTCATTGAATACAAGTCAAAATTGCCCATATTTCTACAGGGTGCTTGCTGAACGTCTTTCGCTTAAAGCAAACATGCATGGATTTGTTGCCATGCCAGATGTGAGCTATATTTTAGGCTCTTTCTTTCGGGTCAAAAAAGAGGATCGGCTTCAAGTCCTAAAAGAGATGAAAAATTATGGTCTTATTAACAGGATTAATACGAAGGGTATTTGGTTCAAATGAGCCACAAATCATCTACAATATTCATTAATTGCTTTACATTTCTCTCGTATTGGGCAATCCCTATCTTTATCCATAAAATCTGGGCATATATGTAACATAGATAAGTGTTCTTCCTTTTGAGCACCTTCAATTTCATTAATTACAGACCTTATCATGCTTTGTATATTTTTAATCTCTCCTTGTTTGTAAGTAATTTCAAATGCATTAATTGTTTTGTTCAGTCTAGGGAATATCGTCAAGATAACACCTTTATTCACGCCATATCCTGCACAGATTATTCCTAATTCTACAATATGATAAGGACTTGGTTTACCATAATTATTTTCTGAAAGGCTAACAGTGAGAATATATGGTAAAATCATTTCATTGTCTGGATCTGATGAAGGCAATTTAAGCCAATTAAACGGTATCGAAAATCTATTATCAAAAAGTTTTTGCCGCAGTTTCTCTTTCTCCTCTATAGTAAGTTGATTTCTTTTTGATTTATATAGAGCAGACGATAGACAACTTTCTACAACAAATTTTTCGTCCATGCCACCAAATTCTGGCTTTTCAATTCCTAGGACATTTGTCATAAATTGTTTTCTCGGTGCAATGATGTTATTTGGATATATTTTTAGAGAACTCATACTCTCAAATTCTTTAATTTTTCCATCTAGTTTTTTCTTAAATTCATCAGATTTTTTAATTTCAATAGATTCTTTTAACTTTGACAGATCCATAGGTAGTATTTTATCACAACTGCACACACCAGCATCATGGAATTCGCAACCATGCACATGGTATCTACACTGTCCTAATTTTTTGAATGGCTTTTCTTTTGTGCTGCTAGAAATAGCATCATCTAGTAACTTTATTCTTTCTCTTATTAATGATTTAACTGAATTAAAATCTTTAGTTATTACTTCGAACACGTTTATTGAGAACGGTTTTTTGTCTTGCATGAACAATAGAATATTTTTTTCAGGATTGTTTGGGTGTAAAGCAGAGTAAAAAACCAACTGCTCAAGGTCATTTGGGTACTTTTCAAATATTTCCTCTACAGAGTCAGGTATTTTTTCTTTGGTCTTGAATTCTACTATCATATTATCGACTATAAAATCTACTTTTCCTCTGACTCTTGGAATACCCACATATGACCCATCTAATAATCCTTGTTCAAGCTGAAAATCTGGTAATAATTTACACCAATTTGAAAATTTTGCTTCTAGCCTTTTTCCCATTTCTAGTTTTTTTGTCAGAGCATTGCTTTTCTTAACATGAGGTGCTATTATCTTACAGAACTTTTGTTGAGGGTTAGTCAAATCTGTCAAATAATAATAACCAGTAGGCGCAGACGAGGATTCGTTAAGAGATTTTACTGTTTTTTTCGATAATAGCACTTAGCGATAGGTTTAGTGTAGTACTCTCCCAAAACTTGCTATTTATCTCCTTTATAACATTTCGCACTACCATAGTTAATTAAATAATGACATCTTTTTATCCTAGCAGTGTCATATATAAGATATCAAGAAAAGTTCATGATTAAAGGAGTCTTGGACTTCGAAGTTGTTGATTCTCGTCCTTCGGTGGCTTATGTATTATTTTAAATAACTTTGTATATATTTTATGTATAGGTGATGTAATATGGTA
>CAYJMB010000037.1:0-6535 GCA_964371455.1 uncultured archaeon | reverse complement strand
AAGTCTAAACCTATGTATTGCAATGATTTTTTGCCCCATCGATGCAACACACTTAACAGCGGATTACTGTTATTTCCTGAATCTATTTTTTCACGCAAGGAATTATAAACTTTATGCGAAAAATCAGCAAAATCCTGAGCATACAGAAGAGCTACTTCTTCTTCATGAAATTTCATAGGCTTGCTATAGTTCAAATCTTTTTAAAATCGATGATGCCCTTTGCATTTATAACATTAGCCGACAAATTCTTAATTTACGGCCTGAACTTCTCGCTGGGGATTATCTGGCGGGAGATGTTCAGGGAGCTGGCCCAGTACTCAAGCTTGAGCTTTGCAGCGCCGCCGCCGATGTTCCTGTAGTCCACGCGGACAGCGTGCTCGCCTGCTGCCATTTTCTTGAACGCGCTTTTTGAATTCGTGCCTGTGGAATCCCAGATATCGGCGACATTTGTTCCATCTATGAATAAACGCGAGCCATCGTCACTGGTCAGAATGAACGTGTAATCGCCTTCCTGGTCCAGAATAAGAATGCCGGTAAAGCGCGCTGAGAACCTTTTCCAGTCTATTCCATCAGCAGGAGGATTTGACTCGGACCATATGAAATCCACTTTCGGCACGATTTTTGTCGCCGCTACATCGCCTGCCAGGCCTGTTGTTGTGTAATATTCTGCTGATAGGCCCTGGCCTGTGCTCGGTGCAGGCTGCGTTGCATTAGTTTCATTAGTTGTGGCATTGGTTTGGTTGCCTGTTGCATTTGCCGGTGCTGGCTGCTGTGGTGCTGGCTGCTGTGGTGCGGAGACAGGCGGTTGTTCCTGCCCTGTCTGGTTGCCCTGCACTGCAAATTTCAGATTGCTAAAATATACAAAACCAGCTGCAAGGATAAGTATTATGACAATCACAGCAACTGTCCATGCTTTCCTGCGGCCCTGAGAATAATGGTACTGAAATTTTCCTCTAAACATTATTACCTACCAGATATTACTGCTTTCATCTATTTATTTCTTCGTCCAGCAGAATGGCGCAGATTGCATTTATTCCAGCTGTTCCAGCATTGAGATTACGCGCTCTTTGCCGATGGCTATGATAAACGGGCCAAGGCGAGGACCGGAATCTTTACTGAGGAGGATTTGGTACATAAGGCGGAAGAAGTCCTTGGGTTCCATGTCATTGCTTTTTGCAATTTCATAGATTTCTGCCTGCAACTCTTTTTCGTTGTGGTTTTTCCTGAGTTCCTGCAATAAAGACAGGAGCGCTGATCTTTCGTTTTTGGCAAAATCAGGGCGCGGCAATTCGCTGTTGACAATGAGACGGGCTTCTGGAGGCGCGTAAGTGCGCGCCCAGTGCGCAGCCAGGGCAAGGCGCTTCGCGATGGCAGCCCTGTCTTTTGGGCCCGCGTGCTTTATGTGGCCTGTGAATTTCAGCAGCTCTATTGCGCGATCTATACCTTCTTCGCTGCTTGCGGTTTGGCCTATGAGTGCTGCGAACTGATAAGGCACGCGGATAGGCATGTGCTCTCTTTTTTCTGCAACAGACCCGTACATGCGCATGATGTTTGCTTTCTCTTTCTTGTTCGGCTCATCTTCTTTGCCGAAGTAAATACGTTCTGCACGCTCGAAGTCGTCAATCAGGAAATAGATGTGGCTGAGGTCGAGGTTCCTCTGCCTGCCGGGACGCTTCGTATAGAAATACAGGAAAATCTCAGGCTCCATGATTTTCAGCATGTCCTGGACAATGTAGACATTGCCTACAGAGGCGGACATCTTCTCGCTGTTGACGAGGAAGAATTCATATACAAACGGAATAGGCGGCTCGCGATTATAGATCTTGGGCATGATCTCCAGCACGCTTTTCCAGCTGCCCTCGTAGTGGTCTTTGCCAAAGGGCTCGTACGTTGTGTTGAATATCGCCATGAGTGCAGGCCATTCAAATCTCCATTGCAGCTTGCCCTCTGTCCATGGCACCCATGCGTCTTTTCCACAACCAATGCTCTTTTTTTTCTTTATGGATTTGCCGCCGCAGACAAAATGCACAAGCTTTTTTTCAAGGTCAAAGTTGTCTATGTTTGCGAGGCGGCCGCAGTTCCGGCAGATCGCATCAAAAGGGATGTATTTCTCACCTTTGGTTTCCTGGAACTTTGAGACGATAATGCCCACAGCTTCGCGCTTCTCAAAGACCATGCGCATGTAGGGTTCAAATTTTCCCTGCTCATAAAGATCATTGACTGAGTAGAGCTCCGGGCTCATGCCCAGCGCATACACGCCATCCATCCACACTTTTGTAAAATGCCTGGACCAGGAAGAGCAGCATTCAAACGGGTCTGGAATTCTGCAGAGAGGCATGCCCAGGAATGGCGTCATGTCCATGAGATCCTTGGAAAGGCGCCAGTTGCCTTCAAGGTCGGGGACTTTGCGCGGCACATCTTTCAGCGGGTCCCGGTCGTCTGTTGTGTGGACAAAAGTCGCGCTCTCGCCTCTCTCTAACACTGCCTTGTAAGGAAAATAGGCGCGTGCCACGTCGTTAAGATTGCCGATGTGCTTGCCTCCTGAAGGTGTCTGCTGGCATTTTATATTTGCAACAACACGCTCGCGCTTTGCACGCGCGATTATCTGCTCTGCGAGCTGGTCTGCCCAGAATTGCGATTCCATAACATCACTAACAACATATGCCAGACTAATTTTTAATAGTTATTAATGTGAATGTGTTTCTCTGCACTGCGTTGACAAAAGATAGATAAACAGAAGTTGCAGAATAATTCATGATTTCTACCTGTTCGATAATCTCAGTCTTTCCAGAGGTGCTCTGGCTTTGGTTTTCTCAGTTTTGATACCCCTATGGCGACAAGCGTCATAATGACTATTAGAACAGGGAAAAAAACGAGAGGCGAAGATGAAATTTCTGTAATATTTGACACTGCTGTGTCTATGCCGGAAGAAGGCGCCCCGAAAGCCGGCTGCGGCTGGACATTTATCTCCCTGGATGAAAGTGACACAACATTTTCTACCCTGCATGCGCCGCAGTCTGCGCCACAGGAGCTGCAGGTTTCTGCAGCAGAGCATATGTTATCGCCGCAGCGTGCAGGGGAGGTGCACGATGGTATGCCGGCTGCGCACTCCACAACCTGGGTAGAAGAACAGGATGGGGGGCGGCAGTCATTGGTACAGAGGCAGTAGGTTTCTCCTGACTGGCATACATTGTCGCCGCATGCCAGCAGGCCTACAAAGAAGCGGCCGCGGCCGTTGTAGAGCGCCAAGTTTCCCATAACATCATAAGCTTCTATGTCGACAATATAGGTGCCGGAAACATCCACAAAAATCCTGCTTATCCAGACATCCACAAAAATCTTTGTTGTCCATACGTCTCCATTTTGCGTGAGATTTACTTTCGCTGTAAAGTTGCCGCGGCTAATGAGAGCGCTTACATTCTTGACAGCGGTCGTTGCATCCTGCAAGCCTGCTGTGAGTTCCACTTCGCCTGACCTGTCCATCTGCAGGGGGCTGATTTTCAGGAACACAAAATCCGGCGGATTATTATCAATGGTTATTGTCTTAGATGCTGTGAAGGAGTTGCCTGCGTAGTCGACAGCTGTGACATCAAATTTCTGCTCGCCGTCGTCAAGCGCAGCAGAATCGTATTGGACTGCACATGCAAGGACATTTGCTTCGTAGACACAGGGCATATTTCTCACAACAGATTTAACAGTGAATGTCACTCTGCCTGTGTCTATGTTGCTGTCCGCGACTGTCGCGTTGAGCCAGAACACGCGGCTGACGTTGTCAGGCACATTGATGTTTATCGTGGGCTTTGTGTTGTCAACGCGTAATGTTATGGCATCTGTCACAGAATAGTTCAGGACGCTGTTGGCTATCACTGTAAGGGCATGAGAGCCGTCGCCGAACTTCTGCGTGTCCCAGAAATATTCGCAGAGTGTAAAATTGCTGTTGCAGCTCATTGTCTGCAGTGTTGTCTGGCTGCCTTTTGTTATCTGCAGTGTGACATTGGCTATTGAGCCTTCGGGATTTGTGATAGATGCATTGATGGTAACAACGCCTTTCACAAGTGCGTTGTTGGAGTTCATGATCTTTACTGTCGGCTTGCTGTTTTTCAGCGTTATAGTCACAGAAGCATTTGCAGCATTGCCTGCGTTGTCTTCTGTTAGAAATGTTAAATTGTATTTATTATCTGCATAAACAGATGTCTCAATATCCGCTGTGCAGGTGTAGTTCTTCGTTCCAGCGCAGGACAGAGGGAATTCCTGATTTGCCAACATGAAACGGACCCTCTGAGTGTTTATGCCTGACAGGTCATCGCTGGCATTGATGCTGAATGTTGCCAGTCCTGTGAAAAAGGAATTGTTGGCTGGGCTAATTATGGCCAACCTGGGAAGTTCTTTGTCGACTGTCACATTTACACTGGTTGAATTAGAAGTATTGACATTGTCGCTCACTCTGGCGTAAACTGTGAGAGACTGGTTATGGGAATAACTTGTCGTATTCGCGATGGCGGTGTTATTTGTGAGATTGGACCATGTGATATTGTCCAGAGAATATTGTGCACTGGATGCATTGACACCTGATGACGGGTCTGAGGTTGCTACAATAACTGTGATGTTGTTGGATACATAGCCCCCGTTTGCTGGAGAGAGAAGGGATATCAGAGGAGGATTTCTGTCCAGAGTGACTTTCAGCGGAGCAGCGGCAGTGCCCAGTCTTCCTGTTTCTCCGTTGCTGTCTCTGGCTTCAAAATAGAAGAATTCTATTGTGTCTGTGCCTGCTATGGCAAAGGAGATTGTTCTTGTGCAGGTCCAGTTGGTGCCAGCGTTTGTGCACTGCATGGTGTAGTTGTCCCAGCTCTCTTTCTGCTGGTAGGCATTCTCTGAGATAATAAAGAGCAGCCCGCTGCTCGCATTGAAGTCAGAGCTTGTTATGTTCACTGTGAAATTCCTGCTGCCCTTTCCTATAAATGTGCCGTTTTCCGGCGTCTGGCCAAAGAGCACAGGAGCTGCGTGTGCGAGCGTGCTAAGAGCAAGTATGCTAAATATGAGCACGCCTATGGCAGGTTGCATGATTATTCTTGCGCTAGCCCAAATAAAAAGGATTTTCAGAATTAAGATATAAACTTATTAACCTTCCTTTCCATGTAAAGGCATGTTTGCTTATATTGTGTTTCTGATTCTTGCAATACTGTCTGTTATTGCAGGGACAATTGGCTATTTTGGCTTTGACATAGTGGCATTCTTTCTCTTTGTCATTGCCCTTGCCGCACTCATCTACAAGGACAGAAGGAAAGTAAAGCTTGAAGGAATAATTTTCATAAGAAGAACGCAGAAAGGGCGGGACTTTATTGACAGGACTGCGCAGAGCCACAGGACATTCTGGGGAAAGTTTGCAACTGCGGGACTGATAATAGGCATACCTGTCATGCTCGTCGGCTCGCTCTACCTCATTGCGCAGGCTGCTGTTATAACACAGGGCGGGGTAGAGGGAGGCGTGCGATTGCTGCTGCCAGGGCCTGTAAGCTCTCCTGTAAATGTGCCAGGCATATTTGTTGTGCCGTGGTGGATCTGGATCATAGGCATCGCTGCAGTCGTGATACCGCACGAATTCATGCATGGCATTGTATGCAGGCTGGACAAAATCAGGATCAAGTCTGTGGGATGGATCCTGCTCTTTGTAATTCCCGGGGCATTTGTGGAGCCTGACGAGAAGCAGCTGCAGAAAGCAAAGAAGAGCACAAGGATGAAGGTCTATGCTGCCGGCTCGTTCGCGAACCTCGTTGTGGCTGCGATCATAATCATTATTTTCGCGCTCTCATTTCCTGTTTTCTTTCAACCCACAGGGATTTTTGTGAATACAATAGAAGGCGGCCCTGCTAACCAGTCAGGACTTTTTGGAACAATAACAGAAATAGATGGCATCGCGATAAAAAGCACAGATGACTTATCACTTGTACTGGCACAGTACAAGCCAGGGGACACTGTAAATGTGAGAGCAGCAGCAGATAATATTCTTGTGCCCGCATTCAGCACGCCGCCATACATAATTCCGCAGCCTGTTGCTGGTACAGATCTCAAGAAAGTGAAAGAATTCCGGATCACTCTTGCAGAGCATCCTGAGCAGAAAGAAAAGGCTTACCTGGGTGTCAGTCCGCAGATGCCTGCATACAAATTCAGCGGCGATATCAAGGCATACCAGAATGTCTCTATGATACTGCTCTGGATTTTCATCTTCTCGTTTGGCATCGGGCTTGTGAACTTGCTGCCGATAAAACCGCTGGACGGCGGGCTGCTGTTTGAGGAAGTCGTGGGGCACTTCACGCCCCGGACAAAGAACATAGTAAGAGGCGTAAGCATTGCGATGATATTACTAATCTTGTTTAATTTACTGGGGCCTGTGTTTTTGTAGGAAAAATCATGATTTTTTGGACAGTTCTTTGGGGTCTATTCTCTTAATTTCTTTGATGGTGTCAAAAACTGTATCTGAAGAAAGAATTTTTTCATTCAAAGAAACACATATAGCTGCATGAACAGAATCAAAGAT
>CAYJMB010000036.1:0-6778 GCA_964371455.1 uncultured archaeon | reverse complement strand
GGAAAAAAGACTACATTGTTGTTGGCTCGCAGGTCATAGGGGAGATTGAGAATGTCGGGTAAGTCTTTGCTGTTTGCTGTCTTGGTGCTGATTGTATTAGCAGCGCCAGCATCTGCACTCACGACAAAGTTCAGCAGGAGCCCTCTTCTTGGCAAGGGCGACGGCCAGTCTTTCAGCTTCCAGGGAGACTTCGGCGTAAACCCCATGACACGCTCGCAGGCTTTCAGTATCCAGCTTCTTTCATTGCCCGGCAGGGCAGGCATGGATTTGTCCCTTGGACTGTCTTTCTCAAACAATTTCTGGCAGATGGTGGACTTTTCCTATCTCTCAAAGGACAATTCATTCGACCAGCTTGCCGATAATAGCTACATAAAGCTGGAGGACTCCGAATCATTTTTCGAGCTTGCCAGGCCTTCTTTCGCTTCTGACGGCGGCAGCATGATACCAGTGAACAACCTGGGTGGATGGAGCCTAATTTCCCCTGCAGGCGCGCGGCTCTACCACAACGTGAACGCGTATTCAGTAACAGAAGGTGGCTATCTGGCTCCCGACACCAATATCTGGATTCCTGCCAGGACCTACACGAACTGCAGGACGCAGTTTTTCACGTACACCGGAGCGGACGGCTCTGTCTCATTTTTCTACCCAAGTATTAAGATTAACGATGTGCACGAATGCACATCAAAAGATATTGATTATCTAAATTCGCTGAAGAAATTCAGCAGCACCGAATTCTACTCCACGAACGGCAACGGAAGAAAGATGATTTTTACAGGCGAGTCAAAAGAGATAGACCTTGGCTGGACAAGGAAAACAGGAACCGTGGTTCGCATAATCGATACCACAGGCTCGTCTGTCGAGCTTCTGCTGGTGCAGCAGCACGGTGGCTTTGGCCAGAACGACGTTGGCGAGTTGAAAAATATAGCTTACGGCGTGGGCATTCCACTGAAGGTTGGAGATAGGTTTGGCAATTACATTTCCATGAGCTATAATTTTGCGCAGGATTCGTCAAGTGCATGGTATCTGGACGAGCTCCGGATAACAGATACGGCGGGCAGGGTGGTGGTCCTGAAATACGATCCAGAGTACCTGTTTCCGCATCAGATCATTGCAAAGGATTTCTATCCAGACGGAGAGGATATGAAAATCACGATTGATTTCCAGGAACTCTATTACGACAACAAAAATCTCTGGAACAAATGCAGCAGTGTTGGGAAATTCAGATCTTATACAAGCAGCAATTACTTTGTTACTGTCAAGTCGGTGACTACGCCAAATAACCTGAAATGGTCTTTCAATTACGACCGCGGCTGGGGCACGACAAGCCCTTCAGAGTACCCTTACAAATCAGTAACCAGCTCAGACGGCTCGCTCGCCGAGGCAACCAATCCCTACGGCAAGAAAAGCGTGTTCACATTCAATGGGCTATACGAAGCCCCAAAGCCAGCTTCCGCACCTGACGAGGCGGACGAGTTGTCACAGTTTCTTGGGATAGACGGCTGTGTGAAATACGGCTACGTGAAATCGCTTGAGAATTACCAGAAAGACGCTTCGCGCCCTGAGGTAAAGGTAGTGTACACAACTTCTTCGAAGCAGTCAGGAAAGTCTGAGACAATGATAAACTACTATAATGGCAGTGGCGCTCCGCTGAAGCTGGAAAGTCATGTCTTTGGATACAAGACAGTGGATTTTGTGGAGGACAGCAGCGAAGTCATGGATTCCGCGACAGGCAAGGTACTCTTGAAGACAACGAAAGACCATAAGTGTGCCACTATAACAACGACGCCAGTCTTCGGCAAGGCAGAGGGCTTCTGCAGGACTGTTTCTTCTACCGCATGGCAGGAAGGCGCAGAAAAGACAGAAGCAGTGGCGTACGACTCAATAGACAGGACTATTTACACCCCTACACTGGAGGGAGCAGCAGGAGTGCTTTTTGAGAAAAAATCTCCTTTTTACAGGCCTGTTGAGAGTTCTCTGTATGACGAGAACGGACTCGTGAAGACAGACAAGACATTGTACGCTGACGATGTTGCCTATCTTAATGCAAACCTGATAGGGCTTGTGAAAACGCAGAAGACATTTGACAGAGACGGGAATCTTTTTGCATGGTCAGAGATAAAATACGACACGCAGCCTGTTGTCGGTGTTGATAGAGGGAAAATCACAAACTTTGCTCCTGTCTCAACTCCCATAGGCCTGCCAACAGAGCAAATCAACTATGACCCCACAGGAAAGCTGCAACCGATAATTGCAAAGACAATATATAACGAAGCTGGCCAGGCTGTCAAGACAATCAACCCACGAGGTTATGCGACGACAACAGAATACGATCCTGACAAAGGGTGCGGCGGAACTTATACCACCAAGGCTACAAACGCACTTAGACAATCTTCGTCAATTTCATACGACTGCAGAAGCGGAATTGCGACAGCCGCAACAGACCTCAACGGCCTTTCCACGCGGGCTGAATACAGCGAGCCGCTGTTGAGGATAACAAAAATCACAAATCCCGATGGCACTTTTGCAACTGCCATTTACGATGACTCTGCAAGAACAACAACTGAGCACTACTTCTCATCAAAAGGCCAGATGATCAAGAAAACGACAAGCTTTTATGACGGCGACGGCAGGCTTGTCAAGCTTCTCACTACAAATCCAAACGGCCAAGGGGAAGAGGAGGTGACCATATCATACGAGTTTGATGCGCTGGGTAGGCGGCACAAAGCAGTAAACGAGTACGGCTATCAGATTCTCACAGAATTCGACAGCTTGGATAGGCCCGTAAAAACAACATCGCCGAATGGCGCTGAGATCCAATATAACTACGATGGCAGGAAAACAACCATAACAGATCCGTATGGAAGAGAGAAAACAGTAGAAGTCGATTCGCTGGGGAGATTAATAAGTGTCAGGGATGAGAGGGAAAGCCTGACACGCTACGAATACGATGTGCTGGGAAACCTCATTCGCGTATTGCATCCTGACAACGCAGAGCGCCTGTTTACTTACGACGGCTTTGGAAGACCAAAGATATCGAAAATACCTGAGATGGACGGCGTGTACACTGCTGAAGAATATGATGCAAATGGAAATCCCACAACAATTAGAACTGCAGACGATTATGTAATCAGGACTACGTATGACGCCCTTGACAGGCCGCTTGCAAAAACCTACAGCGGCTCTGTGCCCACAAATACTGCAGCTTATGAATACGACAAAGGATTCAAGGCAGCCGGGCAGATAACAAAAGTAAAAGAAGGCAGGATTTCTAGATCATTTGAGTATGATAGCGCCGGCAGAGTAAAAACAGAGAGCATGAGCATAGACTCAAACACATTTCCGATTACCTACAGCTACAACGATTTCGGGAGCCTAGAGTCAGTCGGACTGCCCAGCGGCCGGGTTCTGAAATATTCGTACAACAACGCAGGGCAGCTGAGACTTTTGACGGGCATCTTCGGAGGCAGAATCTCCAACCTGCTCGCATTAAACAAATTCGCCAAGCACGGCCCGGCAATTATGCGCACTTTCGGCAACGGACTAATTGAGCAGACTAACTTTGACCAGAGGACACTTCTTGTAACGTCAAGAAACACAGGCCAAATACTCAGGCTTGATTACAATTACAAAACAGCGCCGGAAAAATGCGACGGCAGCGGTTACTACTCTGCTGCTGAAGTCAATGACATAGGCACAATAAATGAAAAAATACTTTCGCAGGAAAGGAGATTGCTGTTCGGCTACGACTGCCTCGACAGGCTGAAAACGGCCCAGTCCGCTGGTTTCAGGGACTGGAAACTGGATTATGCATTTGACAGTAGCAATAACCGCATAAGGCAGGAAGGAGTTCCCACACTGGAGGAAAGCTTATCATTTGACGGAAAAAACCACGACAGTGGCATGAGCTATGACAGGGCTGGAAACGTGATCAATGACGGCGAGAACAGGTATGCCTATGACGGCGCAGGCAGGCTTGTGAAAGTCACTACTCCAGACGGAGAAGTAGAATATTTCTATCTGGGCACGCAGAGGATCATCAAGAAAGCAGGAAATGATGAGACGTACTACATAAGGGGCGCGAATGGAGTACTGTATTCAGAATTTGAAAACAAGCCAGACAATGCCGGCAAGGATGCGACAAAATTCTACCACAAGGACCATGTGGGCTCTGTCAGAGCTATAACTGACAGCGGCGGGAATGTCCTGTCAAGCCACAGCTTCTACCCATATGGCGAAGAAGAAACACAGGACTCTGACAGCACGAACAGAAAATTCACAGGGCATGAGCGCGACAAGGAAACCGGCAACGACTACATGAAGACAAGATTTTACGAGCCTGAAAGAGGAACTTTTCTTTCCGCAGACTCCGGAACCCCTGACATGACGAGGCCGCAGAACTGGAACCGTTATGCCTATGCGTCCAACAATCCTGTGAAATTTGTGGACCCTGATGGGCTGCAGGCAAAAAAAGTGGATGTCTTAATATTCTACGTGCCAGGAGAAATCGATACCGATTACAAATCAGGAAACATGTTCGAGAACACTGCCGGGGAACGCGCCAAATTGTACAGAAACAAAGGGCTCAATGTGAAGCTTCTCGCAGTCAAGGATGTTTGGAGCGATTATAACACCATTGCCTCCACTTTGATGGAAGTCGGAAAGCAAAACTCCCCCCTGAAGTTCATAGAATTTATTGGCCATTCAGGGAGCAGGGATATAGCTGGCCTTGAGGGCGAGAGCGTCAAAGACCTTAAAGCCGCTATAGGCGAGTTGAATGTAATCGGCAAAAACACGAGAGCTACAATGATAGGCTGCCACACCGCTGGCTGGTGCAGCCATGATACCGGACCAAGTCATAATCAAGCATTACAGTTCGCGCGTCTTGGAAGGCAGAATCCCGCGGCGCAGAGGCGGGAATTGAGCAGTAGACTCGGTCAGGAGATTAGCCCAGACTTTGTTCAACAGGTACTTGCCGACGCGGAAGGGGAAGGAAGAAGAGCGGCATCAGGAATAGACAGCATAGCACAGGTGTTCTCCGAGGCCTTCGGCATCTCTGCCAGCGGCTCGACGACAGGGATGTCGGTGACGCAGGGCGGAAACGTACTGGGGCTCGGCCCCGGCGGCGGCCTTCACAGGGAAATGCACTGGAGGACATTCTATAGCGGGAAAGAAGGGCCGCCATTATCGGACATATACTTGACAAAGCCGTGGGACAAGAAATAATGAGAATAAACATGCGGTCTGGTCATCTGATTTTTGAGATCAGGTATTCCACAAGATCGGCGTAGCGAGTTGCTGCTTTTTGTTTCTCTTTTTTCGAAAGCACCGTTACGTGCGAATCTACACAGACCTCTCCCCCTTTCTCATCGTGGTAATCTGCATGATAAAAATCCAGGCCATCAAGACCAATATCTTGAAAATTTTCTACGACATAAGGATCTTCTTTGGATGGTCTGCGGAGCACTTCAAGCTCAAGACGATCTCCGCTGTCTGCTTTTCCATTCTTATTTCCGTCTGTATATTTTATGTACACTTTGTATATGCCCGGTTTCTCATTCAATACTATCCGTCTTACTCCCTGATACTCTGGAAGCGTCTGACTTGTTTCTGCGAACTTCCGGTATATTTCAGTGTTTCTATACCATTCAGTATTTTTCCGTGCATTCGTTTGAGACAATGCAATTCCCAGCGAAAGAGAACCAAATAGTATTGTTGCAAGTATTTTTGCTTTCATATCAACTCACTTAGCGGCCATTTACAGTCCATAATCGTCATTCACGAAAAGATCGCCAGGGCGTTTGTGGCCCGTGCTCATCTGCCAGTGCCTATAGCTGCCGTTCATGGCTCTTGCTATTTTATGTCCTGAGTCAGCATTTGCCAGACCATCTGCCATTTCGAGCAAATTGTAACCCTCAGGAGCCATCAAAGAGGTTGTAAATGCGACCCCTGTGACATTTGCACCAACCAGATCATCCCTGAAAAATGGTTTTGTATCGCAGCCTATCACGAAAACGCCCTTCTGTCTTTTCGGCGAACCTTTCACTTCTTTTATTCCATCAAAGGGACCATCATAATAAAAGTTATGACCATTGTACCCAACTATCTGAACATCCTCGAGACGGAGTTTTTTGCCCCTTGCGCTTACGGATTGCGCTGTGCTATGCTTCAGGTGTTCAGCCATTCTGACTGCGCCGGCTCTCAGGTCTTTGTAGGCATGGAGAACCATGTACATATCGAATTGATCTTTCACGCCCATTTTCTCCCATTTTCCACCGCCGCATTTTGCCGCAAAAACAGCCAACCTTACGGGATCCTGCACATTTTTTTCAAGAGAAAGTTCTTCCCATTTAGTCCTGTAATAACTGTGGATGCGCGCATCCTTCGAGATCTGCTGGAACATTCTCCAAGGGCCGTGATAAGTGCCCCAGTGGATATTGTTTTCAGGCTGCCTGCCATCCGGCCAGAGCCCTGCGTAAGTGACTATGACAAGAGGTTTTCCATCCTGCACGTCCTCTGCTATTCTTCTGTAAAGGCGTTCGAATTTGCTGTCTGCCGGGGCGGCTACATCAGCTCCGTAAAATGGTAAATAAGCTATGGCCGCCAGGCCGCCTTTCATAAACTCGCGTCTATGCATAAAATCCATCCCCAGACATATTTTGACTAAAGTTATTACTTTTAGGTAAGTATAAATAGATTACCCATTTAAATAGCGGGACAGCTCAGATGTTGTACCTCAGAAATGCGCCTATGCCGGCGAGGTGCAGGAACTGCAAGCCCT